>JAKEEQ010000257.1 GCA_022616515.1 Chloroflexota bacterium | reverse complement strand
TAAATCTCGCCGTCTAATGCGACAAGCTCAAAATCCATCGTAAATGATTGGGCCTCCTGTGCATTGTTGACTCGACTTTCGATGGCCTGAGATACGGATTGGCTGCTGTTAACGTTATCCCCATCAATCACAACGGCCCCGGAAAGGGTCTGGGTGGTGCTCTGGTTAATGGTTACTGCCCGGATACCTTCGCCACTCACAATCGTTTGAGCGGTTGTTTGTTCGCCAGAATAGCGGTACGAGTCCAGGGTTCCGAAATTTTCAATCGCAGAAGTAACAATCTCTAACAGTGCCCGCTGGTCAGCGGGCAATCCACCATCCTGAGCACGGACAGGTGCAACAGTTGCTACCAGCAGGAGGGTAAGAATAAATACAACACTTTTTCTGAAAAGCATGTAGGTACATTCTCCATAAAGTTCACAGTATATCAGTCGCCACAATTATACAGGCATCGTATAGGCTTCACAATTGCGGACCCTTGCCCTACAATGCGCGGCGATGAATAAGGATTATCTATGGTAACTACACTTGCACAGCGGCGCGGGTTCATCCCTGTCACTCTGGGTCTGCTGACATTTATCTTTTTCTGGCGGGTCTGGTTTGAAGATCAGGCACTCTTCGGCAGCGATCTGGCTCAGATTCATTACCCGCTGCTGCAATTCTTGGTTCGCAATGTAGAGCAGGGTGCTCTCCCGCTGTGGAATCCCCATCAATTCCTTGGCTACAGCGTCGTGGGCAATCCGCAATATGGGCTGTTCTATCCGCCCAACTGGTTGCTGTTATTGTTCGGAGAAGGCAACATCTATCAGGGCGTTGGCTTCATCATTGGCCTGCATTCGTTCATTGCCGCATGGGGCATGGCCCGGTTGGTGCGTTTCTGGGATGTGCATCCGCTGGCGGCGGTGGTTGCGGGATTCAGTTTTGGGTTTGGCGGCTTTATCGCCTCGCGCATCTATATCGGGCACTACGCGATGCTGCTGGCGCTGGCCTGGATGCCCTGGGTGCTGGCGGGCTACAAACATGCCTTAACCCGGCGTAGCTGGCCTTCCACCATACCGGGCGGTTTGGCACTCGGATTGATGGTACTGGCGGGTCACCCACAGATTGCCTATCTTACCGGTCTTGCCCTGATACTACTCTTGCTGAATGAAACTATCCTTATCCCGTCAGGCTGGCTGTTAAATCTACGGCAGCTAGTCTTGATGGCGACTCTCGGTGCACTCCTCAGCGCGGTTTTGTGGCTGCCCGTTATAGATTACACCGGAGAAACGGCACGTGGCCTGGAGGACTCTCGCGAATTTGCCAACATGCATGCCGTTCCGCCAGAACAGTTACTTTCCATTTTCATTCCAGATTTCTTCGGCAATCCAACCGCAGCTTATTGGGGCGAAGAATTTTATGAGGAGATGACGGCTTATGGTGGTGTACTGTCCCTGATATTTTTATTCATCGTGCCGTGGCGGCGTGGGATGTTTTTCCTCATCCTCATCCTCTTCGGCATTGTATTCAGCCTCGGTCGCGATGGCCTGCTCTATGACATCCTGTACACACTCATTCCACCTGCTCGTGGATTTCGCGCACCGGGACGCGCCCTGATCCTGACCAGCATCGGATTGGCGGGTTATGTGGGACTTGGCCTGACTTACATCTATGAGACAAAACCCTGGCGAAAGTTGTTGTTGGTAGCGTGCTCCTTTGTGCTGGCAGCAGCTATCATTTCACAACTTAAATTTGATACCTCCGGAACACAGGCAGAACAATTTCAGGATAGCCAAATTTTGCAGGTGCTGGCGGTTTTGGTAGGGACAGCGGTGGCATTTATCATGCTGCGCTTCAATCGCCACGCAAGTCTGGGAATGCTGGCCCTGCTCATCATCCTTGATGTCTGGATGATGTCAGGCAGGCTGATTGAAACCCAACGCGCCGAATTGTCGCAGGTGTGGCAAGATACAGCTGATGTGCTGCCCGCAGACAGCCTCGGACGGCTCATGCGAATGCCACCGCCATCGGGCATTACCAACGGAGCCAGTGCTGTTGGTTTGTACAGCATTGAAGGCTATGATCCAATCTCGCCCGCTGGGTGGGATGCGCTAAGAGAGGAAGCCGGGCCAAATATTTATGAACCCGCCAGCGCCATCAACCGGGTATTTGGAATTCAGTATGTTGTCTCTCCCCGACCCATCGAAGAATACAATCTGGCGACCGCCCAATTCCTTGAGTTCATGACACAGGTAGGGGATATTCGCTTCTATCAGAATCCCAATCCCCTGCCCCGTGCTTATTTGTCCTATGCCTATGATATTGAACCTGACGCTGAAATCGCCCGCCAGCGGGTCGGCGCAGGTGAGGTTGATCGCGGTGACATGGTACTGCTGGAGCAGGAACCGGACTGCAATATTGAATCAGGTTCAGGGACAGTGGACATCAAGGTTTATAAACCAAATGAAATTCGTTTGAATGTGGAGACCGATACACCGGCCATCCTGGTGCTGACCGACCAGTATGATGACGACTGGACCGTTACAGTCTCAGGCAAACGGGCGGAGCTTTTACTGGCAAATACGACATTTCGTGGCGTTTGCATCCCTGTTGGGGAACACATTGTGACCTTCGAATATCGTCCAACACTGTTTTATGTTGGTGCTGCGATTTCAACGGTGACATGGCTGGGATTGATAGGATATTTGTTATTGTTATGTTACTGTATAGCGGGCAAAAGGAAGCTATGGTACACTATCGTCAAGGATACCTCATGAAACAGTCAGGAGCGATCAGGCGGATGGCTGACAATAGACGAGTTAGAATTGTTTGCATTGAAGATGAGCCGGAGATGATTGACCTCGTCAAACTCATCTTGTCTCGCAAGACTGACCCGGAAACAGGCGAGGCTCAATACGATGTGCATGGGGCCAGCGGCGGTCGTGAGGGACTTGACTTGATTCAACAGGTTCAACCAGATCTGGTACTGCTCGATCTGATGATGCCTGATATGGACGGCTGGGAAGTCTACCAGCAAATTCGCGGACACGATTCCACTAAAGAGCTGCCCGTCATCATCATTACTGCCAAAGCACAGAGTATTGATAAGGTGCTTGGCCTGCATATCGCGAAGGTAAACGACTACGTTACCAAACCCTTTGGCCCCAAAGACCTTGTGTCGGCTGTGGAAAAAGTGCTTGAGAAAAGCATGTCGAACTAATTCGAAAAATTAGATGGGATATGGTGGACGGTGACCAGACAGTCACCGTTTTATTTACGGAAAAAGCGTGTGCTTCTCAGAATATTGGCAAGCATATCCAGATGAAGCTGTGAAATCACAATCGTCTCCAGCAACAGCGTCCCGTCAATGTTTTTCTTCACAAGGTCAATTGCCGCCTCTACATCCGACACTTGCCCACACAGCATGGTTAAACCCTTGCCACCCAATCCATCTGCCAGCCGAATGCTCAATAGCTGAATTTGAGCGCCTTTAACGGCAATATCCCCGGCATGCACTGCCGCTGGAGCCGTTCGCGTTTCTACGATGCCAACAGAATCCCCTTCAACTAGCTGCCTATTGAGTGCAGAAGGCTCGTTTTCATTATGTAACGCATTGATAACATCATTATGCACCCCCGGCAGCCACACATGATCCTCCAACGTGGAGCCTGCCATTGCCTTGCCAGCCCCCAATGCTTCCTCGACCTCCGCCACTTCACCACCCAGCAGCACCAGATATTTGCCCGGTTGAACGGTCCCGGCATGGATAACCTTCACCTGTGCTCGCTTGACCATTGCATCCGCTGCCAGCATACCCCGTGCAATACTCGAAAACTCCAGCATCGCCAGAGCGGCCTGCGCCGCCGAAAAACGCATGGGCGACGATGATGGGGGCTGGTGGAGTTGGTGATGAGAAAGGTACGACATAATTCCTGCATTTTTGGGTTGACCAGAACTGCTATTGTAACATTACACAGATACTGATAAAAATTGTGGGCGTTTTTGTAACAGAATGGAGAGAGCATGGCTGTAGACCGACACCACCATCATCACATTGAAGGAATCCGGCAGCCCAACGCCCAAATGTGTTTTGTGTGCGGTGTGGCGAACGTCGCGGGACTGAGAATACGCTTCTACACAACCGGGGAGGATGTCGTTGAGGCCATTGTCAGTTTACCAGATGAATATCAGGGGTATCCCGGCATCGCGCATGGTGGCATCATTGCAACTATTCTTGATGAAACAATGGGCCGCGCCGCCATTTCCCCGGAAGACCCCAATCGTTTGCTCTTCACGGGCAAAATGGAAGTGCGCTATCGTAACTCTGTACCGCTCAACACACCTATCCATTTCCGGGGCTGGATTACTAAAGATAGGGGGCGCGTTGTAGTGGCGCAGGGCGAAGCGGTGTTGCCAGATGGCACAGTAGCCGTCGAAACTACCGGGACCATGATGGCAATTCCACAAAGCCAACTTGACGAGATGAATACACCCGAAGTGGGATGGCGTGTTTACGAAGACCACGAATATCCAGACCTTTAAAGTTTTTCTGCTGGTTGTCCTGATTAGCGTTCTGTGTGGCTGGTACCTATCACTTGGACTGGAAGCCAGTGGCGATACACTGCTCATGCCGCTGGATGACACCTATATCCATTTCCAGTATGCGCGTCAGATGGCGTCAGGCGATCCATATGCTTACAACCCCGGTCAACCGCCCACATCGGGCGCAACCAGTTTTTTATATACTCCGCTGCTTGCTGTTGGCTATCTTATCGGATTTCAAGGGCTGGCTCTGGGTTATTGGGCAGTGGCGCTCGGTTATGGTTTCCTCATTCTGAGCGGGTGGCTGATTTATAAACTCGTCGCTGCCGAAACTGGAAATGAATGGATAGGATTAGGATTTGCATTGGGGTTTGCACCCGGTGGACCGTTTATATGGGCGGCTCTGAGCGGCATGGAAACCATTGGCTTCACATTTGCCGTTCTGCTGGCAGCTTATGCCTACTATCGAAATAATACCCGCCTCACCCTCGCCGCTATCGTCATCGTTGCCCTTGCCCGACCTGAAGGAGCCGTTGTCGCCCTCTCACTTGGCGTGGTTATGGCCTTGAACCGCCGTCATCAATGGCGTGAAGCCATCACACCCCTACTGGTTGCCATGCTCGTCGTGAGCATCCAGCCCATCATCAATTATCTGATAACAGGCAGCCTCTCCGCTACCGGCAATCAAGCCAAGTCCATACTTTATGAGACTCTACAACCTTTTGACGAGCGTATCATCACAGTGCTGCAACAGTGGCTGCGTCTATGGCGCGAGTTGCTAACGGGCTACAGTGAGGTTGATGGCCTGTACTTTATGCCTCTCGTCTCAATACTGGCGGTACTGGTGGTCGTAATTGGTGTCTGGAATAGCCTGCGCACTCGCACTATTACCCTGCCTGCCCTGCTAGGCGTGTGGTTAATCGGCATCAGTGGTGTGGTCGCTACCCTTGATACGGCCTTCTGGCACTTTAAACGTTACCAGATCCCCTTGATGGCTTTGCTGTTTGTGCTGGCAGGCTGGGGAGTCGTTGCCATTCTCAGAAATCGCCTGCTGATTGCAGGTTTCGTCATGTTGATGATCGGCACAGCGCTCTACACCAATCTGGAATATTCCCGCCGCTATCATGACAACATTGAGGTGGTTCGTAACCAGCAGCTAGCAATGGCCCGCTGGGTTGATGCTAATTTGCCGGAAGATGCGGTGCTTGCTGTCCATGATGTGGGTGTCATGCGCTATGTGGGTCATCGCACGACCTACGATGTTGTTGGGCTGACCACCGAAGGCAATGCCCCGGCATGGCGACAGGGACCCGGCACGCTCTACGAAAATCTCAGCGCTGCGCAACCGGATTATTTTGCTATTTATCCAGATATTCAGGGTTTGCCCCTGCTGGTTCAGGCTGATGTCTTCGGCGAAGAATTGCAGCGGTTCGTGTTTGCACTGCCGCAAAACACCGCCGCATCCGCCACCAGTACACAGGTTGTCACTAAACCCGATTGGAACATGATTGAAGCCGGGGCGAATAATGTTCACCAGCCCCAATCGGCCTATCCTAGTGCGGTGCTTCTAACAGAAGTTGATGTTGCTGATCTCGATAGTGAAACTGAAGCCAACTATGTATGGCACAATAATGAGGACATTTCAGGGTTCGACACGCTGGTCCGCAAATTACCTTACGCCTCCTGTGAAAAGGAACCCTGTACCGTCACTGATGGTGGGCGGGTCATCAACGGTGGCGAGGAGTTTGATCTACCAGCTACCAGATTCGAGCAGTATCTTGTTGTCATGCGTGTTCATGCCAACCAGCATACGGTCCTGTACATCGGCTGTGCCCCGGATGTCACTCAGATAAACATTATCCCCGAAATTGCCGGGCATTGGGTTGAAGTGCCAGTATTGCTCTCCGCCGATACCGGGCGTTTCTGTATTTCAAGTACCGGGGCCTACGAGGTGCATCACTATTGGGTTTTTGGGGTCAATTTTGAGGGCGTTCCGCTGTCTAATCCCGGTCATCAATTTGCCCGTTCGGACAGCAATGGTGTTATGTTAGCCAGCATTGAGGAACTGGTGGAGACCGAGGAAACTATTGAACTCACCATATCGTGGTTTGTTCAACATGAATTGACCGCTGACGGTAAAGTTTTCATTCATCTCTATGATGATCCTGAGCAGCCACCTATTGCCCAGATCAACGACTGGTTTCTGGGTGCGCTCCCCCCGGCGAATTTATTGCCAACCACCATCACAGAGACATATTCATTGCCCATCGGTGAGCTTGAAGCAGGGACCTATCAACTTGCGGTGGGGATTTTTGACCCGGTGACCGGAGAGCGTTATCTGGTGGACGGCGGAGATGATGACCGGCTGTTTCTGGATGAGATCACTATTCACTGAAACCTTCCCCCAACCGCTCAATTTCTATCTCCAGATCAACATCCATTTTTGATCTCACAGTCTGCTGAATAGTATCGATGAGCTGGCTGTATTGTGTGGCAGTTCCGCTGTCATCGTTCAAAAAAAAGTTGCCGTGCAGGGGTGAGACCTGCACACCGCCCACCCGATGGCCTTTTAAACCCGCCACATCAATCAACCGCCCAGCATAATCCCCCGGCGGATTCTTGAAAATACTGCCAAGGCTGGCCCCCGGCGGTTGAGTTTGTTTACGATGTGCGACAAATTCTTCAGCAATGGCTTTTAGTTCTTCGGGATCATGGCCCGGTTCCAGCCGCATGACAGCTTCAAGGACGAGATAACGCCCGTGATTCCCTTTGAGAATACTGGACCGATAATCGTATTTTAATTTGTCCACGAACCAGTATTGGAGAAAATCGGGGTTCATTAAATCAAGTACACAAATCTCAGAAAGGGTACTTGCCATATCCGAGCCATGTGCCCCGGCATTATTCACCACCGCACCGCCCACCGTACCGGGCACACTCACACACCATTCCAGTCCCTTCAGACCCTTCGCCATGCAGCGCCGTGCCAGTGTGGATAAATTGACTCCCGCATCGGCAGCAACGTCGCCACTTTCCTCATCAATCGACGCTTCTTTTACCTGATTGATGATGACCAGTCCGCGAAATCCCCGGTCGGAAATGAGAACATTGGTCCCCCCACCCAGAACAAGCCAGGGAATTTGATGGTCGCGTGCTGTTCTAGCGGCGAGGATCAGCGCTTCATGAGACTTGGCGATGACAAGTATATCCGCCGGGCCGCCGAGTCGGGCGGCGGTATATTTCGCGAGTGGCTCATTGTAGCGAATGACGAGATCGTCAATCTGTTCGAGGTTCATTGTCCTGATAGTTTCTTCAACAGTTTCTGCCCAATCTGCGGCGCGTCCCCGGCACTAAGGATAACAACGGTATCTCCGGCCTGTACTTCGTCCGCCAGAATCCGCGTCGTGAAATCGAGATTCCCGGAATAACGGGAATTTGCGCCGCTGGACTCACGAATCATCTGCGCTATATCCTGCGCCTTAATACCCTCGCCCGGTGCTTCGCGTACCGAGTAAACATCTGTCACCAGCACTTCGTGAGCATCAGTGAATGCCGCCGCAAATTCATCGGACAATGCACGCAGCCGGTTATAGGTGTGGGGCTGCCACACGGCCCACAAGCGCTGTGTACCGGGATGCTGGCTCCACGCCTTCAGGCTAGCCTGAATTGCGGTTGGATGATGCGCATAATCACTGACCATTGTTACGCCCTGCATTTTCCATAAAATCTCGGCACGCCGCCCAATGCCCCCGAAACTCGCAAATGAGTCGGCAATATTCGTGAAAGGTACTCCGAGCTGGCGGGCGACAATGGCAACAGCCAGTGCATTTTCCACATTATAATCGCCCATCAGGTTGAGGTTGACCTGCCCCAATGGCGAGTTGCGCTGCTTGAGGATAAATCTTGTGGTGCCCTTTTCGGTTGGCTCGATATTGGTAGCGGTCCATTCTGCCTGGCGATTTCTGATGCCAAATGTGGCAACCGGCAGTCCCTCTACCAGTCGATTGTTGGCAAAGGCAGCAACGGCGGCATTGTCCACATTGGCAACCAGTATGCCCTGTTCTTCAAGCTGACTGATGAACTGGCGGAAACTGTGGACTAAGGTTTTCATATTCGGGAAAACATCGGGATGATCGTATTCGAGGTTGGTAATAATGGCAATATTGGGCGTTAGGCCAAGAAACATATCCCCATATTCATCGGCCTCAATCACGAACAATTCGCCCTTCCCCACTCCGGCGTTGGTGAAGGTATTATGCATCAGGCCACCGACAATATACGTCGGATCAAGCCCGGCCTGAATAAGTACATGTGTCAGTAAAGCGGTCGTGGTCGTTTTGCCATGCGTCCCGGCGACGGCAATTACCCGATGTCCGGCAGTAATCATTGAAATCGCTTCGCGCCGCCGCATGATGGGGATACCAAGCGCCTCGGCTGATTTAAGTTCAATGTTGTCGTCGGTGATGGCCGTGCTGGCGATGACAATTTCCACACCAACGATATTCCCGGCATCATGTCCGACGTAGACTGTCGCGCCGTCTCTGGATAGTGCCTCTGAGAGAGGTGAAAGTTGTTTATCCGATCCACTCACTTGATAGCCTGTTTCGAACAAAATACGCGCAATGGCGGACATCCCAAAGCCGCTGATGCCCACAATATGTACTCGTTGCCCCGGTATCATAAACGTTCCTTTGAAATGTTGTCAGATATGTCCTTTTAGGCTAAGCTCGTCATCGTCCTTTAACATGCGACGGGTAGCCGGTTCCGCTGCAAAAGCCTGCGGCGGGTAAAACCTGAAAGGGTCATCTGCCTTGCGGTCAAGCCACGCTCACCGTGAAGCCAATCAAGACCGCCGTACCGATGGGTTAAAGATAATCCCTGAGCACCTTGTGAGGAAGTGTGCGGGATAGCGGTCACGGTGGTTTGACCGGTACGGAGCGACTCCGTGCGAACGAGAGTGTACACATTTGTACATTTAACTCGATACTATGAGTAGGTTATCCACTGTCGCTCCCGGCGTTACACATATACCCGCTGTCCATAATACTACGTGTCACGGGTCCTGTCGAACCTTGTGCGATGCAAGTTCACCCCATACAATGCAACTATTGCACAAGGGTTGAAAAGTGGTTGATTTGTCGTATGGGGAATAATGACCTCGAACATGCCCGCCAACTAACAGCGGTCACCATCATGCAAATGCTTCAGCAGAACAAGACTGAAGAATTGACGCGCATGAATCTCGACGACATTACGGAACTTGCCAACGAAGTCTCGCGCATCATGCCTGCCGGGAACGTGGTGGCGATGGTTTTTTCTCAGTTATCGTCTATCAAAGGCAATCAGGTATCCGGTGATGAAACTCGCCAGATGATGGGCCTGCTCAAACAGGGCATGTCCACTTTTCTGGATAAGGCCACCTACCTGACCTTCTACACCACGCCCGCTATTTTAATCAACGGCTATCAGAAAATTTTACAGGCTGCCGGGAAGGATCCTGCGTCAGCATTCCCCAACGGCACCTGGCAGTACTATCTGGAGTTTGGCTTGCGTGAAGACACAGGTCGCCATGCCTGCGAAACACGCGGCTTGCAGTGGGCAATCCAAAAAGAAAAGTTGAAAGTCTCCGAGGTTGATCAACTGGCCGCCTGGATTATGGCCGCAAGCTGGCTTATCACCATTTACGATGAACTTCTGTTACAGGAATATCGTGAGCGAATCATGCTGCGCGACATCGGCGAGGCTATCCAGTACCCGCTCCTTAGTGGCAAATGGGTCAATCTTCGACCCTATCTAAGCCCCAACGGAACGTCTTATTTAGAGCACCGTCGTCAGGCATTTCACTCATTTATCTTTGAAGCTCTCGGTTCGCGGGTGCGTGATCGTCAGGCCAATAAAACGCTCGATACAATGTATAACAACGAGCAGACTCTGCTTAAAGTCCTGCGCGTTGCCTATCAGGACCAGATGTCGATACTGGCAACCTTGCAGCCTGAAGATTTCAGTGATGTTCGGCTGCCAATCGCGCTGAATGACAGCCAGATAGCTATCGCCTATCGTGACAAGTACTTCCTCATTCCAGTGGTTCACAGCGGACAGCGTCTCGACATGCAGACAATTCGGGCATTGGCGCAGTCTATTCTCAATACGAAGTATGAGCGCAAACGTCAGGGGGCGGACGAAATACTGGTCGAAATCCCCCGCCAGTTTCAATCTCAAGCCCGTAAACAACTTTCACCTGACATCAAGAAAAACATTCAGATGTTGAAAGCCGCACCCATTATTATCAACTGGGACGCTGCGGACAGCAGCCAGACACTCTCCGAAATAAGACAGGGACGGCGTGGCATTGGTGACCAGGCCCTGACTCTCTTCAAAACTGATAACAGTATGGTATTTGACCAATCGCATATTTTCTTTGATGCCATCTGGGGCATGGCAGTTGCCGAAATCCTGACCAATCGCGCCACCACATTTCTACGCGACATGGACGGCAATCCCGGTGTAGCACTGCCGGGTATTCATCCGCCGGAAATTGATCTAATTCCCCGCCGTGATGTCTCCAAGAACATCCGGCGCATGGTTAATAAATCTTACGAAGTTTCGGCAGAAGTCCACCTCGACATACTGGAAAAGTTCGATGAAGTACGGCGTTTGCTGAAGCAGCGCAGCGGCGACCTGCGGCTTACCGTCAATGATCTGCTCATCCTCTATCGCTCTCAATACAATCAGGATTACCGGCCATCCCAAAAGCTCGTTAAGAAATTGCATGATCTGGAAAAAAGTGGCAACCGCTGGCAGAGCAAAGCCGCCCGCGAAGTGCTGGAAGCTCTGCAAAATATTCCCACTGAATTCCCGGCATTTCTCATCCCGATTGATGCCACCAACAGCGATCCCAAGGAGCGGATTTTCCCGGTGACGTTTAAACCACAGCCACCCTGGACCACCATCAGCCCCCAGCATCAGGAAACGTGGAATTGGCTGATGGAGTTTGAGCGCATGACTCAGCGCCGCGAACGTAAACAAGCGTGGGACATGTTTAACGACTCCCGGACGCGCTATCTCGAAATGCTGCGTATGTTTTATGTGTTGATGTATCGCTATAAAGAAGTGGCGCTGGCTGGTGGTAGCATGAGCACGGTGACCCTCAAAATCCTGTCGGCGGTTCCCAGGCGTCTGCAATCGTGGCTGAGCAGCATCCCTGACAAGATTGATCTACTGAATGACATGCTTAAAGGAACCGAGGTTTTTAGCAATGTGGGGCGTGTCTCCGATGAGTCGTCACTGACACGATTTATCACCGCTAAAGATGATAACGAAAAGAAAGTATTGTGCTGGGGCATGATGACCCGTGCCGACGGGGTGATGGTCATTACCCTGCGCGATTTCCGCCCCTGGGTGACCAATTTAAACGCCAGTGGCGCAGCCGACATGGCAAAGCTGGTTACACAAGACTATTTGCAGGGCTATGCGGACGGTCTAACCATTTTTATGGAACAACTCGCCCGCGTCGCCCGCGCTACGCCAAGTTAATCAAGTGCAAGCCACTGTCGTGCGACTTCCGGCAGCCGACTCAAGGGTGCTTTGTGAACGGTACATTCCGGCAAACTTTCGAGGAACATCTGACCGTAACGTTTGGAAATCACCCGGCTGTCAAAAATCACGACAATGCCTCGGTCAGTTTTACGCCGAATGAGCCGACCAAATCCCTGCCGAAACCGCAAGATTGCCTCCGGGACGGCAAATTCAAGAAAGCTGTTTTCAAACTGCTCCGACCGTGCCGAAAAAATCGGGTCGGAGGGGACGGCAAACGGCAGTCGCACAATTGCCACAGCCTGAAGATCATCCCCTGGCAGGTCTACCCCTTCCCAGAATGAACGTGTTCCCAAGAGCACGGCCTTCTCTGCACCCTTAAATCCTTCGATGAGGGCTTCACGGCTGCTGCCGCTGGCCTGATCTAATACCGCGATGCCATGCTGTGCAAGAATCGGGGTTATAGCCTGTGCTGTCTCACGAAGCTGCGTATAACTCGTAAAGAGGCCGAGCAATCGCCCGTTGATAGCTTTCGCCAGATCGATCATCCCCTGTTCGACCATCATCTGATAGCGCTGGCGCACGTTGGGTTCCGGCATATCCGACGGCAGGAAAATTAACGCCGACTCCTTGTAATCAAACGGCGTTTCAACCGTTAGTTCAGTAACGTCGTCATTATGTGCAAACAAACGTTCCCGCACATAGTCAAACGAGCCTGCCGTCCGCAGGGTGGCACTTGCCAACACCACACAGTCCTTCTGGCTCCAGAGATGCTGCTCAATCAATGGCCCGACATGCAGTGGGGCGGCGTGAATACTCAACCATTCCGCATACTGCCCGATTTCGCACCAGTAGATGGTATTTTCTTCGGGGTGCAGCGTGAAATTATTCAGGTTGTGGTGTGTTTCTTTTAAGTAGCGTGAGGCGGTTTGCACGCTCGACAACAGGTCATCGTAGTTAGGGATGGAATCGTCGTCAAAACTGCTCGTGCCTTTAGCGATTTCCTCCATTGCCTCGCTGATGACTTTGGTGAACTCGCTCAACGGCTCCCACATTTGTTCTACCTGTGCCCAGCCGGGATTGCGTCGTATCTGGTCGGTGATGCGTATCTGTGCGTTGTAGTCGCTGGGGCGATGTCCACCCGCCTCCACCAGACAATTAAGCAGCGCCCGGAAGTAATTTTCCACGTGATAGGACATGTTGCTGATGGCATTGACCACAATGCGAATGTAGGTTTCCATCTGGTCATAATATTTAGGCTCTATATTGCCCCGTAATGCCCCTAGCAGCGTACCAAGTAAACCCCGGCTGGTATCGCCCAGGTCTTCAAACCGGCGGCGCAGCGCATTGCGGTCGATGCGGATAGAAAGGCCGTTGGTGGCGGCATCTTCGAGGTGATGTGCCTCATCAATCACCACGTAGCGATATTCGGGCAGTACCCGGTTGCCGATGTTGACATCCGACAGCAGCAGCGAGTGATTTACGACTACCACATGCGCGGCTTCAGCGCGTTTGCGGGCCTTATAAAACGGGCAGGCCCCTTCCATCTGCTCCGAGCAGCGCGTCAAGGTACAACCCTCATCTTCCGCCGAAAGGCGTCCCCACGCGATATTTTCACCGGGTCCGCGCAGACTAATTTCATTCCGGTCACCCGAATCAGTTTCCAGCAGCCACGTCAGAATCTTGGCTACCACACGAAGTTCTTCAACGGAAGTTGGCTGGCGACGGTGTACCATTTCCAAACGACGCGGGCATAGATAATTGCTGCGTCCTTTGGCAACGGTTGCCTCAAAATCAATGTCGAGCACTTCCTTCAGCAGCGGCAGGTCCTTCTTAATGAGCTGGTCCTGTAGGGCAATAGTGGCTGTCGAAATTACGACACGTTCCCGATTTTGCACTCCCCAATAGATCGCTGGTAGAGCATACGCAATGCTTTTGCCTGTTCCGGTCGGCGCTTCAACCATCAAGTGGTGGCTGTTATTAAATCCGTCAGCAACATGTCGCAGCATTTCCACTTGTGATACCCGGCTCTCGTAGCCGTCAATCACCTGCGCCAGAATGCCGCCGGGTTCGATGATTTTTGCGATGCTATCCACGTCAATTGGCTGCAAGTCAGCTTTTGGTCGAAGGAAGGTCCATTCCTCCATACTCGGTGCAAAAACGTCCTCAAAGTTTGGGATTGGCGCATCCGGTGCACCACCGGCAATCCGCAGCTTCAACGCTTCGGTAAACGGCACTTTAGCCCCCCAATCCAGAATCCCGACCATGTTCACAATGTCTTCGAGCGTTTGAAGGGGTAGAACCATCAGCTTCTGCCACAACGCCCAGTACAGATTGGCCG
>JAKEEQ010000256.1 GCA_022616515.1 Chloroflexota bacterium | reverse complement strand
TGAAAGCCTTCGCGCGGAAGCAGGCGCTCGAGCTCCGTCAGGTCCACTACGAGGCCGAATCGTTTCAGATGAGACCTGCAAAGCATCTACCAGATATGTCACAGCTTCAGTATCAAACTCGACGAGGGCATCGCTTGCCCCCTGACTGACTTCCATAACAGGATCATCGAGGGCCTGTATCAAAGCAGGGATAGCCCTTACATCCTTAATTTGCCCCAACGCCACCGTTGCCTTATAACGAACCGCTGGTGACGTATCGTGCAAGACTGTAATGAGGGCATTAGTGGCTTGCACCGATTTCAATTTGCCGAGAGTATGGGTGGCGCGATGCCGAATCTCATCGGATTCATTGTTGAGGAAAGCAATCAATTCAGGCACGGCGACCTGTTTTAGCTGATTCAGCGCCCATGTAATGTCTTCCTGAACATTGAGATCAGTTTCGGCAAACAGCGCTTGAATCAAACTGTCAACAGCGCTCCCCTGGCCTATCTTGCCCAACTGTAACGCGGCTGCGCTGCGATCATTACGGTCAGCATTTCGTAGAAGGGCAAGAAGCGGTTCAATATTGGTCAATGGTACGGCCCTTTGGGTGAACTCGTTCATCAACGACTTGCAGAACTCATATCTGCCGTTTCAACTTCACCAAATTATTGGTTTGTTTGGAGCTGGGTAGTTGGTTATTTCCGATCAACCATTTTCTCTTTTTTAAGTTGTTTGCCCATTTCAATCAAATTTGTCCAGCCAGTTACAAACTCTTGCTTTGTACAATCAGGAGAGAATTCTGTTGTAGCTAGGAAATCGTATAAATGTCCCATAGAAGCCCGGGTTTCTTCATGGGAGGATGAAACGGAAGGGGTAGAGACGGCAGGGCCTTCTTTGAGGAGCTTTTGAATATGATTTCGTCGTTCTTCTACAGCCGTTATTACGTTCCAGCAACCTTTAAGCCACGTTTTTTCAAATGGTCTGAGTCCTGCGTTTTGTGCTTTTCCATCAACGACTGAAATAGGATTTTCCCACCCTTTCTTACTAAGCCAGAGTGTGCCGGAGTGTTCATCATAGTCATATACAAAAATGAATTGCTCTGAAAATTCATTTTCAAAATAGGCGCAGTATTTGTTCGTGTCAGAAGTACTAATTTGAGGGGGTTTTCCTTGGCCTTCGTCATGTTTGTTAGTAGCTTCAAATATGACTTCACTTGTGATATTGTTCGACACGATTTCATCTCCTGACTAGTATGATAGCCTTAGTAGAAAGATTAATTTGCTTAGAACACGTCTGGAATATTCTAGCTTTGTGGCACCAACTGAGGGCGCTTCCATATGCGGGTGGCATTATTGATGAACAAATAGTAGGTTGCCAGCAGGCCGCTGTAAATGACAACAGTCGTATAAATAATCAGGCTCAGACGGTGCTCTGATGCTACGGTTGGCAGTCGAGACAGAAACGGTTCAATCAGGACTATATCGTAGACCAGGAATCCAACCAATTGACCCGCCGAATTAAACCAACTTGGTCGCAGCAGAGAGTAGGCAAAGTAGGCTGCCGCGCCAAAGAATATCCAGCCAATCAACACTGATAAGTCGGGTGTTACCGCCCAGGGGATTACGTTTGGCTCTTTAAAGATCATACTCAGCGCAACAATGAGCAAGGCTATGATAAAGGCAACAAACGACCAGCGTACAAGCGTAGGCATGGGAGGTGAGGCTTCGATTGGTATACGAATGCTGCCCAGCAGAAGCCCCATTCCAAACAAAGCACCCAGCACACATACGACCGCGAACGTTGTTAATGAAGAATTGTCCTGGTTAGCGCCAAGTTGAAATGCGTGAATAGCAAACGGTACAAGAATGAAAACGTAATCGAGGCCGATGCCTGCTAATGCACCGTGGTTACCCGAAGCGACTGCCCAGAATGTTGAAGCCGCTGCTGCCGCGAAGATGGAGGACAGGAAGATAAAACTCAAGGGTGTCGTTCCTTCGAAAGGCCACAAATCAACAGCAAATGGTAGTCTCAGGAAGAAACTGATGGCGAAAAAGGTCTGAACACCGCAGATCAGATACAAAAAGTAACGTAGTGTTTTGTTCATTTCAAACCGCCTTGTTAATAATTTTTGAGTGAAGAACTGGACAGTTATCGACTCAGTATATCTGCCAAACTTAGCTGCGCAACCTACGCTTTGTGATAGCATACTCGAAGTCTGAAATTGTCGTTGCAATTGGCACACATCTCTGAGTTAGGCTACCTTCACTGCCAATATAAAAAGCTTGAGCACACAAATGAAATCAATCTTTCCAGCTTGTTCGTGTCAAATTTTAGGCTTTTTTAATGAATTTACACTCCCAGCCGTCGTGGCCTGTACTGTATCGCCTCGGCCATGTCATTGATCTGGATGATCTCATGCTCGGCAAGGTCGGCGATGGTGCGGGCCAGTTTCAAAATGCGATGATAGGCGCGGGCACTGAGCTGCATCTGGCGCAGGGTGGCGTTGATAAGCTGTTCGGCTTCGCGGGTCATCTTGCAGAAATCGCGAATCTGGCTGGGACCCATGTCCGTATTGGCATGCAGGTGGCTGGATTCGGAAAATCGCTGGCGCTGGATGTCACGCGCCGCCTCGACTCTGGCACGAACATCACCCGATGGTTCGCCGCGTCGCTCGTCGGTGAGTTTTTCATAATCCACACGCGGCACATCGATGTAAATATCGATGCGGTCTAACAGCGGGCCAGAGATTTTCTGCTGGTAATTGCGGATCATGTTGGTGCTGCATGTGCATTCATGGACCGGGTCGCCAAGATAACCGCAGGGACAGGGATTCATCGCGGCTATCAGCATGATATTGGCGGGAAACGTCAGTGAGATTTTGGCCCGGCTGATGGTAACAAATTTATCTTCAATTGGCTGGCGCAGTACCTCAAGGGTACGACTGCCAAATTCGGTGAATTCATCCAGAAATAATACGCCGCGATGGGCAAGGCTGACTTCGCCGGGACGTGGATAGCTTCCGCCGCCGATGAGACCGGCCTCGCTGATGGTGTGATGTGGAGCGCGAAACGGACGTGTATAAATAAGGGGGATGTCAGTGGGCATCAGATCGGCTACCGAGTAAATGCGCGTGACTTCGAGTGCCTCATCAATGTCCATCTTGGGCAATACACCCGGCAACGCCCGCGCCAGTAGTGTTTTCCCGACCCCCGGCGGCCCTACCATCAGCGCATTGTGCGAACCTGCCGCTGCGATTTCCAGTGCCCGTTTGACATGCTCCTGTCCCTTTACATCCTGAAAATCCACCAGACCACGCATGGTATCTTCATCAGTGCCGGGTTTAAGTTCGGAGCGTTGGAAGGGCGGTATGGGGCGCAGATCGTAGAGATGTTCGACCAATTCACCCAATGTTTCTACGGGAATAATTTCAATCTCTGGCACGACAGAAGCTTGAGGAGCATCTTCAGCGGGCACATATGCCTTCTCAAATCCCTCCACCCATGCTTTGTAGACCATTGGCAGTACCCCGCGCACATGGGTAACCCGTCCATCCAGTGATAATTCGCCGATGAAAATGGAATCGCGCAGTGTATCCAGTGGCACTTGATCGGTGGCCGCCAATGCTCCGATAGCAATCGGTAAATCATAGGCTGGCCCTTCTTTGCGAATATCCGCCGGGGCTAGATTGACCACATAGCGTTTATTGGGAAAGTGCATGCCGCTGTTTTTGATGGCTGCTCGTACTCGTTCCCGGCTTTCCTGAACCGCCGTGTCGGGTAATCCAACCACCGCAAAATTACTCAGTCCGGTACTTGTAAAGTCAACTTGAACCTCAATGATTTCGCCTTCGAGGCCAATCAGTGCGCAGGAAAAGACGATTGCCAGCATGAATCATTCCTCTCTTGAGTATATTACTGGCAATTATGAGCGACCAGAACGAAATTCGCCACCGCTTTTTGAGGGGCAAATTTGGGGAACGAAACTACCTTTAAGAGCATTCATATCTTACTTTAATATATTGGCTTCAAGGGAGAGCCGGACCTATGGCGTAATGTATTGTTAGTGGAGGATGACGATGAGCACGCAGGGCTTGTCCAGAGAGTGCTTGAGCGGGATCAACACGAAGTCCGAGTTTTGCTGGACAGTAAACGAATCCTTGAAGTCATTAAGTCGCGCAAGCCGCATATTGTTGTTACCGACATCAACATGCCTCATTTTGATGGCATAAACGTGATTGAAGCGGTAAAGGCATTTGATCCCAATAATAAAATTATTGCGTTTACTGCCGTTGGTTCAACAGTTTAAGCCCGCGAGGCAGGTTGCGATGCCTACCTTACCAAGCCAATGAATATTTCAGCGTTCCGGAATTTTGTTAAACAGCACCTGAACAATATTTAACGCCTTACAACAGTCCACACCTGTACTAAAACAAAACCCCACCAAGCAGTGGGGCAAGTCGATAGGATACGGGCTAGTCGCCCAGCGCGGGCGATGGAACGGCATCACGGAATTCCAGACCAGACTCATCTTGGACGCCATGTCCCGCCGGTTGCACTTGATTAGGGAGCAAGACATAGGCTACCACTGCCGCAAACAACATGATGGCTGAGCCAATCAGCATCGCTTCATTCATACCAGCCACGAAAGCCTGATCAGCGGTTGAAATGATCGCCTCTCTGGCGAAATCTGGCACACGCGGGTCAGCCGCGATGATATGTGCAGCCTGAATACTGTCTGAAATTCCAGAGAAGGCATCGTCGGGCAGTATTGGGATTTGCTGGCGCAGTGTTTCGACATCAGCAATGTAGCGGGAGTTCATGATCGTGCCAAGCACAGCCACTCCCATTGCACCACCCAGCTCACGGGTGGTATCGTTCATAGCTGAGCCAACGCCAGCTTTGTTGGGCGGCACAGAACCCATGATAGAGTCCGTAGCGGGGCTAACGGCAAGCCCCATACCTGTAGCGATAATGATTAATCCGACAACGATGTCGCCATAGGTACTGCTTACCTCAAACCCCGACATGTAAAACAAACCGCTTGACAGGATAAGGATACCCAGCGCCACTGTGCGTTTTGTACCGAGACGTTTTGTAATCTGGGCTGACAGCGCAGACGTTACAGCCATCGTCAGGGCCAGTGGTACGATACGAATACCGCCTTCCAGCGCGGTATATCCCAGCACGGTCTGGAGGTACTGGCTCATGAAGAAGATGGAACCAAACAGACTGAACATGATCAGTGCCATCGCGGTATTGGCCCCGGTAAAGCTCATGTTGCGGAAGAAATACAGCGGTAGCATGGCATTAGGGGCGCGATTTTCCCACCATGCAAACAGCCCTAGCAGCACCACCGCTGCTCCAAACGCAACCAGCACATTGGGTTCTGTCCAGCCAACAACACCGGCTTCGATGATGCCGTAGACAAGCGCAAACAGTCCCGGTATTGAGAGTAGAACGCCCGGAATGTCAGAACGTGGTGCGGTTTCATCGCGCGACTCGCCCAGGAAAATCGCGCCGCCGATCAATGCAGTTGCAATTACCGGAAGATTGACGAAGAAGACAGAATTCCATGCATAGCTTTCCAGCAGCCAGCCACCCATTACGGGTCCAATGCCAACGCCAAGTCCGAACACGGCTGCCCAGATAGCGATAGCCTGTGAACGTTCTTCGCGAGGGAAGGTTGCAGTAATGATAGACAATGTAGCAGGCATGATAATGGCTGCGCCAATCCCCAGAAAACCACGTGCCGCAATCAAAATGTCGGTACTATTAGCCAACGCTGCCCAGAGAGAGCCAATTCCGAAGATGACGAGACCTATTTGCAAGATACGTTTGCGACCAATACGGTCGCCGACCGAACCCATTGTCAGGAGTAAGGCGGCGAACACCAGAATGTAGGCGTCAACGATCCATTGTAAATCACTTGATGATGCACCAAGATCACGAGAAATGGCTGGCAGGGCTACGTTGAGAATGGTGTTGTCGATGCTGATCACCAGCAAGGATACACAGATGAACAGCAGACCAATCCAGCGATTTTTGTAGACAGGTGTATTTTGCACTGAAGGTTTCTCCCTTTGTTGCTTGATATACTTACTTAACGTTCACTAAGTTAAGCACTCAAAAAAAGAGAAGCCCTAAAGCTTCATGTATTTAATGATCGTTCCGATGACGTCTTCTGGCTGAACATCAACCACCGATTCAAGATCAAGTGCCCAGAAAATCTGCCCGTAGCCAATGAACAGGCTCATGATGCCGAGAGCAAGAAAGCGAGCATCCCTCGGATCATCCACGAATTGTTCGAGCAGGGCAGCCAGGTTTTTCTGGAATTCAACATGCCGCTGTTGAAAAATGCGTCGCTCATCGGGATTAAGATTGGCAAATTCGCTGAGGAACCAGCGAAAACGCTCCATTGTTTCTCGACCCGTTTCTTTGAACTGCCTCAGGAGACAGGCTGTCAACTCAGCAAAAGTTTCCTTGTCCGCGCAGGTCTCAATAACCCTTTTGAAATCGGGCATTTCGCATTCGAAGACTGCCTCAAGCAGTTCACGTTTGCCACCCTTGAAATGGTAATAGAGTGCTGCCTCAGTAACACCAACCGCATCGGCAATTTCACGCACCGACGTGGCATCATAACCTCGCTCCCGAAATAGTTCAGAAGCGACACTGAGTATCAAATCACGACGGTTCACACGGTCTGAAGACATTAGATCCTGTTTACTTAACAAACGTTAACTAAGTTAAAAATACAGGAAGATTTGATGCCTGTCAAGTACCCCACAAAAGATTAACCTCACAGCCGCCAACCATAACCGCTATAATACAGATATACACAACTGTGAGACTACTGTAGATACTATGGCTTTCAAAACCAACATCGACAATTACCGCGAACCACTCATCGCGATACTGGAAGAAATCATTGATGCCGATGCGTTTGACGACAAATTTATGGATAAAATCCTGCGTCGTCACCCCAAAGATGGCAAAGGGTTCTTCCGTCGCGATGAGTTGATTCGCGCCTATCGCCAGTATGCTGGTACGGATGTGCTGCCGCCATTTGATCAGGCGATTCTGGCAAAGCTGCGCCTTAAACCAACCCGAACGATTTCGGGTGTCACGCCGGTTACGGTACTGACCAAGCCGTTTCCCTGCCCCGGAAAATGCATCTTTTGTCCGAATGATATTCGGATGCCGAAGAGTTACCTATCGGACGAACCCGGCGCACAGCGGGCAGAATTGAATGCTTTTGACCCCTACTTGCAGACTCACTCTCGCTTGACAGCACTACACAATACAGGTCATCCGACCGCCAAAATCGAGATCATCATTCTGGGCGGCACATGGTCATTCTATCCCGAAACTTATCAAATCTGGTTTATCAAGCGGATTTTCGATGCACTGCACGACTTTGGTAAGGGTATCAATCGCTCAGAGGAAGTTAAGGCGGCACTGCGCGAGACTTCCCAGCTTCATCCTGACATGAATATTACAAATACAACGATTCACGGTGAGATTTTTGACCGCAGTTACAATCAGGTTGTGCAAACGATCTATGACCGTGAAATGTACCGTTCCCGCGAAGAAGCGCAGGCCATTGCAGGGGGGCTGGTTGAACGAACACCGATTACCGAATTTGCCACATGGTCCGAATTGGAAGTGGCGCATGAGGAAAATGAAACGGCCCGCTGCCGCTGTGTGGGTTTGGTTATCGAGACACGACCCGATCATATCAGCGAGGAAGAAGTACTGCGTATTCGCCGGTTGGGCTGCACCAAAGTCCAGATTGGCTTCCAGAGCCTTAATGATGCGGTGCTGACCCTTAACAAGCGTGGACATGATGTTGCTGCCACGCGCCGTGCCGTGCATTTGCTGCGAAAGGCCGGATTCAAAATCCATGCCCACTGGATGCCCAACTTGTATGGGTCGTCTCCCGAAGCAGACATTGAAGACTACCGCAAGATGTTCACCGATAGGGATTTTTGCCCGGATGAGTTAAAAATCTATCCGTGTTCGCTCATTGAGAGTGCGGAACTCATGCAATATTACCGGCGCGGCGACTGGCGGCCCTATACGCAAGATGAACTCCTGACGGTCTTAACTGAGGTCTTTCGTGTGACCCCACCTTATGTTCGACTGACACGGGTCATTCGTGATATTCCATCAACAGATATTGTGGTCGGCAACAAAAAGACCAACTTCCGCGAACTGGTAGATAAAAATCTTGTCCGTGAAGGCATCCGCAGTCAGGAAATTCGCAGCCGCGAAATTCGCAACAAGGAAGTCTCGATGAACGACCTGCGGCTGGATGTTGTGAGCTATGATGGCGGCATCGGTGAGGAACTCTTCCTGCAATATGTCACGGATGAAAACGACATTGCGGGTTTCCTGCGATTGTCTTTGCCAGAAGAAGAGCCGATAACCCCTGAACTGACCAATGCGGCGATGATTCGCGAAGTTCATGTCTATGGGCAGTCACTGCGGATGGGTCGGTCAATGGACGGCAAAGCTCAGCATCTTGGACTTGGTACGAAGTTGATCGAAACGGCTGTAGAGATTGCCCGTGACGCGGGTTATGAGCGTCTTGCGGTGATTTCAGGGATTGGCACACGTGAATATTATCGCAAGCGCGGCTTTGCCAACGGCACACTCTATCAGATACGGGAGTTGTAAGCATGTTCTGGCGACGCGAAGAAATTCCCAGACCCCCGGCTACTCGCTATTCGACCGGGCGACCACTTGCCATGTGGGAGCGCTACTTAGAGCGGGGACTCGCTGCTTTTGAAAAAGAGAATTATGAAGATGCTCTCGTTGATCTTGATGATGCGATTGAGAATACGCCAAATCTGGGCGAACTCTACGCGACACGTGGGTTAATCTTGCACTTGATGCGGCGCGATGAAGAGGCTCAAAAAGATCTAGCCTATGCCTTGAAACTCGATAGTCATCAATGGCTGGTCTTTTTTGTGCGGGGTTTGATAGCGATGCGCAATAAAAATCATGAGGAAGCGATAGAGTATTTCTCACAAGCACAGCGCTATGTCCCTACTCGACCCGAAATACTGCACAGCCGGGCGATGGCCTACTATGGCTACGGCAATCTGGATGCCGCCATTGGAGACCTCAAAATGGCGGTGGATACGATGGACAGCAAAGATAAGCAGCTCAAAGAAATCAAACGTCTGCTGAAAGTGATGGAGGATGAAAAGAAATGAAAACCGCCTCCCACACTGGAGGCGATTTACTTTAGTCTTCGTCGGGCAGAACGATGTTGTGCGTTTGCATGTAATCGTCTACCAGTTTCGTAAATATCGTCTTGATCTCGCCCGGTTCGGCATGACGTCCCTGCTGTTTCTTCGAAAATTTCAGGTTTCCATCCACTTCGAATTCAAACCTGCCCCCATCACTGGGAATAAGTTCATAATCCTTGATGAAATATTCCAGTTTGCGTTCACCAAGTAGTTCATCTGTCACACGGACAGCACGATTGCCGTAGCCTCAAACCGCGCAGTACGTTAATTTGAGTGAAAAAACGCCCAGTTGTCCAGTAGCCATAGTATCTCCTTCTAACAATACGACGAGCATAGTATACCTACTGCTCGGCAAGAATGATATTATTCTGCGCAACTATATAATTTGATTTTTGAGAGGCTCGTTGTTATAGAAGCGCAGCACTTCACTATACTCATAACGACGTCTGATGGTTGAGTCAACTGTTGCAGCGGCAACGTGGGGAGTCAAAATGACATTACATTCAGGACTTGTAGCAAGCTGAAGCAAGGGATGGTCGACAGGCAGCGGTTCGTACTCAAATGTATCAAGGGCTGCCCCGGCAATTTGACCGTTCTCAAGACGTCTCGCCAGCGCAATATCGTCGATGGTGCTGCCACTGCCCACCTGAACCAGAAACGCCGTTTTTTTCATCAAGGCTAATTTGTTCTCATCAATCAGCTTGTCTGTCTGCGGGGAATAGGGCAGCAGTGTTACCACAAAATCGGCTTCACTCAGACAAGCATCCATATCAGCAAATTGGACACTCAACTCAGCCTCAAGGGCGTCGGGCAGCAGAGTACGTT
This sequence comes from Chloroflexota bacterium, assembly GCA_022616515.1. Taxonomy (GTDB): domain Bacteria; phylum Chloroflexota; class Anaerolineae; order Aggregatilineales; family J027; genus JAKEEQ01. The sequence goes on along the minus strand of JAKEEQ010000256.1, from coordinate 13,432 downwards.
TATTATACAGGACCGCCGCGGGCAAAAATGTCTTTAAACGGCGTGCCAGTTCTGTACCAATATCTCCCATACCAATGATCGCGACCGTTTTTTCGTAAATGCCGCCGATGCCTTGCAGGTTGGCCCAGTTGTAGTTAAACGTGTTTTCGTCAGTGCGCCGGGCGGGTTGGACACCAGCCTGTCCATGAGCTGCTTGTTGTGCTTCATTGAAGCGTTTGCTAAGGGCCAACATGAGCATCAGGCAGTGCTCCGCCACCATAATATTGCCCCATACTGGCTGGCGCGATACAACAATATTCCGCGCGGCGGCGGCTTTCAGATCAATGTCGTGAGTGGATGCACCAATGCGCAAAATCAAACGAAGATTGGGGGCCTGATTTAGCAGTTGTTTGTTAATGATTCCATGAAATTCACTGATGAGCACCTCTGCCGGGGCGAGGTCGGCTTCGCCGGGCGAGGTCCGCATGGTGACATCTAATTCGGCGGGAGCGGCGGCCAGTGCCTGAAGTTGGTGAAATTCACTGCGCTGCGTTATCCACAGGACCTTCATAGGATGACCAGACGCTTATCTACCCACTGCGCTTGCCGCACTATGGGATTCGTTTCACCCGTCAAGGTCCGTACCTGTTCGGCAAAATGCTCAATGTTCCCTGTTGTAACGAAAACCGTCGTACCCGGCTCGATACGGTCGCTGAGAGCCTCGGCACTTGCCAGCACTCGCCTGGCCTGTGCAGCAACGGCAGGGCTGGGGTCGATAATTTCGACATCCTCGCCGACACATTTGCGGAAAAGAGGTGTCAAAAACGGAAAATGGGTACAGCCAAGCACCAGTTGGTCGATACCTTCTTCCACGAGAGGCGACAAAATGTCACAGACCATTGTTTGATCTTCTTCAGTGTATGGACCACCGCGCTCCACCAACTGTACGAATTCCGGGCAGGCGCGTTTATAGACATCAACATCCGTTGCAAAGCGGCTGATCAAGCTGGCGTACAGGGTGCCCTGGAAGGTTGCTTTGGTAGCAATAACGCCGATTTTTTGTGACTGCGTATTCTCAGCCGCCGGTTTGACCGCCGGTTCGAGGCCCACGAATTTGAGCTGTGGAAATAGTTCTCGTATGGGATGTAAGGCTGCCGCGCTGGCCGTGTTACAGGCGATAACCATCAACTTCATCGGCTGGGGGTTCTCGTCAACAAAATCTCCCTGAAGCAGCGTCGCTACAATACCTTCAACAAATCCCTGAACTTCTTCAAGCGTTCGCTCACCATATGGCACATTGGCTTGATCAGCGATAAACACGAAGTCCTCGTGAGGGAGCAATTGTCTTAGCTCATTCAGGATCGTCAGCCCACCGACGCCGGAATCCATCACCCCGATGGGTGCATTTCGGGTGGCGGACGAGGTAAACTCTGAAGCGAGGAAGTTAGAGTCGGGTTGTTTCATGGCGGGATTAGACCTGTTGTTTTTCGGTCATCTTTTTGGCGCAAGCTTCCACAAAAGAGTGAAACAGGTTCTTCATGGCAGGTACATTTGCAGTCATCCATTCGGGATGCCATTGAACCCCAATGTAAAAGTAAGCGTCAGGAACTTCAACTCCTTCGATAATCCCATCATCCGCGTAGGCATTGACCTTTAACACGGGGGCAATTTGCTCAATGGCCTGATGATGCAGGCTGTTAACCTCGATTTTACTGACCCCCAGAATCTTGCCGAGCTGCGAGTCCCTGTCAAGATCAACATTGTGGGCCAGATGAGACGGCGGGATATGATCGTCGTAATCGTGCAGCAACTGGCTTGGCTTTTCCGACGGGATGTCGTGAATCAGTGTACCGCCCAAAGCCACGTTGATGACCTGCTGCCCCCGGCAAATCCCCAGCAGCGGTTGATCGTCTTCATAGGCCCATATTGCCAGCGTGATTTCGACTTTATCGCGGTTACGGTCTACTTTCGTATCCTTTGGCGTAATGTACTGGCTGTAGAACTCAGGGTGGATATCTCCACCACCGGGAATCAAAACGCCATCAATCCGCTCATAAAGCGCCCGCAGCAGTGAATCATCACCTGATTGCACGATATTCAATGGGATCAACACCGGAATCCCACCCGCATTAAGGATAGCGTCAACGTAAGTTTGATTGGTGACAAACCGCCACCGCCGCTGCTCGTTGATTTCGTGATAGGTTGTGATTCCGATAATCGGCTTACTCATGGCGTTATTGAACTCCTTCGGGCCGTATCTGTGTTTGCGACGATAAAAACCACCAGACGACAATACTCAACAATGGTATTATGCTTGTGCCTAAAATAAAAGGATACGAATAGTTTATTGAATACAGAAGTCCAGCCACGCCCGGAGCAATAAATAAGCCGACCCCGTGCAGCGTATTAACTGCACCAAACGCAACCCCCTGCTGTTCCGGTGGAACGTATTCTGACACAATCCCGGTGGCAATAGGCCGCATGACCTCCCAGCCCCCCAGAATGAGACACGCTAGGGCCAGCAAAAACCAGTTGTCCGTCGAAATGATCAACAGAAAGGCAACACCACTTAACCCTGCACTGGCAATAAAACTTTGCCAGGGTTGGCGATCTCCAAGCCAGATATTCCAGACAAAACTACCAAATGCCAGAATAGACATCAGGAGACCGATTTGTCCATTGGAAAATCCATAAGAATCCTGAAACAACTTTGATACGAACGAAAATCCCAGAATGGTTGCACTAAAGCCCAATCCAAGGATGAGATAGATAGTGATGAGTGATCTGTTACGCCAGAAGATGGCATAACCCCTGATGGTAGCCATGAAACGCTTGTCAGGTTCACGAATAACCGGGTAGGAGCGTGTTCGGAGCACTATAATGGTGGAGAGACCAAACCAGAAGGCACTCACCCAGAAAACAGCCCGTAAAGAGGTTTGATCGGCAATAAGTCCACCAATGAATGGCGAGACAATCACGCCCATCCAGAAAAGGCCATGAATATACGTCAGGATTTGCTGGGGCCTGAAACGAAAAGTGGTTGTATCATCGGCGTCAATTGATTGGACCAGATATAAATTGATAACCGGGATCGCCATCGCCGACAGGCCATAGATCAGATAGCCGATACTCACAATTGTCAAATTGGGAGCTGCTGCGATAATAATGACACCCAACAGCCCTAGACCCCAACCGGGGACCAGCATCTGTTTTGCGCCATAGCGGTCGGTCAGTATGCCCGCGGGCAGCATCACGAAAATTCTGGCAAGGCCCGAAAGCGATAGTATGAAGCCGATTTGTTCAGGTGAGGCACCCAATGAGTCAAGATAAAGTGGGTGGAGATAAATCCAGAGACCTTCGCCGACAGCCCACAGCACGAGGGCAATAGCCATCAAACGAGTGTTTCGCCCCATGTTACGCCAGCGTTCTAGCACTTTAGTCGAACCTTGTTATACAATAGCACACTAGAGTTGTAGTCTTTAGTGAGTGAATCCGTGAATATCAGTATAGAAGTAATCCTGTCCGCCCTTGTGTTTTCTGCTGCTGTAGCGGCGGCACTGGCATATTATACATGGCGGCGACGTGATGTGAATGGTGGCACGGCATTATTCATCATGCTGGTGGCAATCTCCATCTGGTCAACCGGATATATTTTTGAAATCGTCAGTGACTCCCTCATTGCCAAACTGTTCTGGGTAAAAATTGAGTATCTCGGCATCGCCACCATTCCGGCTACCTGGGTTGTATTTACCCTGCGATATACCAGTCGCAGTATTCCCCGTTGGCTGGGTATCGTCTTGGTTGTCCATCCTCTCAGCGTTATCGCATTGTCGTGGTCAAACAACCTGCACAATCTTTTCTGGCCCTCCGCCGAGATTATTACGGCCAACGGTGTTGAGGTGTTGAGTCTGACTCATGGCTGGATGTTCTGGATTCATGCCGCATTCTCGTACGTGCTGTTCTTTACGAGTGCCTTGCTGCTGGTTGGCGTTTTCCTGCGACCATCGAAAATTTACCGGGGGCAAGCCCTTACCTTGCTTGTTAGTTTCATGCTGCCCTGGATTGGTAATGTAATTTATCTTTCCGGTGTTTACACAACCTTTGATCTTTCTTCAATTGCCTTCACAGCATCTGCTGTGGTTATGGTTGCTGGTGTCTATCGTTTCCAACTACTGGATATTGTGCCTGTCGCCCGCGAGAACATCATCAACAGTCTGTCGCATGGCGTTGTGGTGACCAGCGACAAGCATCTGGTCGTGGACATCAATCAAGCTGCCTGCAACCTATTAGCCGTTCATGTCAATGATGTTCTGGGCAAAGCGATTGAGGAAGTTTTACCCGGCAGCATTGTGCCTCGCTACTTCAAGATGGCCCATCTTTATGAGGAAATCGCGGTCGGGGACCGTTTTTTTGATGTGCGTATCTCGCCCATTAATTACCGGCGCAGCCGACAACAGGGACGAGTCGTCATTTTGCAAGACATCACCGAACGAAAGAAGAATGAACAGAATTTACGGCGACAGGCGCTCGTGTTTGAGAACATCAGCGACAGTGTCATCATTACAAATCTGAACGGCAGAATCATCGACTGCAATCAGGCCACCGAGAAATTGTACGGATACGGTAAAGGGGAACTGCTTGGCAAAGATTCCTCGCTCTGGCAAGTGCCGGGCACTTCTGTGGACATTACGCAACAGATACAAAAGTCCCTTGATGAATATGGGCGCTGGCATGGTGAGCTGCCATATATCCATAAAGATGGGGCAAAACGCATCTCAGAATCGGTTGTGTTACCCTTGCATGACAATCGGGGCATTCTTGTCGCACGCATCAACGTCAGCCGCGACATTACCGAACGCAAAGAGGCTGAGCACATGTTGAGAGAGTCCAAGGAACTCGCGGAAGAGGCAAGCCGCGCCAAGACAACCTTCCTGGCAAATATGAGCCATGAACTGCGCACACCGCTGACTGCAATCATTGGCTACAGTGAGCTTATTGAGACTGAGATTGGTGAGGTCGAACCTGAAGAAATCCTCAAAGATATTAAGAATATCCAGCTTGCCGGAAATCACCTGATGGCGATCATTCAAGATATTCTCGATTTGACCAAAATCGAGGCCGGTCAGATGGATATTTTCCCGGAATCGTTTATCGTTACCACGTTTATTGACGAGGTTCTATTAACAGTGAAGCATCTTGCCGTCAAAAATAACAACGAGTTCATCGTTGACTATGCGGATGCGCCCTTCGAGATGTATTCTGACCAACTGAAGGTACGCCAGATTTTGATGAACCTCATCAGTAATGCCCTGAAATTCACCAAAGATGGTACCATCAAGTTGACGGTAAAAAACCAGACCAATGAAGATGGATCGGAGATCATTTGCTTTCAGGTGGCAGATACTGGCATTGGCATTGGTGAAGAGCAGCTTCAACTCATATTTGAGGCATTTGCGCAGGCGGACGCCTCCACTACCCGGCGCTATGGCGGCACGGGACTTGGACTAACCATCACACAGCACATTTGTCATATGCTCGGCGGTCGCATTGACGTAGAGAGCAAAGTTAATGAAGGCTCATCCTTTACCGTGCATTTGCCTTTAAGATATGAGCCAGAGAAACTAAACGTCTCCCTCTAGCCAGTTCATCGCCGGGTCGTAGTTGATAAATTCTTTGAACTCTCCCATGTTTTCCGGCAAGCCTTCAAGCATTTTGCGGATAAAACGCGCCGTCATCATATCGTCATTCACAAAGCTGATGCGGGTATCTTTCGGGAAATTAATTTCGCCCAAAACCTGCGGCAAACGGTCAATAATGTATCGGCTTGGCGCACCCGCACCCCGGAAATCGAACATGATTCGCACAGGCGACTTGATCTTCATGGAACGAATATGGTCTATAAAGGGAATGAGCACCTCACGAGAGAGCGTCTCAAATTGAAAGACGACCACGCCATTCTTAAAACTGTGTACATGAAAGGTTGAGCGATGCAGTTGTCGTTTCTGCTCACTAAGGGATGTTTTTTTCGTTTTCAAAAGTCAATCCTCGTATAAACTCATCCATTGCCGATGCAACGGCCTCCACCGCCTCGACAGGCACAAAGTGGGTTGCATCAGGGATACTTATGACGTTAATGTCTGGTCGCAGTTTCCGCCATAATTGAGCCGATAGAGGGCGGAATGTGTCCGAGTCTGCGCCACAGATGACCAGTGTTGGAACTGTAATTTTTGGCACATACTGCCACACGTCGACCGGCATCGTCTCATATATGCGGGCTTCCCATTCCGGCGGATAGATAAGCTCTAATTCAGGGCCATCGTCTACCCGACGGCTGATGCCATCAATGTAATCGCGCAGTGCCTGATCGGGCCATTTTTCAAACATAGCTCGACCGTGATAACGCTGGAAAGCTGCCCCCGCACTGTCCCATGTCCGTCGCCGCTTCAGAGCCATTTCTGCCAGTGGAATCTTGTATCCAATAGTTGGCTTCAAGACCCGCATCAACCACAGGAAGCGGCGGGGCATGAGTACGGGGTCTAACAATATAATACCAGTAAATCGCTGCGGGTGTTTAATACTCGCCAGCATTGTTGTCGTACCGCCCATGCTGTGGCCGACGCCGATCACTCGATCAAGGCCATGCTCGTCAAGACCACGCAGTAGATCGTCCGCCATAATATGCCACGAATCAAAACCATTTGGGGAAACTGGCGGATTCCACATCGGACGGGCATAGAGTGATACTACCCTTAAATCATCATCAAGGGCCTCCACCAGCACCTTATAGGTTTCTGGTGGTATGCCATTAGCATGATACAAATGTAAAGTTGCTGATGAGTCTTTGCCGGGTTGTAGTTCAAGTAGTGGGATCATTAATCCTCGCGCCCACTAATACCTTCAATTGCGGCCAGCGCAGCCCCATACCCGGCCATAATATCCCGTTCTTCGCCGCCCAGATACACCCGGCCAAAACTCCCAAAGGCACGAACCTCAAGGATATTGATATTAGCTGTTTTCTCTGCCTCATTGGCCGCCAGTGCTGCATAACCCGCCGGTTCAACTTCCAGAATATACAGCGTCTGTCCGCCAAGAATCATGTGACCATGGCGCATCCGGTTGATGAGCTGCACCTGATGGGGGTCTACATTGCGGATAATTTGGCTGGATATAACACGCGGCTTGCGGCGTTCTTCTTCACGGACTTCAAGAGCCTCAAGGATGGCAGCTCCGGCGGCGCGTACTTCAGCCTGACTATCGGAGTGAATTTCCAGCAAGCCGTAAAGCCGTTCAACAACCTGCATGCCGGGCTTTACAGCAGTGGCTTTGAGAGCAATATCGGTTATGCGATTGATTTCAATGCCCGGCGAGATTTCAACCCAGAGGCTGGCATCATAAGGCAGCGGCAAAAAGCCCCCGGCTACAGTTCCCAAAAACGCGGCGTGCTGGGGTTGTAAACTATCAAGAAAAACATAAGATCTCAAATCTACTGACACGCATCTACCTCCTGTTTGCTACGGCGATTATAAAACAAAAAACGCCGACAAACTAACACAAGAAGATAGTGGCGTATAGAAACATCAGTGAAGCTGTCAGATTATTGCCGAAACTCGTCAAGAAGGGCGATGAGATTGTTTACCGAAATGGGTTTCACAATATGATAATCTGTTCCGACTTCGGCGCTGCGCTTTGAATATTCGTCAAAATCATAAGCTGTAATCGATACAATGGGGGTCGTAATTCCATGACCACGAAGTGCGGCAGTGAAATCGAGGCCATCCATAACTTCGAGACCAAGCTCAACATCCGTGATGATTAAGTCGAAATTCTGATGCGCGAGTATGCCAAACGCATCCTCAGGGTTGTCAACGGTTACCAGCTCGTCATTGTGGAGTTGGGCAACGCGCTGAATCAACGCGAGGTTGGCCGGATCATCTTCGAGATAAAGGATACGCATCTAAAAGGTCCTTTGTTTTTCAACGATCTGCTACTTCTTCATTACCGATGCTAAATGCCGCGTCGAGATCCGACTTGGCATAGGCTTTGAATGCTATCAGAGTTTCGGTGTTTGTGATATGTGGAATCGCCCGGATTGCACCCGTCACAATATCTGCAATTTCCTCATTCGATTGTACACGCAGTATGGCAACCAAATCGTAACGACCAGCAATTGAAAACACATCGCTTACGCCATCAATATCAACAATAGACTGGGCAACATCGTTTATTTTGCCACGTTCGACAGTCACAAGCACGATTGCATTTACAGGCATTTCCTACCTCCCCTAGTACGGATTGGTCAGACTTTCCAGAAATTCTTCATTACTGTCGGTACGGCGTAACTGGTTGAGGATTGTTTCGGTGGGTCCTACAATTTCGCCATTACTGTCTCTAACCATCAGGTCGAACATACGGCGCAGCGTCCATACACGTTGCAACAGGTCAGGACCGAGCAACAACTCTTCACGGCGGGTAGACGATTGGGTGATGTCAAAGGCTGGAAAAACGCGGCGTTCTTGCAGGTCACGTGACAGATGCAATTCGGAGTTACCAGTACCTTTGAATTCCTCGTAAATGACATCGTCCATGCGGCTTTCTGTCTTCACAAGACAGGTTGCTACAATGGTCAGGCTGCCACCTTCTTCGAGGTTGCGGGCTGCCCCAAAGAACCGCTTTGGCGGATACAACGCCGATGGGTCGATACCACCGGATAAGGTGCGTCCACTGGCAGGGACCACTATATTGTAGGCACGCGCTAAACGAGTAATACTGTCCAGCAAAATGGCGACATCGCGCTTGCCTTCCACCAGCCGTTTAGCCCGTTCGAGAGCCATTTCTGCTACACGAACATGACTCTGGGCCATTTCGTCAAAGGTGCTGCTGACGACCTCGGCATCCACCGACCGATCCATATCCGTCACTTCTTCAGGTCGCTCACCAATCAGAACTACCATCAGGTGAACATCTGGATAGTTTTTGCTGATGGCATTGGCAACTTCTTTGAGAACGGTGGTCTTACCCGCCTTGGGCGGACTCACGAATAGACCACGCTGCCCCTTGCCAATGGGAGCAATGAGATTGAGAAGTCTTGTGGAGAGTATGTTAGGCGATGTCTCTAGATTAAAACGTACGTCGGGGAAGGTTGGGGTCAGGTCTTCGAAATGAGGTCGATTCTTGGCTTGTTCCGGGTCATTTCCGTTCACCGCCTCGACCCTGAGCAGACCGTAGTATTTCTCAGAATCTTTGGGAGGGCGAATTTGCCCGATAACCATATCGCCGGTTCGAAGATTAAAGCGGCGTATCTGAGTCTGGCTCACATAAATGTCCTCAGATCCGGGCTGGAAAGATTTGGTTCGTAAAAACCCTATTCCATCCTCAATGATCTGAAGCACCCCGCCGCGCAGTTCGTAACCCTGACTTTCAGCTTTATTCCGTAACAAACCCAGGATTAATTCATCCTTTTTGAGACGGCTAAAGCCCTGTATCCCCACCTCACGTGCCTGGGAACGCAGTTCACCTAGAGTCATGCCATCAAGTTCAGCTATATTCATAAACAGTTCCGAAGGATAATAACGCGGTTACAGGTATCCCAACCTACTACACATTTCGGCTTAGTGAAATCTATATCTGATTGATTTCAGTCGCTAATTTTCAGTGATAGTGCGGGGAATCGAGTGATCTGTTAGCACTTTTGCGCAAAATATAGCATAGAGTTTATCTAAGAGCAAGTGGGTAGCCGATTTTGACTCTATTTTGCACCTCGCTTATATTTAATTCAAAACAAGGGATAGTCAATATGCAACTTGGTCGAGTAATGGGAACGGTGGTTGCAACCCGGCGAACCAACTCCGCTGAAGGCTGGACATTTCGCGTGGTGGGGTTTGTTAACCAGCACAATCAACTGACAGGTCAATATGCGATTGCGGTTGATGCGGTTGGGGCAGCGGATGGAGAAATTGTATTACTTACCAGCGGCAGTGCAGCCCGCCAGAATGCCCTTACGGCTGCTCGTCCGTGCGATGCTATTATTATGGCAATTGTAGACACCTGGGCTGTTCACGATGAGGTCCGTTACACAAAATACGCTTAGAGGAAAACACATGGCGGAACAACATACAGTCATTCCCGATCCAGCCGATTTACTGAATAAAATTTTGGAAAGCGCTCAAAAATTAATGCCGTTCGATGCCGGTGGCATGGCAGTCTGGGATGAAAACACCCAAAAACTCATCCCGTTTTTTGCATGGTTAGGCGAAGAGCCAATTGATACGCCGTCGGAACTGGAGTTGGGTGTAGGTGTCGTGGGTACGGTTGCCCAGACTCGCGAACCTTTGTTAATCGGCGATATTCGCACAATCGAAAATTATCTTGGGATTTATGAAGATGTTCTTTCTGAGTTAGCGGTTCCGATCACTCTGGAAGACAGGCTGCTAGGAGTTATAGACGTTGAAAGCCGCCGCCTCAATGCATATACCGAGGAACATCTGACGATTTTGCAAGCACTGGCGGATCAAGCCGCCATTGTTCTGGCGACAAGCAACGTCTACAGCGAACTGCGCGAGAACTATGAGCGTCTCAAAGACCTGACTACGCAGATGGAGATACGCAATGCGATTTCACATATTGCGACCAGTAATCTTGACATTGAAGACAGTCTGCCCCAGATGGCCCACAACTTATCGCAACTTGCCGACGCCGATGCCTGTGCTATAACCCTGTGGGATTCGCTGCGCCAGCAGCCGCTACGACTGGCAGCATGGGGGATTGACGAAGAAGTCTATAAAAGTGCTCGCAATCGTCCTCCGGAACTGCCGTCGCTAACGAAGACGATTGTCCAGACCGGCAACCACTTCATTTTCAATGATACGAAGGATATGGACGAGCCACCTACGCCGTTAATTGTGGAGTCCAGTGCAAAAGCATTGCTGGCGCTGCCGATTGTGGCCCGTGGTAGAGCCATCGGGGCTGTCTTTTTGATGCGTATTGACAACGATAAACCCTTCTCCGAAGAAGAAATTGGGCCGCTGCAATCGTCGCTTGACCAGATTGGACTGGGCATTGATAACCGGCAGTTACTTACCGAAACGCAAAACAGTCTAAGTGAGACAAGTGCGCTGCTGGAAATTGCTTCAATTGCTGCCAACGTGATCAAACCGAGCGATATGCTGGAACAGGCTTTTGAGGCTATTCAGGCAGTGATGGACATTCAACTGGCGGGGGTGTTTCTATACGACAGGTCATCCGAATCATTGGTGTCTATCGAGCCTGATGTTGGCTTCCCGCCGGAACGTCTTCCCTTCATTATGAAAACGAGTTCGCCAAAAAGCATATTCGCCGAGGTGTTTAAGACGGGCCTCCCGCGCTATTTGAATAAAATCAGCGAGATGGAGGGGGCAGAGCGGGAACTTGCCACTCATACTAACCTGCACAACGTCTTGATTGTTCCGCTGCGCGTGCAATTTCATCCGTTGGGTGTTTTGATCGTCGGGAATCGTGAAGAGGGTTTTTCCGGGGCGGAAGCTGGCTTTCTGGCCGCCGCGGGAAGTCACATTGCAGCGACACTGCGTCATACCGAACTGCTAGAGGCGACACGGTCCCGCCTGCGTGAAACTGAGGTGATGCAGCAGATTGCGGCAATTACCTCGACGACAATGGACCTGGACGATATGCTGGCGCGGACGCTGAAGGCCACAACAGAACTGCTTCAGGCGGATGGCGGTCTTGTAGTGCTGCCGGATGCGAACGGTCTATCCCCACATCAAAAGTCACTATACGGCACTGGTGTCAACTGGGGTAATCAGCGCTGGACCAGAGAAGACAATCACCCAATTGTCAATGTTTTCGAACAAAACCAATATTTCCTCTCTAACGATCCAACCAGTGAATATGACACTTTTTTGGCGGTCCCGCTGACGACAGCCCAGCAAATCGTTGGCGTAATGGTCTTGTTGAACCGGCATGATGGCTCCTTTGAAGAAACCAATGCTGAACTCACCATGGCAATCGCCAGCCATATTGCCGTGAACATGGAAAATGCACGGCGCTTCCGTGAAGGAATGGAGCGGGCGGAACGCTTGAGTGTGGTCAATGAAATCAGCCAGGAACTTACGGAGAATCTGGACCCCTCAGGCTTGATGCGTAAGGTCAGCCAACTGCTGCACGAGCGGCTGCATTATGAAGTGGTGATAGCCCTTCAGGTTGAAGGCGATAATCGCGAACTATCCGTACACGGCTTTGCCACCAGCCACCCGGACCTTTTTATTCCGCTGCAAACCACGCTCGGAAATGCAGAAGGGACCCTTATCGAAAAAGTGCTCGACACGGAAGAACCGCGTATTGTCTACAATTTTGATGAGTATGCTGACACAAGAGTGGTGCTCACACTCCCCGAAATTGAAAGCGCCCTGTTTGTGCCACTCCGCCACGAGCAGAATGTACGTGGTGTGATCTGTCTGGCGAGCACCCGGCGACGGACGTTCAGCACATTGGACCTTGAGTTGATGCGGACCTTAACGCCGCAGATAAGTAGTGCGCTGGAAAATGCACGATTGTACTATCAGGCCCAACGTCGCCTTCTACAGCAGGGCATCGTCCAGCAAATTGGTCAGGATCTGGCAGCGACGCTTGACTATACGGAATTGATGCAGGCTATCTCACGCCACATGGCACGGGCATTGGACACATCATCCTGTCTGGTAGCGGTTTATTCGCATCGCGATGAAATGGTCCGTATTGAGGCTGATTATCGCCTGCCGAGCGTGGGACATGAGAGTGTGGAGCCGTTGATGGTCGGCCAACTATATGCCATTGAATCCCGACCCGCCATGCAACAGGCCATTCAGAACAAGCAGCATGTCATTGTCTACCGTGACAGTCAAGCCGAACCAGATCAGAGCGAAGTCCTGCAACGCCTTAACGAATACAGCCAGCTTGTCGTGCCGATGATTGTTGGTGATCGTGTGATCGGGCTAGTCGACTGGATGGAACGGCGACATCCACGTGTTTTTAGTCCGGAGGATTTGAGGCTGGCAATGATTCTGGTTTCCCAAGCCAGCATTGCTGTTGAAAACGCGCGTCTTTTCCGCGAAAGTGAACGGCGGGCATCTCAGCAGGCTCTTTTGCGTCAGGTGGCGGTTGAACTTGGTAAGTCATCCGAGGCCAAAGAACTGCTGGACTATCTTGTGGACGTAATGGTTCAGTCGGTGCATGCGGATAATGCGGCCATTGCCATTACGACGCAGGACAACCGGCTCAAGATACAAAGTTACCATGCCGAGACAATTGAGCACGAGGAATTTGTGACGGCGCGAGTCCAGAAGCCTGAGGACTCTCCCCAATTATGGAATTTTCTACAGAATGGATACACCGTATCCGTTGAACCAACCGTTGCTCCCGCCAATTATGCGGCACGTGAACTGAGCCAACTTGTCAAAGGGTATGCGGGATCGGTAATTCT
>JAKEEQ010000255.1 GCA_022616515.1 Chloroflexota bacterium | reverse complement strand
GTAAATCGGTTGAGTAGGCTTTCATAAGGCACTAGCATGCCTGGTTCCCCTGATTTATTCAAGTCCTTTCTAGGGTCAATCTATACGAATTTCGCTCTAAGGTACCAGGACCCCCTGTCCGCCCCTGAACGGGATGCGGGACACGAGAAACTGTGTCGCTTTTTGATTTACCACTCACACTTTTCCAGTTCCCAGCAGGCAAACCAGTTTTTGATATGGTCCGGCAGCGGGATATCTGTCTTCACGACGGCAAGTGGGTTGTAATGGAGAGCTTCTGGCGACTCATAATATTCGGGTGGAATCTCGGTGAGCAGTTCCACCTCTTTGCCCGGCAGCGTCCGGAAAATCAGCAGATTGTCGTAGGGAATGATTGTCCGAATATCATCCAGCCGCCGCCGTTGAAACAGTTCAATCGCATCGCCCCCGAAGACGCACCTATCGCGATTGCTCATCAGTGAACACATGTAGGCATTTTCGGTTGAACGCCCGTAGATGGAAAGCAGCGTATTTTGCAGGTGATGGGAACGGGCATACAACAGCGGGTCCGTAAAACGTTCGCCATCGTCGACAACCACAATGATAGTCTCGTCATCCAGTTCATGTAGATGTTCGACAATCGCCGCCGCCAGCCGCTGAATCTCCATCCCTTCCTCGGCGTGATAACGTAACTGCTGCTGGGCATCCACCGCGCCAATCGCCACCAGAATCACCACCAATCCCATGGTGAATATATTCGGCAAAATTTTCCGCAGTTGATCCAGCATTGCCGCAATGATAACGGCGGCCCCCAGTGTCGTCACAAAATATACGCGCAGCCTGTCGGGAGATTGCTCCGCGATGAAACTGTAGTTGGCGAAGGAAACCGCCATAAACAGGAGGCCGCTGCCGACCAGCAGGGCACTTTCTTTAACCGGGAATGGTGGCATTGATTGGCGCAGGACGCACCAACTTAGCCCCGCAAACACAACTCCGGCGACGAAACCAACCAGCAAAAAACGCGATACAGATTCAATGTCGGCCACCTGCTCGCCCCATGCGGTAAGATGCTCCTGATACATGATGAGCACGTTATCCACGATTTTGCTCATTAAGTTATCGTTTTCCAGTACGCCCATCTGCCGGTCAATATAGCCGGTTGCGCTGCCACTGCGCATCACATAGGCGAAATAGAGTGCGGCTGGCAGCAGCGTCAGATACCATAACCCGGTAACGCGCCAGAATCGACGATCCACCGTGATACGGCGCTCAATCCACCAGAAGAAAACCGGGGCAATGGCAAACACCCCGTACATCTGCTCGTAGGTCAACAGACTCACCACCTGAATCGACCAGATGAACGGCCACAACCAGCGGCGGGGATGGTTCCAGTACAACAGCAGCAGCCACAGTGAATAGTAGCCGGTGATGGTAGCCGTCTGGTTGGTCAGGGCGCGGAAACTGAACCAACCCGTGCCCGCCGGATAAACCATGTAAATCGCTGTGGCGGCAATAGCGAAAAAGGCATTGTGCCTGAAAAGCTGTCTGAGCAGTAGATAAACGCCCATTCCGCGTAGGATGAACAGCAAAACAATATAGATGTTGTAGCCAAGAAATGAATCGGTATCAAGCTGGTAGGGAATCCAGTGGGGAATCCAGCGCAGGGGTCGGTTGGGCCATTCCGGGGGAAACAGGACTTTGTCCGGTTGGGTGGCAACGGTGTTATAGGCGCTCCACACTTCGCCGGTCGGCAGCAGCCGCTTCAAGCCAACCTCACTCCACAGCAAAAACGCCAGCAGCACCAATGCAATCAGCGTCGCCAGCGTTATCAGGTGAGAAGATGTTTTTTCTTGAGCCTCAATTGCCATTAAGTAATCACCGGGGTGCAGCAGAAATCCGGTGCTATTAGACGGGAATCATGGGCTGTTGACAAGTCCCGATTACGAAACACTGCCATTTACCGTAGGGACAGCATGTGTGCTGTCCGTTGGGGATTGGTTTTGTTCACATAGGACTCGGTTGTACCACGCCCCTCCGAAAAACACATCATGGCGTCCGTCAATGCGACTATTAGAAACCTGTTATAGACGCACGACAGGCGGTTGACATTTTGGAGCGTGGCAGCGATAATACAACCCGCTAACTCACAACATCCAATTTGGGAACACGAATGTCAACACAAATGACCGCGCAAGATCGCCTCGCGCAAGGTGCTGTATTGCATCGCATGGGCGACCTGAACGGTGCGATCAAGGAATATACCGAAGCCCTGCATCTCGACGAAGCCAATGCCGTTGTCTATTACCGGCGCGGCAATGCTCGTTTTGAATTGAAGCAGATTGGCGACGCCATTGACGATTTCAATGCCGCAATTGACCTGCGTGAAGATTATGCCGACGCCTACAACGGGCGCGGACATGCCCATTACGCTGACGGCAATCTGGATGAGGCCATTGCTGACTTCAGCGCCGCTATTGAAATCAATCCTGATGATATTGGCGCGTACAATAACCGGGGCAACGCCCGCTATCATCAAGATGACCTGACCGGAGCCATTGCTGATTACAATGAAGTCTTGAAGCGCGACCCGGACCACCTCGAAGCCCTGAACAATCGCGGCAATGCCCATCGTTTGCTGGACGAACTTGATGCCGCGCTGGCTGATTTCAACCACGCGGTTGAAATTGCTCCGGGCTTTTCCGCGCTTTATTATAATCGTGGGCTGGTCAAGCAGGAGATGAAAGATTATCAGGGCGCGTTTGACGACTACAACCGCTACATGAATCTGGGTGGCGGCGTCGAATATGGCAATGCCGGTGAGGTGAACGCTCGTCTAAAGGGGCTTAAGAAGAAGCTCGACGAGCAATCAGATACGTAATTATCCCTATTTCTCTCTCTAAAACCCCTCGCATGTGAGGGGTTTTTTGTGCTGCCTATTCTGGTGGTGACGAAATATTGACTGATGGATGATTTTATACTGACGGACAGCATAGATGCTGTCCCTACGGGAATCGCGGATAATTGTAGGGACGCCATAGATGACGTCCCAGCTCAACCACTATATCAGTCAAAGCCTTACCGCCACCTCCATACTAACATTAGAACCTCTCTCATAGTGAACCAAGCCCTTCGAAACGTCGTAATATCCATTAAGGGATAGGAGGCAACCTCATGAAAAAATTGATGATTAAAGACGCTGGCTCCGATGACATTATTGCACAGGCAACGCTCGACCGGGTGATACGCCACGAGGGCAGCTATTACCTCGCGCCGGATGACGTAAACATGCAGAATCTTGAAATCACAGAACGCACTGGCGTTTGCCAGTATAAGGGCCTCTACCACTGGATTGATCTGGTGAAGGATAATGTGCGTGTGGAGGACGTGGCGTGGATTTATCACGACCCCAACCCGGACCATATCCAGATCAAGGGGCGTTATGGCTTTTATAAGCGCAATTTCCGGGGCACGATTGTTGAAATCATAGAGACCGCCGAACAAGCCTGAGCTTCATTCATCAGAGCGACGGTTCTTCCTGTGGCGTTTCTTCCCCGGTCTCGTCAATAAACGCCTGCTCGCTTTCGGCGATAATCCGCGCCACCTCTTCAATTGCCACGCGCTGCTTGCGGTAAAAGTCGGATTGGCTCATGGCGAGTTTTTGCGCAACTTCGCGTACCTTGCGTCCCTGCAAAAAGCGCATCTCAAGGATGTTATACAACAGCCATTCGGTGGTGGTCAGATTCTGGTGCTCTTCTGGCGGGCGTAAACTCTCAATGGCATCGTTCAAAATGCGGCGCAAGGCACGAACGCGGTTGCCCTCATCGTCCTGGGCAGCCGTACCGACCACATTGAGCTTAAGAAGCTGGCTCTCGGAGAGTTTCGGTCCACCCCAGTAGTCACGCAGGGCTTCTTTGACCAGTTCAACAAATTCTTCGTCGTGGATAACTGAATCGGTGGGTCGCCATGTGGCAGCCGTTCCATTGGTCACTACCGATAGTTGACCGTAGGGGCTGACCGTTTGCCCCGGTCGGGAAATTGCCATGTTGGTTGCCAGCAGAGCCTCCAGCCCGGCCAGCATCTGGGCCTGAATCTGGTTATCACGCAGCACCAATGCGGCGCGGCGCGTGAGCGTATTCAAGATTGCTCGTTCATCAGCATTCAGCTCAGGTTCGCCATTTTCTGACCAGAAGCCGAGTATCCCCAGCAGCGGCGACTCGCCGTCCAGTTGAACGTCTTCTTCCTCGCCATCGAGCAATGCACTTGAGACATGCAGCGGCTTAATCCAGAAATTCTCCCAATGGAAAAATTCGCCCTCTTTTTCGACGACGGGCTGATTCAATTCAAGCGCTTTGCTTAGCGCAATCGGCGTTTCCATTTCATCCTTGTTGGGCAAGCCGCCGACCACTCGCTCCAATCGGGCCTCGCCGCCGGGATGAATTGACGCGATAAAGGCGGTAGGAACGCGCAGTTGATCGAGGAGGGCCGCCAGAATCGCTTCCAGAAGCTGGTTACTGTCGGCGCGGGTCATCAGGCGATCACTGATTTCTTTCAAACGGCGGGCTTGAGCCTGATCGCTGGTGTACACCAGCCAGCGTTCCAGCGTCGGCTGGGCCAGGGTAATCATCCAGTGCATAAACAGCACCATACCCACAATCACAAATGGCGTAAAATCACCCACCGGAATGCCCAATACTTCGGTAAACGGCTCGAAATATTGCAGAAGAAAGATAATCACTACGCCGGTCGCCGGGCCACGCAGCATAAATTCGAGGAATTCCGCCCGCACAATTCGCTCCGGTTTATACGCGCCGTAATAGGCCAGCGGGTAGGCCATGAAAGCTATCATGCCCAGCACCAACAAGTTCGCTACGTTGAAGACCAGCCACAGCCAGCCTTCCGGCAAACTGCCGAGATCGTTGCCGAGCAGCGACGACAGCAGCAGCGAGTAGGGGAACATGCCGAACGCGGGCGTCCAGAAGGCAGCCATCAAATAACTCATGCGGCGGCGGGTGTAAGTAGTCAGGCAGCGTTTCCAGGCCCGCACGACATTGAACATCGAACCGGCAAACGCCAGCACAAAATATAATGCATACAACCAGAAAAGTGGCCCGCCTGTCATGTGGAAAATCGGCTCATCCACAACCTCCACGACCAGCCAATCGGTAAACCACGCCGCCAGCGTGAAGCCCGCCGCTACAGCATACAGGATGCGCGTTACCCGCCGTCGTTTCCCGCGCGACACCAGCCCTGTATTTGCCAGCAGTGCATCCGACAGGTGGAACATGGCAGCAGGCAGAAACGCCAGCCCCAGCCACTGCACACGGAACCAGCCTTCCAACACACTGACGTCGGTGTTCAGGGAGATAAAGCTGTCCGCCAGATAACCAATCATCACTGTGCCCAACAGGATACTCGATGAGCGGTTCACACGGTCGCGTATATTACGGGTCAGGTTATAGAGCAACACCGAGGCTGTGCTGATGACAATGGCTGCCTCCAGTGTTTCGTTGGTGCTTATCAGGAAACTGATGATGTCTTCTCTGGTCATGTCTCGCAAATCTGGTAATGCACGGATGCCCCGTTGGGCGTTCTACGAAAATCTATCTGTCAGGTACGCTGTCTATTTTGCCAATAATACACCCGGAATGTAAGAGACTAAAAAGCGGCATCATATCCCCGGTGGATACACGCCGCTTTTTGACCGAAATCTGAAGCGAGGGGATTAGTCCTCGTCTTCTTCGTCTTCTCTGGCTCGACCAATAACTTTTGGCTCGGCACCTTCTTCTTTGAGGAGACCTTCGGCTGCTTCCCTCTCAACGTCCTCGACTGGTGCAGCAGCGAGGTAATCGCTGCGGACGATGACCATATCTGGTTCGTGCAGGAATTTAACACCTTCGATTTCTGGCAGGTCTTCGAGGAGAATGGTGTCGCCGATTGCTTCAATCCCACTAACATCCACGACGATCTCGGAGGGGATGTTATCCGGAAAACTCTCGACTTCCAGTGACTGGGTTTCGAGCAGGATACGCCCGGCAATTCGTTGTGCGGTTTCCGGATCGCCGTGCATAAACACAGGCACGTGGCTGACAATGGTGTGCGTCAGATCGACCGCGTAGAAATCGACATGCAGGACATCACGACGCACCGGGTGACGGGCCACCTCGCGAATCAACGTTGTATAAATTTCACCCGCGACATCCACGTCAACCAGGTTTGAACCCCCCGCATCACTGAGCGCAATGCGAAGTTTGGGCCACTCGACCTGAATATGTACGGGTTCCTCAGTCGTTTGCCCATAGATGACCGCCGGGATTTGCCCGTCACGGCGCAGTTGCCTAACTTTCTTCCCGAAGACGCTGCGCGAATTCGCCTCCAGTTGTACACGATGACTCATGTTTTCACCTCGACCAAAAATGCTTCTGTTGAACCGCCGCAGCGGTGAACTTGCAAAACCAAACGCTTTCTCTGGAAAGCGATAGGCAAGTTTATAGGAAGTGGGCCGTTCTGTCTAGGGCTTGATGGTTGCTATTCTGGGACAGGCACACTAGAATCAAAGTAAGCTTGAGCGTTTCAGCCAGAGAGGTAAACCAAATGCGACAGCGTCCATTATTGACAGCCGCTACTGTTATCATGGTATGTGCAATTGCTGCCCTTGCCTGTAATCTGACCAGTGCGGATGATGAGCCGACCCCCATCTCCGCGGCGCGGGATATTGAGACTGAAATCCTGGACCCGACATCGAACACCACCTTCGAGGTCGGTGAGCCTGTGGTGGTTCAGGCCCGTGTTTCTGACCCGGATGGAACAGGTGTTACACGGGTGGAACTTCTTGCAAACAACATCGTGGTGGATCAAAAACCATCACAGAATCCCACCGGCGACAAAGAACTGACCGTAAACTTGACGTGGGATGCGCCGATTGCCCCCGGCAATGTGACCATGCTGGTGCGGCCATTTCGCGGCACAGTACGCGGCACAGGTGCGACTCTGTCCGTGACTATCGTCGATAATAATCTGGGCGGCACAGGTTTCCCGACAACATCCGGTGGTGCAACGAGGTTTCCTACGGCGGCGAGTGGAGGCACAGCTATTGCCCCAACCTTTAACCCCGTCTGCCGTGCCCGAATTGACGTCAACCGCCTTAATTTTCGCAGTTCGCCGACAACTGAGGAAGACAACATCCTCGGCTATTACCTGCTGAACGATGAGGCGCGGGTATTGGGACGGCTTGGTGATAACAGTTGGTACCGCACACGCGCTATCGTCAGCAATACCGAGGGCTGGATTTACGGTCCGTTTACGACCCTGCTGGGCAATTGCAGCGGTGTGCCCGTTCTGAATGCACCCGCTACACCGATACCCACCGCTACGCCCACGCTTCAGTCATCCGCTGTGCCGGGTAAACCTGACCTCGTGGCCCTGACACCATCGGGACTCACCGCACTGCAACTTGGACAGGAAGGCAGCGTCCGCGCATCTTACAACTTCACGATTCAAAATATCGGTGCGACGGCCACTACAGCCTTCAACATCCTGATTGTTGTTGGTGATGTTTCACAGACCGTCGAGAGCATCCCCGCGCTGGCTCCCGGACAGGTGTATACCTATCCCCAATCCGGCGGCTTTGAAATAACCTTTGCCGGGCCGGGAACGCACCGCATCATTTTCGTGGTGGACAGCAACAACAACCAGAATGAGGTAAGCGAAGACAACAACACCTCCTTCCTCGATGTCATCGTCAGCGACGCTAATCCGTAGTTTTTGGCGCTAACTTTACTCCATAAGAGACCATACAGGCCGGTTGAGTCGTCAGCCGGTCTTTTGCTTTGTATGGGTTGACCGGAAAACGCAGGTAGATAATCACTTAATGATGACAAAACATCCGCTAAGATTAAGATAGCTGTGCGTAATACGGCTAGTCGATTATTATACAGTCATAAGCTGCACTCATGATGCACCTCAGGAGGACGCAATTGAAGAAACTCATTGGCCCACGATACCTTGTTTTGATGGTTTTACTGGTCGTATTGTTATCGGCAGGAAATCTTAAGGCCGCCACCAATCCAACTTTGGAAGTTAGTGTATCGGTCAATACAGGTGACTGCGCGACATCCATATTCCAAATAGATTTTTCATGGCTGTCCGAAGTTAACGATCAAGATGGGTATGATGTCGTCGGGATCATTGCGTATGATGCTAATGGAACCAGAATAGCCACAGATTGGAATGGCTGGCTTCCTGGAATGCAGTATCCTATGGCAACACCATTTGGTCATGATCTCGGTATAAATGCGATTACAGTACGCCCAATATATATTGAAATGTATGACATTACCTCTTTTCCGCCAATTGGCTATAACACCAATGAAATTTACGACCACATTCTGAATCAGGTCAATAACGGTGCGCCACTGCTGCTGTCAATGCTTTACGATCCGACGATGGATGTGCCCGACTGCGCGTCATTACCATATCAGCCTCCGCTGCTTGCCAGTGCAGCATGTATCGGTGAAGATCTGGAAGTTGCGATTACTGATGGGAACGAACCATTTGAGGTGACATCATCCAACGGGTCAGCCCCCGGTGTGCCTGCAAATATCGTATCAAATGGTCCGACCGTTATCAGTGGCCCCGGTAAATGGAATGATCTCACCATCACAGAAACTCTTGGTATCGATTCAAGCAATCTAGGGAATTTCCGCTGCCGTCCAGCCGAACACCCTGTACCACTCAGTCCCGCTCATCGCAGCCGCACCACCAATCCAAATCCGGGCTTTGCATGGAAAGGGCTTGCAGATGCCAACAACTACCGGCTGTGGTTGTATTCTGAAACAGTAAATGGATTAGATTTTGAACTGCTTGAAAATACAGGCGGGGCCACGTCATACGTACCTGTAAGCCCACTCATCCCACGCCGCTATTTCTGGCGGGTGCGCGGGCGTGTGAACAATATCTGGAGTCGCTGGAGCGCACGTTTTACGCTGTTCATTGACCCGCCAGTATCCGACCTGCCCGCTGTACAGCAACCGACACCTGTACCCGCCATCGATCTCGCGCCGCCAAATAGTCGAGATGATGTTGCGCCGCCACCAATCACGCTGCCGCCCACCATCGCACCACCCAATTCACGCTAACATCACAGGGCGACTCGCAAGGGTCGCTCTGTTTTTCTGTCGGAGAGCACCACATGCACATTGGCATTGTAGGCGGGTGGCAATCGGCACTGCAATCACCCCGCCGCAGTGGTAAAATGGTCGCCATTACACCAGATGCTCAACGTCCCCCTCTGCCCTTCGGGCATCTCCCCTACCATTTCTCCCCATTTATAGGGAGATGTCGCGCCAGCGACAGAGGGGAAAGAGAGGTAAACAAAGAGCCTATCGCAAAACAGGAAACCTATGACCGACGATTTGAACAACAGCCGTTTTCTCAAAGCCGTGCGCGGCGAGGAAACCGATGCCACCCCTGTCTGGCTGATGCGTCAGGCCGGGCGCTATATGGTCGAATACCGCACCCTGCGCGAACAACATTCCATTCTCGACATCATCAAAACTCCCGAACTGGCCCGTGAAGTCACCCTGCAACCCATTGAAGCCTTTGACCTCGACGCAGCCATTATTTTCGCCGACATCCTGCCGCCGCTGGAAGGCATGGGCTTGATGCTGGAATTTATGAAAGGCGAAGGACCTGTTTTGCAGCCCCCCGTGCGTGATGCCAGCGATGTAGACCGCCTCACAACGCCGCCGCCTGAAGAATCGCTGTGGTTTACGCTGGATGCCATCAAACTGACCCGCCAAGCCCTTAATGAACGGGGCGTGCCTTTGATTGGGTTCAGCGGTGCGCCGTTTACGCTGGCCTCCTATGCCATTGAAGGTGGCAGTTCCAAACACCACATCGAGGTCAAACGCTTCATGATGGGCCAGAACGAGGCATGGCATCGGCTGATGGGCATGCTGGCCGAGGTGGTTGGCAGTTACCTGAAAGCACAGGCCGCCGCCGGGGCACACGTTGTCCAGATTTTTGATAGCTGGGTTGGCGCACTCAGTCCAGCCGACTACAAGACACATGTGTTACCCTATACCCAACGGGCTGTTGAAATTGCCCGCGAGGGTGGCGTACCGATTATCCATTTCGGGACCGATACCGCCGGGATGCTGGACCTCATCAAAGAAACGGGGGTTGATGTCATCGGCGTGGACTGGCGCATTGACCTCAACAAAGCGTGGGATATTATTGGACATGACACCCCAATTATGGGTAATCTTGACCCGGTGGCGCTGTTCGCCCCGTGGGAGAACTTGAAGCACCGCATCCAGACGGTCTTAGATCAGGCGGAAGGACGCCCCGGTCATATTTTCAATCTGGGGCATGGTATCCTGCCGCAAACGCCGGTAGACAACGTGAAGAGATTGGTTGATTTTGTCCATGACTATACGAACCAGTAACGGTAGAACCGTAACGAAACCAAACCTGCATGTCGCCATTATCGGCGGCGGGATTTCTGGCCTGAGCACGGCCTGGTATTTGCAGCAGGCCCAATATCGCGGCTTAGGGGTGACTTATACTGTGCTGGAAGCCTCGAATCGCTGGGGTGGCAAAGTCCTGACCGAGTTCGTGCAGGATGTCGCGCCGGAACCTTTCATTATTGAGGGTGGGCCGGATTCGTTTCTGGCGCTGCAAAAGCCGTGGGCACTGCAATTGGCCCGTGAGTTGGGGCTGGAAGACCGGTTGATGAGCACTAACGATGACCGCCGCACGATTTATGTGCTGGTTAATGGCAAGCTGGTTCCTATGCCCGACGGCATTTATCTCATCGCGCCGACGCGCATCATGCCTTTTGCCAGAACTGCGCTGTTTTCGCCATTCGGCAAACTGCGTATGGCCCTCGATTTCATCCTGCCCAAAGGCAACCCCACTGTCGATGAATCGCTGGGGAATTTTATCGGGCGGCGCATGGGGCGCGAGGCGGTGGATAAACTTGCCGAGCCGTTGATGGCCGGAATTTATAATGCCGACCCTTACAAACTGAGCATTCAGGCTACCTTCCCACGCTTTGTCGAGATGGAGCAAAAATACGGCGGTTTGATTCTGGGGATGCTGGCGGGTAATAAGATGCGTCAAGAAATGACACAGGAACACCCCGCCGAGTCGCGCAAGGTTGGCATGTTCGTGACCTTCTATCAGGGCACAGAGGTTATCATCGGTGAACTTGTCAGCCAGTTGACGGGCGATATGCGGCTGAACACCGCCGTGACTGGCATCGAGCGCATCGAGGATGATTCATACGACCTGATGCTGGACGACGGAACCGTGTTGAATGCTCATCAGGTGGTGATGGCAGTTCCCGCCTATACAGCGGCTGAACTTCTTGAGCCGATGACCGCCGGGGCCGCGCGGATTCTCAACGAGATACGTTATGTGGACACGGGCACGATTACGCTGGCCTATGAAGCCGGTGAACTCAATCACCCGCTGGACGGCTTCGGCGTGGTGATTCCCATCAGTGAACGCCGTAACATCAACGCCCTGACCTGGACGTCCACCAAATTCGATCATCGTGCCCCGGAAGGCTACCAACTCATCCGGGCATTTGTAGGTGGGTCACGGACGCCCGAAATGGTCAACAAGCCAGATGAAGAGATACTACAAATCGTCCGCAATGAACTGCACGAGATCATGGACGTGACAGCGGAACCAATTTTCCACCGCATTTATCGCTGGCCCCAATCGACACCGCAGTATGATGTGGGCCATCTGGAGCGCGTGGAGGCGATTGAATCGCGCCTGCCGTTCGGCATTTTCCTGACAGGCAGCCCTTATCGCGGGATTGGTATGCCGGACTGTGTCAAGCAGGGCAAGCAAACCGCCGACACCATCATCGAGTTTATGAAAGCCGAATCGCCGACGCTGTAGCATCGTTTGTGAGGCATGACATGTCCCACAAATGTAGCGCCATTTAGTGACTTTCGGCACTATCCATTTCCGGGCCTGCGGGCTATATGTTAGGGCAGTAACGCGGCAAAGGATAACCTCCATGGATAGAATCGACGAAGCACTCGTAGCAATGTTGATGGAAGACACCGTTGATGCGCTGGTTATGCTTGATGAAACCGGGCACATCATTCGCTTCAACAAGGGAGCGGAAAATCTATTCGGTTATCCGGCAGAGGAAGTCATCGGACAGCCGCTCAGTGCTTTGATGTCTCACAAAGGAACCAGTTCTCATCTCGAACGCATCGCCCAATTTGTGCAATCCCCGGACCCCGCTCGCATGATGACCGTCAGCAATGATATTTACGGGACACGCAAAGACGGTTCAATCTTCATTGCCCGCGCGAGTATATCCAAATTTCTCTCCGCGGATGGCCCGATTGTGGCTGCCCTCTTTCGTAACATCACCGAGCAGAAAGAAGTTGAAACCGCGCTCGTCCAGCACAATCTGGAACTGGATGCTTTTGCCCATACCGTCGCCCATGACCTCAAGAATCCGCTGGGGTTGCTGGCTGGGTTTGCCGATGTACTCGTTAGTGAGATTGGCGAGGAAGATAATAAGCTGAATTTGCTGGGCGAGAAAATCCGCGAGTATGCCCTCCGATCCATCCATATCGTGGACGAAATTCTGCTGCTTTCCAGTGTGCGCCGCGAAGATGTGGTGCTGGAACCCATCGACATGCAGCCGCTGCTTTACGAGGTGCTGGAACAGTTACAACCTGTGACTAATATGTATCGCGGGTTAATACGCCTGCCAGAACGATTGCCTGCGGCGTGGGGCAAAACCAGTTGGGTTGAAGAGGTGTGGATCAACTATTTGAGCAATGCGCTCAAGTATGGTGGCAGTCATCCCTCCATTTCCATCGGGGCCGACCTGCTTGAGGATGGTATGGTGCGTTACTGGGTGCAAGATAACGGCCCCGGCATTCCTGAGGAAAAACAAGAGGACCTGTTCATCGAGTTCAACCAGTTAACGCAGGCCCGCACACAGGGTTATGGGTTGGGTCTATCGATTGTGCGGCGGATCGTGGAGAAGTTGGGCGGTGAGGTTGGCGTGGAGAGCAAACATGGTGAGGGCAGCATTTTTTATTTCACCCTGAAAAAGCTTTAATCCTGAATCCGCCATCCGGTGATAGTCCCGTATCGACGGTTGACCTCCCCCCGACATTCCCGAAGTGATCCTGCTTTTTCTTTACCAGTGCAGATTCACCCCAATTGGGTGGAGACCTCATCCCACGAAACTGTTACGCTGTTAATGTGACATTGCCCCTTCATCCCAATCATCTTTTTTACGCTGTGTTTAACTGAGTCTTCAGTAAAATAGTTGGTTGCCAGTCAACATGGTTCTGAGAGGAAATCATCTTGAAAACATCTCCCGGTATTCTGCTCGTTGCAAGTGTACTATTCGTTGTCAGTATCGTGGTAACGCCACAATCGATATTCGCTCAAGCTGTTTCAGATACCGCCGCACAGACTAGCTCAGAAAGTGCTGAGATAGTTGAACCCGGCGATACCACCCTTGAAATGGCCTATTCAGAGGCTGCCGGTCACGATGATGTTCGCTATCATTTTCAGCCGAACGGGTCGGGCTACACCGCCCACAACATCGCCCACGAGTTGACCGTTGAGGTCAGTGCCGGGTCTGTTACGTTTTCATTTGACGCCGATACGTGGCAATTGCGACCAGAAATTCCCGTAACAGACATCACCATCTCAGGGAATCGGTTGACGATTCAGCGTGACGGGTATGATGAGTGGTATGTCAATGGTCCGGTAGGAGTGCAACAGGGCTTCACGCTCTACAAACCGACCGCCCTTGCCTTTGAACCTGGCGGAACCCTCTCGACGACCGGAAGTGCGCAAACCCTGCACCTTGGTGAGAGGCTGACCTTTTCAGGTTTGATGGCCTACGATGCCACCCAACAAACTGTACCAGTCGCCTTTAACGTTACTGACCGCAGGCTCGTTTACGATTATGATGATAGTGGAGCCACCTATCCTCTGACGATTGACCCCTGGGTGCAGCAGCAAAAACTCCTGCCGCTGGATGGCGCTGCTATTGACCAGTTTGGTATCTCAGTAGCGCTGAGTGGCGATACGGCACTGGTGGGAGCAGAAGAGGATGATGACAATGGTACTGACAGCGGGAGTGCCTATGTGTTTGTGCGCAGCGGCACGGTGTGGAGCCAGCAGCAAAAACTCCTGCCAATGGATGGCGCTGCCGCTGACTTCTTTGGTCGCGCAGTGGCGCTGAGTGGCGATACCGCGCTGGTCGGGTCCTATGGCGATGATGACAATGGCACCAGCAGTGGCAGTGCTTATGTGTTCGTGCGCAGCGGCACGACATGGAGCCAGCAGCAAAAACTCCTGCCACTCGATGGTGCCGCCTTTGACCTCTTTGGCTGGTCGGTGGCACTCAGTGGTGATACCGCGCTGGTCGGGGCAACGGGCGATGCTGACAACGGCAGCAACAGCGGCAGTGCGTATGTGTTTGTGCGCAGTGGTGCGACATGGAGCCAGCAGCAAAAACTCCTGCCACTCGATGGTGCCGCCAGTGACCAGTTTGGCACCTCGGCGGCACTCAGTGGCGATACCGCGCTGGTCGGGGTACCGGTGGATGATGACAATGGTACTGACAGTGGCAGTGCGTATGTGTTTGTGCGCAGTGGTACGACATGGAGCCAGCAGCAAAAACTCCTGCCACTGGATGGGGCTACCTTTGACAACTTTGGCAACTCAGTAGCGCTGAGTGGCGATACCGCGCTGGTTGGGAT
>JAKEEQ010000254.1 GCA_022616515.1 Chloroflexota bacterium | reverse complement strand
TATGCTTGTACACATAAAGGGCATCCTCAGCTTGAATGTTCGTAGTACAACTATTCTCCCTGATTTTGCCCTTTTTGTCTTAACTTGATGCCTATGGCCCGCCGTCGAGCGGGCTTTTTTAGCGCGTTGGTTGTATTCCTTGAAATTTGCCCTGAACGCTTACCCCAGCAATGACCAGATTTTTGCGCAAATGTCTACAAATCGGGCAGTGTTTCAATTACACTGGTACGTTGTACAGGTGGGAATGACACTGGAGCATTGTTATGACTGAATTTGCATTTTCCGCAACCATCTTGCTGATTGTTATCATAGGTTACTGGTCGCTGGTGGTTTTCCCGAAACAACGCGCCTATAAAAAACATGTGCGTTATGTTGAAACCATGCAGGTGGGGGATGAAGTTATCACCTACGGCGGTCTGATTGGGACCATCACCAAACTGGATGAGGAAATCGGCGTTGCCAGCATCCGCATTGCCGAGGGTATTGAAGTCCGCATACTGGCTGCTGCCCTGCAACAATCCTACGATCCCGAAGAAATTGCACGAAGTGTGCAGTTAGCAAAAGGCCAGTAAGAGACCCCTGTGATGCATCGTCTGTTTACAGGGCACAGATTATCTGTTAAATTTGTGCAAATATTCGACTAACCTCTTGATTTCCGGGTTTTTTGCCCATTAGAATCCATAACGGTGAAATAGTTAAACGGGGGTAGATTCAATATGCCACTCTACGATTATCGTTGTCAGGAATGTGGATACGACTTTGAAGTAAAGCAAAGTTTCCACGATAATCCCATTGCGGATTGTCCAAACTGCTCTACCGAAGGGTCTGTTGTTCGCGTGATAGGTCCTGCCGGTGTCGTATTCAAAGGATCCGGGTTTTACATCAACGACAGCCGTGGCAGCCGTTCCAACCTTACTGGAAATGGTCATGGAAGTGACAATGGCAACGGAAACGGACACAGCGAAAACGGCAATGGCAAGACTAAACCCGAAAGTAAGTCGACCAAAGAGACTGCATCGTCTACCACAACTGAGTAACGATTCATGCTTCAGGTGGTAGACATCGGTCCATTTGCCCTGCGAACGGCACAGTTGCTGATTATTGTGGGGCTTGCTTTCAGTCTTGAAGTTATCACACGCTACGCAAATCATCGCAATGCCAACAGCCAATCCTTACAGAACAGTCTCTGGATTGGCTTCATTGTGTTTCTGCTGGGGTCGCGGGCATCCTATATTGCCCTGAACTGGTCGGTTTATCAGAACGATCCGCAAGCATGGATTTCACTGACTCCACAGGCAATGTTTCCGCTCGGCGGAGTGGCGCTGGTGGCCGTTGCTCTCATCGTGTATACAATACCACGCAGCATCCCACTTCGACCGCTGCTGGATCTTTTCGCACCGGGCATTGCGGTTCTCATCATTTTTGTCAATCTGGCATTTCTGGCGGAAGGTGATTATTTTGGTAGGGAAACCGACCTTCCGTGGGCGATTGACCTGTGGAGCGCTGACCGTCACCCAACACAGGTGTATGCTGTGATTGGCGGTATCCTCACGCTGATTATCTGGATGCGCTGGCAAATGCGTTTAACATTCAGTGGACAGGGATTTCTGCTGATTGTTACGGGGAATGCGGTTACATGGTTGCTGGTGAGTATGCTGCTTGCCAGTCCAGCCATCGTATTCAACCAATATCGCCGCGAACAGGTCATGATGTGGGTGGTACTGGTGGTGGTTGCGTTCCTCTGGAATTTATGGCAAAACGATGACATCCAAGCTGCTGTTGATCAGCCTTCTTAGTCTAATTATCGCTGCCTGTACCTCACAGGCTGAATCTGCCAACCTGCCCACCCAACTCCGCGATCATCTTTCGCAGACGGAAAATAGCTACGAAAACGCCGATACACTCTGGCAGCAGGTACTGGATGGCGACGCGGCGGTAAGCTGTGCCCTGACTATAACGGTCCCGGAACCGTTTGATTTGACGGTTGCACAGGCCGAGCAACATCCTGAGAGTGTTATCGTCCGCAATCACCTCAACAATGCCATTGCCATCCTCACTGAAATCAAGCTGCTGTGGGAAAATGAATGTCAGCAAGAATCACCGGCGGTTTCTTTGAGCACGATGCGGCTTGCTGTCGGCCTTCTGGATGATGCAGAGGCCGAAATTCGCGCAGCGGATGAGGCATGGGTCGCATGGCAATCGTAGGAAAGTGATTATTGCTAATCGGCATTCCCGTGCATACACTAGCCCCTTGAGTTGAAACCTGGCTTAAGGGATTTCCTTATGCAAGAAAACGATGTATTTGAACAGTTAGCTGCCGAAGAGCCACCGATTGAAGGCGATGATACCAATCCATCGGCGACCAAACCGCGTCCGGCGGTGGATATTGGAGGCCCATCGAATCGTGTCGTGGGCGCTATTATTCTTGTACTGGCACTGGTCATGATTGCGGCTGGTGGTTTTTTGCTGCTGACGAATGAAGAAGATACTGACGATAACACAGATGATGCGCCGACTCAGGTGGTTGAAGTGGGCGAAACCGAGACACTGCAACCCACCAACACTGCGCAGCCTACTGAAACACAACCCCCTCTGCCAACCGCAATTGCACGGAATCAACCACTTCCCACTGCGGCGGCGGATGAGCAAATGCTGGCCCTGTTGACGCCCGTTCCCGGTGAAGAAGAGGGTGAAGGTGTGGTTCGCCGCGATGAAGCTCCATTTACCGAGCAAATCGGCGCTGTGCAAAATTCTTTTGTGAATTACACGGTCCAGAGTAATGACAGCCTTGAATCCATCAAGAACAAATTCGGCCTCGGTGATATTTGTACCATCGTCTGGTCAAATGAGCGTAACCGGGTGAGTCCACTGCGTCCGGGCGCTGAAATTACGATTCCCCCGGTCGATGGCGTCTATGCCAAAGTTCGTGAACCCGTTACGATTCAAGAATTGGCGGAGAATACAGGTGTGGATGCCTTTACTATCATTGATTCGCCCTACAACGCTTCCGCGTTGCTGGAAGCACGCCCCGACAGTTTGCTGGTGGAAGGGCTTCAGGTTATGGTTCCCGGCGGTAACGGCGGCAACTGTAACATCTGGGTCGCCAATGCCAGTATCACGGGATCGGGTGGTCAAGCGGTTACGTCGAACACCGGGCAGTTTTCGCTGTGGGGATGCAATGCCAATGTGACAGGCGGTGGTTTCCCAACGCAGAATCCACTGGCGGGTGGCTATCAATTTTTTCAGGGTTTCTCCTTCGCCCATACCGGCGTTGACCTGTCCGCTAATGAAGGGACACCAGTCGGCGCTGCCGGAGCCGGGACGGTTGTCTTCTCCGGATGGAACGAATATGGCTATGGTAATACGATAGTGATTGCCCATGGCACAACCTTTACGCTCTACGGACACCTGAGTTCACGCAGCGTCTTTTGCGGGCAGGATGTGAGCGGTGGTCAGACTATCGGCACAGTCGGAAACACGGGCCGCTCCAGTGGTCCCCATCTGCACTTTGAGATCCGCAACGCCGGGTTCGTTCCGCTTGATCCGGTTTATACCATCGGATTTTAGTAGAGGGAAATCCTAAGATGAATTCAAAACGAAATCTGGGCGGTATATTTATCGTGACCGCCATGCTGGTGGTTGCGGCTGTCTTGATCGTTTTCCTCGAACCGGAGAGCGACCCGGAGCAAATTGTCAATGAACCAACCGTTGCACCGAGTTTGACGCCGCTGCCAACCGACACACTCCCGCCGTCGCTGACGCCATCCATTACGCCGACCATCACCCCAACCGCTTCCACAACGCCGCTGCCCACAGCAGATGTCGAAATTCGTGAGACGGCAGTGGCAATGGACATCAGCAGTGGAAGCATTGAAGGTAATGTTGTTGAGCGCGATGTGGATGCGTTTACGATCAATGAGCAGCCTGCGCGGGCGGAGGTCATTCAATATGAAGTGCAGTACGGTGACAGCATCTACGAGATTGCCGGGCAGTTTGACGTTAGTTTAGAAACCATCGTATGGTCAAATGGAACGT
Source organism: Chloroflexota bacterium (assembly GCA_022616515.1). Lineage (GTDB taxonomy): Bacteria > Chloroflexota > Anaerolineae > Aggregatilineales > J027 > JAKEEQ01. Next base: position 4,151 of record JAKEEQ010000254.1, on the reverse strand, counting down.
TTTTCATTAACGCCCTGCGTCCGGGAATGGTACTGAACATCCTGCCCGTTGAAGGCGCGATGCACACTGTAGATACACCAATCACCGTCGCTGATCTTGCCGAAGAGTATCAGGTTGATCCCCTTTCGATTATCAACTCCGAATTCAACGAACTACGCGATGCCACGCCTGAGTCAATACTGCCGCAGGGTCTGACGGTGGTTATCGAAGGCGGTACTGGAACGAAGGAACCGCTTTACTGGGATCCGCGCGGTGGCGCTGGCACAACGGTTAACCCTGCCGAATCGAGGGGTAATGTTTATCAGGGGACGGCGTTCTTCGGGTCAGGCCAGCCGGGGTCATGTGGTCAGCAGGGCGTTTATGATGGCACTGTGCCTACCGTACGCCCGGTTTCTGGATATGTCGTGACGCAAGACTTTACCTGGACACACAGCGGCCTTGATATGTCCGCGAATGAAGGCACACCGGTATTGGCTGCCGGGACAGGTACGGTTATTTTTGCGGGCTGGAGTGAGTGGGGCTATGGTTATGCGATTGTGGTCTCGCATGGCCCGGTTATGACGCTGTATGCCCACCTAACCGGGGCCGGATTTGTGTGGTGCGGTCAGCATGTTGAAGCCGGACAGCATATCGGCAACGTTGGCAGCAGCGGACGTTCGAGTGGCCCACATCTGCATTTTGAAGTTCGTAACGCGGACGGAATCCCGCAAAATCCACGAGCTTACCTCGGATTTTCAGCCTGTCGCGGCACGTGGTGTGCCCCGGCAGAAGAAGGACAATAATGACACAACCCCTTGCCCACAGCGAGGGGTTTTTTATTTATGATGTAACACTCAGGAGGAAATTTAGTATTCATAGGTGAGGAGTGCGCACTAATGAATACACTTTCGATTGAGATGCAAGATAATGTCATTATGCAGGCTGCTCAGGAGGACCCTGAACAGTTTGCACCAATTTATGATCGTTACTTTGACCGAATTTACAGTTACTGCCGCCGCCGTGTCAATAATCCTCAAATTGCCGAAGACCTGTGCAGTCAAGTTTTTGAGCGCGTGTTGAAAAGCCGCCACACCTTCCGCACCAGTGGTGATTTCCGGGCATGGCTGTTTCGCATCGCGCACAATGTTGTTTACGACTACTTGCAGCAAGAACGGCAGTTTGTGGACATCGACACCATCCAGGTCCCTGATGAAAACCGCCCCATCGAACTGAAAGAAAGTACGGATATTTTAAACGCCCTTATTGCAACGCTGGATAACGAAGAACGCGACATTTTATTGCTCAGTATTGATGGCGGCCTTACGTCGGACGAAATCGGCGACATCGTTGGCAAGAAAGCGGGCGCGGTCAGGGTCCAACTTCACCGCATCATCAAACGCCTGCGGCAGCAGTATCAGGAGTACATCGACTATGAATGAGAAACAACAATCCGAGCAGCTAGAACGGTTCATCCTTGATTTACACGACAATGAACACGCCCTGCCAGACGAAGAACTGGATGAAGAACTGGCAGATTTTACGCGCATCCTTGTCACCCACCGGGAAGAGAATGAAATGGCTAAACAACGTGTGTGGACCAATATCACAGGGCGACGTGGAGTAAATTTTCAGAAATGGCTGGTACTGGCGGCGGCAATACTGACGCTGGTTATTGCCGGTAGTATTCTGTTTATACCAGAAAAATCACTGCAATTGGCGCAGGGTCCGCAAAACACTCCAACAGTACATGAAATGACAGCAACAAAAACACCATCTGCTACGAGTACGCCAGTCCCTACTCAGACTCTTCAACCAACGGAACAAAGCACAAGCACCCTTAACAGTCAGATGCTCACTGCAACATCCATAATACTCACCTTCGAGGCTTCACAGGGAACCTTGTATCCAACTCAAGCAGTGGGTGAGGAATTGGAGGTAACGAGTACCCCCACGCCAGATTTTCAGACCATTGAACATGATATGACCGCTACGGCTCGGCCAGAGACGATAAGTGATCAAGCCCTCACTGCTACAGCCATCATCACAACTTTTGAGGCTTCTCAGGGAACTTTTGCGCCAGAATATCCCACATCTTCAACACCGACACCTATCCCACCTGAGGTGGTGGATGAGCAACTACCGTTGTCGGTAACACTCAATCTCAACCGGATTGAATTCGTCAATCAGACCTGGAATAACGGCGGGCCAGCGGCTTTATCGATGCTGTTGAGTTACTTTGATGTGGATATCAGTCAGGACGAGATTGCCCAGTATTTACGCCCCAATCCTGAAGACAAAAACACTACCTTTGAGGAAATATCAAACTATCTGCGCCGTACAGACACTGCGGCTCCTCTGACTGAGACCTCCATTGTGGGCGGCAATGAGCGCGTCCTGAAACGAGCGGTGGGCCTGGGCTATCCGGTTCTGGTGGCGACTGGTTATGAGGTTGATGAAAGTCTGGACTGGTTTGCACAATATCTTCTCGTGGTGGGCTACGATGAGGACAGCTTTCTGATTTACGATAGTTATCTGGGTGGTGCAGACGAAGTCCCGCTGCACATCCCATACGATGAATTTGATGCGCAGTGGCAGGATATGAATCGTCCCCTGATGCTGGTTTATCCATCGCAGGATAATCTGACCATCCAATCCATCATTGGTGATTATGCAAATCGTACCAGTGCCGCGCAGAATGCCATGCAAAACGCCGTTGAAGACCTCGCAGCAGATAGTGAAGATGGCTGGGCGTGGTTCAATCTGGGTGAAACACTGCTGGCGATGGGATCTAATGGAGCGGCAGTTACCGCGTTTGACCGGGCGTTAGAACTTGAGCTGCCTTGGCGGGCATTGTGGTATCGAACCAGCATATTTGAGGCGTACCTGCTGCAACAACGTTACGATGACATCTTCGAGTTAACCGACAAAATGCTGCGTACTACGGGAGATGTCGAGGAAATGCACATTTATCAGGCACTGGCGTATAGAGCGCAGGGGCTAACTGAAGAAGCGGATAGGAGTACCGAACAGGCGCTTGAACTGAACCCTAACCATCCCCTGCTGGATATTCTGGTCCTGCAACCGACGCTGGAAACGTTCGCCGATTGTGAAATCAATGACATTCCTATCTCCGGACTGCCAGAAATCAGGCCACTGAGCGTGGGTCAAATTACCGACACACGTTTCGATGTGGAGCGTGGAATCAATTGGTATGCTCCAGAGGGAACGCAGGTTTTGGCGGCGGGCAGTGGTATCGTGGTTGAAAGCGGCTGGAATACTCAAGGACTTGGCGCAGTGGCAACGATTGCCCATCGCTATGGCAGCGAGGTTATCTATTCACGCTACGGGCACTTATCTCAGAAATTTGTAGCGTGCGGGGAGTGGGTTGAGATGGGTCAGCCTATCGGAACAGTTGGCAGCACCGGAACGAATGCCATTCCCAATTTGTACTTTGAACTATTTGACGCCGTACTACACGAAATCGACCCTGAAGCATACTTTAACCGTTAGATAAAATGGCGAGGGAAATCCCCTTCGCCTCACTTTCTATTGGGGAAACGGCCCATACACCGTGCCCGTGTCTGGATTTCTTAAATCTGGAATGACGGCGTAAACACGGTTGTTGTCAGCCAGAAACATAAAACCGTACCAGAATTCTTGAAATTGTGATGACATCGGAATCTCAGATGTCATGGCCCACCCTATCGAGTCGCGGATGGTGGGGTTGTTGCGCCATGCGAGGCCAAATCCACGTACTGGCTGGGATAAGCCAGGCGGTGGCGACAGGTTTGGATCGCTGTCAGGCATTCCTTCGCTCCAGGTGTCTAGAACCCGAATGAAATTGCCAGCCGTGGGCAATGCATAAATATCACGGTTATCTGCACGCCAGATCATCTGACCACGCTCGAAGGATTGAACGGCGATATTAACCCCAAAACTGCTATCAGCACGTGCACAGCCCAGATAACGTGCCAGCGCTTCATACTGGCGATAGACATTGATAAAGGCCGGGTTGACTCTGTCGTAACAGTAGGGCAGAACAGGTCGATGGAGACCGCTGTTGGGCGGCAAAAACACTGGAGGGGCAATACTACCCGGATCGATGGAACCTTGCCCCCCGGAAATTCCACCAGTCCCACCGGTTCCGGGTACACTACCGCCACTCCCCGGAC
>JAKEEQ010000253.1 GCA_022616515.1 Chloroflexota bacterium | reverse complement strand
GGAATTATGCCGAGGCAGTTGATTACTGCAATCAAAGCCTGAGCATTAGACAGTTAATAGGGGATAAGCGAGGCACTGCGGTATCTCTACATAATCTGGGTGACCTGGCATATGCTCAAGAGAATTATGCCGGGGCGCAGGATTACTACCAGCAAAGTCTGGCAATTTCACAGGCGATTGGGAATCAGCGTTTAATCTGTTACCACGTTACCTATCTGGGGTTCGTATATATCAAACTCCAGCATGACCAGACGCTGAGTACATTTCACCGGGCGCTTACGATAGCCAGTCAAAGCGGCCTCACCCCGCTGCTGCTGGAGGCGATGATCGGTTTTGTCTGGCTGTACCAGCAGCACAACGAACCCGTGTCTGCGGCTGAACTGGTGGGCTTAATCCAGAATCATCCCGTTTTTAACAGTGAGATCAAAAAGCGGCTTGATGAGTTCCTGCCGTCGCTGCAAGAGTCTCTGCCATCCGGCACATTTGCTGAGGCACTTGATCGCGGCAAGGCGCATGATCTGAATGAAGTTGTTGAGCGGTTGCTGAATGAGTTTCCACGTAAGTAACAAGACCTCTCACCATAAGCCAACGATTTCCTGACGTATTCTCAATGCTTATGTCTGGTTTAATGTATTGTAAATAACGGTGTGTTATATTGAAAATGGATCGAGTGTAACCAGGGCGCGAAGCCCTGTGGCGTGCACCCTGGCAATCTCCCTTCCCTCACAATGTGAGTTTCTGTTGGATGAAGGAAGGATTTTGTAAGATGAAACGGTTTATTGTTGCGCTCATGATTATGCTCTGGGCAGTGACAACTGCTCAGGGTCCCGCGTCGGCGTATTACGCTGGATTTGACGAGCTTACTCCCGGCACTCCCGCTGCCAGCATTGCCCTTGAAGGTATTCATTTTTCGGGAGCCGACTGGCTGGTCCGCGATATGAGGCTCACTGGTCTCAGTCCGGTTACCCTTAGCAAGAACGCGCTCCGGGGTTGTAATTCAACCCTTACCATCACCTTCGACCAACCTCAAGAAATCATTGGCTTCAATTTCAAATTCAACACGCTCTTTACCACGACATATGCAATGACGGTGACCACCTATAATAGAGGGGCCGTTGTTGAATCAGCATCCTACCGGGCCAGTTTGCTCGAGAAGTGGCGCTATCCTGAAGCCTTTGCCCTGATGAAAACGGGCGAACTATTCGATACCGTAACCATCAGCCACAACGCGGTTGGCTTTTGCCTGTATATTGACAACCTGACGACGGCTCCCGACCGCGAAAGCGAACGGTTAGGGCAGGTTTGGGTCTCAGCACCCGGCACACTGCTTTATAGTGAAGCCGGGGGTGGAATTTTACGCGATTCCGGTGGTCAGGAAATGCGCGTTCCCAACCAATCCGCCCCTGATCCACAGTACGACACTTATAATGTAGTGGGTCAGACAGTGATCGACGGGCAGGTGTGGTTGCAAATTTTCGTTGGGGATATGAATGAATTCCCCTGGATTCCGCTTAACCTCAACATGTGGTTCTTGATGTATGGGGCATGAACCAGTCCCGTTCCCCGAACCGGGTATCATGTCTGATGCCCGGTTTTCTGGTCCCCCAGATCGGCAATTCGTGGCATTCAATGTATGACGCCTGTGGTAAACTCGGCTTGGTGACATTGAATTTGAGCAGTTACGCAGGCGAATTCGGCAAGTCTGGCGCGAAGAAAACAAGCCCTCAAAATGGTGAGGGCTGTGTTAATCTTTACCAGTCTGATCGTATCGCGCATGATAGGCTGCCGCGATACCCGGCTGCCATCGGTCAAGGCGATCCAGTGCTTTGCTCACATCATCAAAAACGTAGTCGGTCATGTCGGGCGTAACGAAGCGCCCAAACAATTGAACAAAAATTTCAGCAGAGAGATTTTCAACAACGGCGACACCCCCACCCCAGTTCGGGTGATTGGTCAGGCGTCCCATCTCGCGCAGTACACGGGCATCGGTGATGTGCCCGTTCCGCAGATCGGAGAAAAAGTATATCTTGCCGGGAGCTTGTTCTATGGCGGTTGTTAAATCACTCAAATAAGCCCGCGCATCGTCCCTTGAAGCGACGCGGTTCCAGCGAATAAAGACCAGCTCATCAGACAGTCGTTCGAAATCATAAGCAGTCATCAATGTGCACCTGTCTAACTTTCTTTCCATTATACCGGGTTATTTGTCATTTCTTGATTAATATCCGGTTATCCCGGCGGGGCATTTTGAGCAATTCATCACAAATTTTTAGGACGATTTTAATGTGTTTCGCTGACCTTCATGTATCATAATAATAAGTAAACATAAAGTTAGCATGGAGTTGTCATGTTCGTAGAAGTCTCATGGTACGATGAGGAAAAGACAATCATTCTGCAAGAATTTCCAATGAGTTGGACGTGGGATGATTTCTTTGATGGGGTACACAGAACCGTCGAATTGGAAAAGCAGGTGAGCCATCCTGTTTATGTGATCGGCACACAACCACCCAACGGACAATCGCCGAAAGGCAACGTCCTCTCACAATATAACGCCGCTATCAGAATGCACGAAGAGCATATGCGGTATTATATTATCGCCAGCGATAATTACCTGACGACGTTGTTCGGTAACATTTTCCTGAAGACAACGGCACTGCGTCATAAGACTCGGATGGTAAACACGGTTGAAGACGCCTTGAAATTTATCGAGCAGGATAAAGTGAAGATCGAGCGCGAAAACGCCCGGTAGAAAAAGCACTCAAACCCCGGACACCCGTTCGGGGTTTTTCATAACTTTGTAACTTGCAATTTAAAAGTTTCTCCTCACTCCCACTACCTCTCTTTGCCATAATGACATAATATAAATACAGGGACGGGATCATCACGAAGGGATTTTTCATGAAGAGATTAGCAATTATAGTAGTTATCGGGCTTCTCGCTATTATTGGCTATAGTCTCCCTAACCCTGTCAAAGCAGCGACTAACCCATATATTCTTGTGGGTATGGCGTTTAATGCTGGGAATTGCCAGGACAGTTTCTATGAAGTTGAATTCGGATGGGTCAGTACCGACGCAGATGACGGACAATTTGACTTTGTAGGTGTTGTTGTCTACGACGCGAATGGGGTACGCCTTGCGGCTGACTGGGCCAATGGTGCGGTAGGAATACCGATGAATTGGCTGGCATTTTTCGGTCAAAATACAAACCCTCTTTTTAAAGGTGGCATGAATGAAATTACTGCGCGTCCGGTCACTATTGAAATGTATGACCTGTATCGGTCTCCTCCGATAGATTACAACACAAATCCTGTATATGATGACATCTTGAATCAGGCGGCGACCGGTGCCGAGTTAATGCTCACTGTAGAGTATGACCCGGCTAATGATCAGCCAGACTGTGCGAGTTTGCCAGTTATTGGATCGCCACCGCCACCGGGTACCTGTGATCCTTGCGGTCCCGGTGACTATGGGCGCGTTGGTCAGGTCATGATTACCGCCGGTCAATCACAACCCGGTCTCACTGGCCCCAACGGTGCCACGGCGAAAGCTACCAACGGAGCGGATATTATTTTGCCATTTGATGCTGACGGCAACGGCTTTGATACCTATGACGTCATAGATTCTACTGTGGTGAACGGCAGATAGTGGGTGTCCCTTTTCGTCGGCGACGCGCGTAGTCCAGTATGGGTTCCTGTTGATAAAGTAACACCCTTAACATCACTGCCGGGCAACAATCCTATGTTTGTGCGGTAGCGGCACAAAATGGGTAACAAAAACATGAGCCATCCTAACTTGATGATGGCTCATTCACTTTCTATCAGTTGCCACTAAATTAATCGCATGGGGTTATCCGTTTCGATTTTATACCCTTCAGTTTAGCCGGTGTAATGCTGCTCAATCGGGCGCTCGGTCCAGATTTCACTGCTATCTCAGCGGAGATGATACAGTTGCATAAGTTAAACTATACCCTTTCGAGGGACTATGCAAAAGTCCCCTAATTCCTACTCTTGACCCAAAAAATCCAGCGGAACCTGTGTCAATCCATTGTCGCTGAGGTCCATAATCCACAATCCTTTGTCACTATCAATTTTAGCTTCTATGGCAATATGTTGACTATCTGGCGACCAACTAATTGGATTGAGTAACCCTTCATTTAGTTCCACAGTCAGGTTTTGCATCCTCCTTGACTGCATCTCCACCAGAAATATATCAAACGTGTAACTGCTTTCCCGGCCTGACGCAAATGCGAGATAGGTACCATCTGGCGACCACGGGAGCACAAGGGTCGGTTCTTCCATGCTTTCAAATAAAATCGTCATTTCGCCATCTAGATCGACGATACCAATTCCTTCCAGTGTATTAATAGCCAGTAGATCTTCGGCAGGGGACCAGCGTATCTCAAGAATTGTTTCGTTGATAGAAATGTGACGTGGGAAAGATATGGTACGGCCATCATAATCAACAATCCAGATCAGGTCTTTATTTGTCTCATCTCTGGACAAAAACGCAATCTTCGAGCCATCATACGACCAGTCTGGAGAGTGAAATTGGACATCAAAATCTTGGGTAATTTTTGTCAGTTCACCGGAATCGACATCAATAACCCAGATTGCAGTGTCTTCAACAACGAAACGAGATCTGGCTGTTGCAAAAACGAGAGATTTGCCATCTGGCGACCATCGGAAGGACGAAACATGCGTCTCCTTATTTGCTGTCAGATTTCTGGATTGCTCCCCATCAGGATTCATTATCCAAAGATTATGAATTACTGGTTCGTCACGGTCATCGGTTGATGTATATGCTATCCATTTACTATCTGGTGACCACTCAACTTCATGAAGAATCGACTGCGCATATGGCAGATTGGTTGCTTCAAAACTGTCTGTGTCAACGAGCCATAGCTCGGTCACTACCCCGGTGTCAACGTCCGGAACAGCTCTCCTAAACACTAAAATGTAATTGCCGTCCGGTGACCACAGAGGCACAATTCCATCACGATCAGTATTATTGACTTGGGCGATAGCTGGGTGAGATGGTATGGATTGGCTGGTAATGACCAGAGGTAGCGCAATTAATCCTATGAAAAAAGGTAGAAATATTTTTCTAAGCCGCATTCGTTGATTCTCCAAATCCTGAGACATCATAGGGTTTGTGTGGATGTTCTTCTTCAATAACTACTCTTTTTCAGGGCATTATCAAACTTGCTCATCTAGAAAGTGGGATTTCTTACATATTCCCCCAAAAAGGTATTGTTGGCAACAGGAACGTTCTAGCAAAGAGAGCACGCAAGAAGGATTGTGTCGTTTGATGTCGCGCCGCTAAAAGGTCTTGTCGGGAGAATGTCGAGTGCCCGTTGCGTTTTTTGACCACACCGTTCAGCTATTGTAATGCTGCTGGACAGGTCGTTCGGTCCAGCGCTCAGCCAGTGCCATCAACCCCACTGCGAGAAAATATGGCAGCAGCATGACTACAGTGAGACCTAATACAGAAACGGTATAATCCCGATCATGAGGATCACTGAGGTGCGTGATCAGCAGTGTCACCGTTAGTGCTACCACGCCCAACTGTGGAAGTGCGCTGACGGCCCGATTGGATGGCGAGATACCATCCGATGGATCGCGATCCATTATCATCAGGAAAAAACCGCTGAATAGCATAACTCCAATAACAATCCAGACAAATGGTCTGTCGCCAATAACCAGCACCAGCAGAGTCATCGAGACAAAGGCGGCCATAACGCGCATGGCATTGATAACTGTGTGATCGTAACCCCAGGTGAGCATTGACACAATGAAATAGAAACTCCCCACCACCAGACCAAACGGCGCATTGCCCGTAGTGTTTAGACGCATGGCAACCACTTCAAAACTGGACACTGCCAGCCATGCACACAGCAAACTGAGGGCCAGATAGCCGACAATCGCCAGTGTGAAAACAGCCATTTGATTGCCCCATCGCAGCGATACTGCCACCCCGACCACCGCTGCCAGCAAGTACAATCCACCCGCGCCAACGATCAAGCCCAGTGACGCCAGCATGGTGGGAATCCCGGCCTCAACGTCAGTTGCCTCTTTGATAACATACAGCGGAATCACCACGACCATTGCCGGTAAGAGCACAATAATCGCGGCGAAAATATTGCGGCGGTGCAAAAATGTCAGCAAAACATGGCCCAATACAATCTCGCGGTCGGTCATGGACATAACCACCATGTCATAAAAGCCTTCATGGATGGTTTGCTCGGTGAAACGGGCGGCGGTAACGGCAAAAAAAGTGGGCGTCAGCACAATTATCCCGCCAAGCAAGATCACCCATTCACGAACAATAGCTGAGGAATTCGCAAAAAGCGTCAGAACAATCACCGCCAGCAGAACGCCTACCGCTGTATAAATCGAGGATATGAACGGCGCATCCATCCATTTGATGGTACGCGCCACCAGCGGGTTCACGATTACTGTTCCGGTGGAGGCGGCGGCTCAATCGGCGGCAGACTCGATGTATCGCCGTTAGGCTGGACCATCAACTTCAGCACAAAGCCGTAGCCATCATCCAACTCCACGACATACCACAGATCATCCACGCTGCGCCCCGCAATCGGTACTTCGTCGCCGCTGTTGAGTTCAAGCACAATCGGGTAGAGCGCCGTGTCTGGCCCCTGTCGCACCGGGACAGCATCCGCCATAATTGTTCCCGTCACGCCGGTATCCGGTAAATCGAATTGCAGAGCATCCGCCGGGGTCGTGTCCTCTTCCTCAACTTCGGTTGGGGTGGCAGGCGTGGCGTCCATATCAACCACCTCGATAATAATCTGCTCGGTATTGCTGGGAGTTCCATCAGCCCGGTAGGCCCGCGCCTCGACAATGTAGGTTTGATTGCCAACAGCGATCCATTCCAGAATGGCTTCCAGTTGGGCATCGCCTTCGGGGTCGGAGGAGTTTTCAATCAGGGTCTGTGTGTCGCCGGGGATGTCGACGATAAATTCAATACGCGCCACGCCATCCACAATATCGCGGGCCACCGCATGGAACGTGACCGTAGCGCCAGCCTGATAGCGATTCTGATTGGCGGGAGCCAGCAGCACCAGCGCAGGGCGCTCCTCCGTGACCAGTTTATCTCTGGGTACATTTTCTTCGTTGGTCAGGTTACAGGCTAAACCTGCCAGCAGCATTGCGAGTATGACAAGCGACAGTCGCCGTATCATCACGTCCTCCAGAATACGCTGGCAGTTTACCACATCTTGGCTGATGCCGGGCTGACGATTTTCGGACGCTTGTCGTCTGGTATAATTCATCGTACGCTGTATCGTTTGACAGGAAAGTTGGGAAATGGCTCTACAGATATATAACGTTTTACACCGCGAAAAACAAGATTTTGTGCCGCTGGTTGAAGGTAAAGTCAATATGTATGTGTGTGGCCCCACTGTGCAGGATTATGCCCATCTCGGTCACGCCAAAACCTACATCAATTTCGACATCATCAATAAATATCTGCGCTGGAGGGGTTATGATGTGCTGTATGTGCAGAACATCACCGACGTAGGGCACTTGCTGGATACCGGGGAGGACCGCATTCTGAAGAAGGCCCGGCAGCTTGCCGCAGGTCCTATGCAGATTGTTGAACATTATACGCGCCATTATTTTGAGGATATGGACGCGCTTGGCATACAGCGCCCGGACATCAGTCCGCGGGCCAGCGCTCACGTGCCCGAACAGATCAAGATGACACAAACCCTCATCGACAAAGGTTATGCCTATGAGGTCGATGGCAGCGTTTATTTTGATGTGCTGGCCTGGGACGATTACGGCAAGCTGTCCAATCGCCGCGTTGAGGATCAGGACGTTGGGACTCGCGAAGCCGTGCGCGAAGAAAAACGCCATCCCGCCGATTTCGCGCTGTGGAAGAGAGCCGAGCCAGAACATATTTTACGCTGGGACAGCCCGTGGGGTGTTGGCTTTCCGGGCTGGCACATCGAATGTTCGGCAATGGCAGGCAAATATCTGGGGCCGCATTTTGATATTCACGGCGGCGGTATCGACAACATCTTCCCGCATAACGAGTGCGAAATTGCGCAGAGCGAAGCCGCCAATGAGCAGCCATTTGCCAACTACTGGATTCTGGTAGGCAGCTTGATGGTCCCGGATGAATTTGGGGTTCCGGTGAAGATGTCGAAGAGCCTCGACAATTTTGTAACGATCAAGGATGCGCTGGCAAAATACTCGCCGCATGTGATTCGCACTTTTATCGCCAGCAGCAATTATCGCAATCCGACCAACTACAGTGAGGAAGCGATTGAAGCCGCCAGCAATGGCTGGACACGGATAGCCACCGCCGTTCATCTCACCCGCGAATTGATGCTGGCCGCACCGGAAGGTGAAGCAGGTAACGCGATCTACGACATTCTGGACAGAACTCGCGATGACTTCGTGGAGGCAATGGATGACGATTTCAATGCACCCGCTGCATTAGCATCCCTGCACGACCTGACTCGTGACGTGAACAGCCTGCTCAACGGGCAGCAGGAGGTCGGAGCGGCAGTGCTCCGCAGAATTGACGAAACGTATACCGAGCTTGGGACAAACATCCTCGGAGTCGTGCCGGAGCATACGGTCAATTACGACCCGGAGCGTGAAGCGGATCTCATTCGCCTGTTGATTGAACTGCGTTCACGGGCGCGTCAGGAGAAGGATTTCCAGACCAGTGACCGCATCCGCGATTACTTATCCGAGCGCGGCGTGACATTGGAAGACCGCCCTGACCGTTCAACGTTCTGGAAGGTGTTTTAAGGAAGAATTGGCGTGAAATATTCTGGTGACACTGACGAGATGTATCCCATCCCTTCGACAAACGGATTTAATCGTTGGGACGCCCCGTTGGGCGTCCACTACAAATTGCCCAAACACCGTTCCACGAAACGACGGGAGTCCGCTATGGTCACGAAATTGCAAATAATGGAGCACATATGACAGATTTTTTGTATGGACGCTGGCCCGTCCTTGAAGCACTCAGGGCCGGACGTCGCAAATTTGAGCAAATCCTGATGGCGGATGGCGTCGAAGACAAGGACATTATTCGGGATATTGTCACCGAAGCCAACCGGCAGAATGTTGAACTGCGTCGTGTGCCCCGCCGCGTGATTGATGATCTGTCCTTTGAGGGCAATCATCAGGGTGTGGTCTTGCGCACAGGCGATTATCCTTACGTCGAGGTGGAGGATATGCTGGCACTTGCCCAAACACGCAGCGAGAAACCGTTCCTGCTGATCTTGGATTTGCTGAAAGATCCGCAAAATGTCGGTGTGCTGCTGCGGGTAGCCGATTCGGTCGGCATTCATGGCGTTATTTTGCAGACACGGCGCGGGGTAGGTGTCACGCCTGCGGTGGCCGCAGCGGCATCCGGCGCAACCGAGCACCTCAATATTGCGCAGGTTACCAATCTCAACACCACCATGAAGAGTCTTAAAGAGCAAGAGGTCTGGATGGTTGGATTGGATATTGGTCCCGGCCTCGAACCCATCGACAAGATTGACTTGAACATGAGTCTGGCGCTGGTGCTGGGCAGTGAAGGTGAGGGCATGCGCCGTCTGGTCCGCGATTCGTGTGACATGATTGTGACACTGCCGATGCGCGGTTCGGTGGGCAGCCTGAATGTTGCCACGTCAGGAGCCATTTCGTTATACGCGGCATGGCAGGCGCGAGGCTGGCAAGGCTGGCGTAAAATCTAAGAACGATGGTGGCGATGACATATTGACTGATGATGGATTTGTTTTTCACGGACAGCATGTATGCTGTCCCTACGAAACCGTATTATCAAGAATTCTAATCGTAGGGACGGGATACATCCCATCCGCCAGATAAAGCACCTGATCAGTCAAAGCTCTACTACCATGCTTGTCTGGCAGAACCGTTTTCCTGCCAGACACCTGTTCATGTGCCAGTAATTTGTTTTTTCACTGATCTTAAATAGACAATTTAGCTAAAGAATCCTTAACAAAAGTGGATTTGCTGTTAGACCGCTATTACAATTTAAGGAGAGTACGATCTAAAAATAGGACAATTTGATGAAATACATTCTTTTGCTGGTTATCTTGCTGGCTCTCATCTTCAACGCACAGGCAAGTGGTGCGCAGGATGACGAGGTAACTACCATCATCATCTGGGGCGAACCGGGAACCGTGAGTTGTATTATCGATCCTGCTTCGACCTGGGAATTTTGCAACTACGTGCGAGAGCTAGATGCTCGCTGGCAAGCCGAACATCCCGACATCGAAATCGTCTGGGAGGATCATGGCTGGGATACCGACCTATTTCAGGCACTGCAAGCGGCTATCGAGGAGGGTACTGCCCCCGACATCACGGTTGGCGAATCCTTCATGCCTCAGCTTGTGCAACAGGGTCATCTGATCCCGGTTGAACTTCCGCCGGATGTTCATGAGAATATCATCCCGGCGACCGCCACCGCTGTCGAACGAGATGGAGTGCTGTATGGTGTGCCGGTTTTCACGGCGGTATTTACGCTTGAAATCAACGCTGATTTGTTCCTGCTAGCGGGTCTCGACCCCAATACCATCGACCTGTCCACCTGGGATCAGATAGAAGAGGCAGCACGGGTGATTACCGAGGCCGGTGCCGGTGAGTTTTACGGCTACTCGATTCTGGGGCCAACTGACTTTGTGACTGCCGCTCTGTTCCGCGCGGCTCCCTATCTGTATCAGGTGGACGCGCCGCTGTGCAATATGCCGGTCTGTGATACACCGTCCTTTAATCACCCCAACAGCATACAGGTTTACGAGTGGTTCCGCCGCATGTCAGCTTTTACCGACCCGGAAATTACCTTTGCGGGCAGTGAGGCATTCGTCTTCAGTCAGCTATTTTCTGGCATTACCGCCATGCAAACCGCAGGTTCATGGCATCCGTTCTGGGCGGAAGGTAGTGGGTGTTTCGACTGCCGTTATCTGCCGCTGCCGCTGCCACCGGGGGGTAATCGCGCCAATGTTGTAGTCGGCAATCCGATTTATGGTGTACTGTCAAGCAGCGAACATCCTGAGGAAGCCACCGAGTTTTTGAAATATATGATTGATGACCAGAATCAGAGCAATCTATTCTGGACTGGAGTCGGTGGGCGCTTGCCGACGACCTTTACCGGCATTGAAGCCGTCCAGCGCGTCATGGAAGGCGATACATCGTCCGTGCCGTCCTACTACACCGAATTTCTCGGACGTGATCTGGATGATGCACCATTTGATGCCAGGGTATATGATGTATTTATCGACGAACTGCTCAACGGGGATGTTCGCACATTGCCATCATGGTCGACGAATTTCGTAGAAGTCACCGCTCTGTGGAACGAAATGTTTACCGAAATCCTTAGCACAGATCGTCCCATTTCTGAAATTCTGGATGACTATCAGGCACAGGCCGAAGCCCTGATGTCCGGTTAGATTTCGTGACGTGGCCGGGGAGATGCGCAGTCTCCCCGCAATGGAATCAAAATAATGTTTACACCGAGTATTCGCTCCAAATTATTGATAGCTTTCCTGGCGATTACACTCCTGAGTACCGTGCTGATTGGCAGTATTTCATTTATTACGTCGCGCAACGCACTGGAAAGTGAAGCATTCGCTGGAATTGAGGCCCTGCGCGAGACGCGGCTGGCTCAGATTCAATTCTGGCTGGATGCCCACCGGCGGAATGTGGGTATCATTGCTGAAAACCCCACCGTTTCAACGTCCATTCGTGCGTTCACCAATGCCGTCAATAATCGCGATGTGGTATATGGGAATTCGCGCAGCGATTCAATGAGTGGTATCCAGCAAGCCTATGCTGCCCACCCGGACCTCGTCGATGCTGGCGACCAATCTATTTATACTACCTCACACAACCGCTTCCATGATTTTTACCGGGATACCGTCAACCTGTATGGATATTCTGATCTGCTGCTCGTAGAAGACAATGGTGATGTCCTCTATTCAGTTGCCAAAAACAACGAGTTTATGACGAGCCTGTTAACCGGACCATACCGCCATACCGCCCTTTCCGATGCCTTCAGACGAACTGTTGCGACACGTAATATCAGCGTGACGGACCTGATATACTATGAACCGGCGGGCGAGCCTGTCATGTTTTTCACCGCACCTATCCTTTTCAACGACAGGCTGTTAGGCGTGCTGGTGATTGAAGTACCATCTGCGTCAATTGGGGATATTCTGGCCGGGACGGGTGGGCTGGGCGAAACTGGCGAGTCATATATCGTGGGCAACGACCTGATGTTTCGCAGCGAATCGCGTTTCGTGGAAGAACTGGGTGTTGATACGACCATTTTGAATCCGGGTATTCAAGTCAATACCGTTGCTACCCGCCTGGCTATCAACCGGCATGTTGACACACAGGTCATTGACGGATACCGCGACGTGCGTGTGCTGAGCGCATGGACGCCTGTTGAAGTGCTGCCGTCGTCGGAGGAAAATCCAGAGGGGATTGTCTGGGCGCTGGTAGTCGAGAAAGAATTTTCTGAGGTGGTGCAGCCTGCCAATGATTTGCTGGTGACGCTGGTGGGCATCGGCGTAGTGATTACGGTGACTATTCTGGCAGTCGCCTTTATCCTGTCCGGGCAGATTTCTTCGCCCATCACCCAGCTTACCCACACCGCCAACCGTATTGCCAGTGGACAGCTTGACCAGCGCGTGGTTGTCGACGCGACGGATGAGGTGGGGGTGCTGGCAAACGCTTTTAACAGCATGGCCGACCAGTTGAAAGAACTGATTAACAATCTCGAAGAGCGGGTGTCAGCCCGCACACGCGATCTCGAAATTGCCGCCAATGTCTCCAAGCAGGCGGTCAGCGTCCTTGATTTAAACGATCTCCTGCCGGGCCTTGCCGAAAGCACACGGGATGGCTTTGGTCTGTATCACGTGTCGGTATTTCTTTATGAGCCTGAAACGCGGACCCTGCATTTGAAAGCGTGTACCGAGAAGCGGGCCACTGGCGTGATCTTTGATGTGGATAAACAGGGCATTGCCGCCTGCGCCGCCCGCAGTGGTGAACTGGTACTGGCAAATGATGTCAGGGAATCGCCGGATTATTACTACTCGGAACTGCTGCCCGATACGGCCTCCGAGATAGCACTGCCCATGAAAATCGGTAAGCGAATCATCGGTGTGCTGGATTTGCAGTCAAGTCAGGCGGGCTATTTTCGCCAAGAAGACCTGCGTGTGCTGACCTCGCTGGCCGAGCAGATTGCCATCGCGGTGCGCAATGCACAACTTTTTTCAGAATTACAGGAAGCGCGGAAAGAAGCCGAGACTGCCAATCAAGCCAAGTCCTATTTTCTGGCAACCATGTCGCACGAACTGCGCACCCCGCTGAATGGCATCCTGAATTTTACGCGCTTTGTCGCCGATGGCATGTTTGGTGAGGTCAACCCGAAGCAGGAAGAAACGCTGCGCAAGGCTTTTAACAATGGTAAGCACCTGCTGGCCCTGATTAATGATGTGCTGGATATATCGAAGATCGAGTCGGGTACGCTGCGGTTGTTCGTTGAAGATGATATTGATCTAAAAGCCGAGTTGTTGTCGATAGTACAGACAGGCAACACGCTCCTCAAGGATAAGCCAGTTGATATCAGGAGTGTTATCGACCGTGATCTGCCGCGTGTCCGGGGGGACCGGCGGCGCATCCGCCAGATTGTGTACAACGTCGTCGCTAATGCCTGCAAGTTCACCGAAGAGGGGGAAATCGTCGTACGTGCGACGGCGGATGAGGATGAGGTGTTGATCACCGTCAGTGATACCGGACCGGGTATTGCGTCGGAAGATCACGCGGCGGTCTTTGAGGTGTTTACCCAGACCGAGAGCGGGATTCGTCAGGGGGAAGGGACCGGACTGGGTATGCCCATCAGCCGCAAACTGGCCGAAGCGCATGGTGGACGATTGTGGTTGGAGAGCGCACCGGATGAAGGGGCAACGTTTTATGTTGTCCTGCCCATTGCGTCACGCAGCTTGAAACCAACCTTAGGGGGAATGGTCTATGGAGGATGAACCGAGATTTGTGTACGTTGATGATGACCTCACCAGCCGCGAGGTCATGGAGCTATTACTCACCCACCGGATGGGATTGACGCAGTGCCGGATGTATGATGACAGTGCTGCTTTTGCCGAAGAGATCAACAGTACGGTGCTGGCCCCTGATGTTATTTTTATGGACATTCATATGCATCCCTATAATGGCTTTGATATGCTGGAGATGCTGCGCAATAATGAGGTGTTCGCCGACACGATGATTATCGCCGTGACGGCCAGTGTCATGAATGAGGAGGTTGAGAGATTGAGAGAAGCAGGCTTTGATGGAGCCATTGGCAAGCCAATCGACCCGGATGATTTTCCGAGTCTGGTACAAAGAATTTTGAACAAAGAACAGGTCTGGCATGTGTCGTCATGACGATTAATGCACTGATTATTGATGATAATGATGTAAGCATCGAAGTGCTGCAACAGGCGCTGCGATCCATTGGGGCGGAATTTACCAGTTTATCCCGTCCCGAAAACCTGAATGCGATAATGGAAAGGCTTCCCGACTTTGACATCATTTTTGTCGATATTGTGATGCCGCGAGTGGATGGATATGAGGTGCTGCGCCAGCTTAAGGCACAGGTGAAGCAGGACGTTCCGATTGTGGCGCATACGGTACACATCAATGAACTGGATATTGCGCGGGCGGAAGGTTTTGATAGTTTTCTGGCGAAGCCGATTGAAATGGACCATTTTAAAGATCAGGTGGAGCGGATTCTGGCAGGCGAACAGTTGTGGGAAATTTTGTGAGGGAACGGGCGAAGAGCACCTTCTAAGTCCCGTAGGGCACATGAATATAGGACGTGCCGTTGCACGTCCCTACATTCGGATCACGGTGTTTTCGTAGGGATGCCCCGTTGGGCGTCCTCCGCGAAAAGCATCCCAAACCGTTCCAGCAACGAGCAAAAGTGTTGCTCGGCTAGCACGAATAGGGGAGCGCCGCAGGGGTATTATCGCGGCACACCCCACACCCGCACCGTACCATCGCTGCCGCCGGTGACAATACGCTTGCCATCATCGTTGAAGGTCAGACTTGAAATGTAACCGAGATGAGGCGTGAAGCGGTAGACTTTCTCAAATGTCCGGGCATCAATAAAGACAATCTCGTCCATGTATATGGTGGCAATTAACGTGCCATCCGGTGACAGATCTATTTTGTAACCCATTGGAACACCCTCATGATATTCGATTTCTGTCCATGTATTGGTGTCCCACACAATCCAATTTGCCGAACTATCCAGCGAGTACATCTGAGACCCATCATTCTTGAAAAACAGATTGAGTATGTCAGCGCTGTGCCCGGTCAGCGGACCGAGGAATTTATCATTGACCAGATCATAGATGAATATACGTCGCCCCGCGCTTAGCGCCAGTGTACGATCATCGGGACTGACTGTAAAATTCGACAGTGTATCGTTAGTGTCTACATCCGGTGGTTGGTCAAGAACGGTATGCTCCTCTTTCACTGGATTGTATCGGTGCACAAAATTTGAAGGCGTTGAGTAGTATATATCCTGCCGATCATGGGAAATCGCCCATCCGCTAACACGACCACTGTCAGTTCTATGAATTTCCTCATATGTACCGTTTTCATAGTCCCACGAGAAAATAGCTGGATGAATTGATCCACTGATGTAAATGACATCCTCACCGGGTAACAGCCCACTGATTTGCTTTATCTCATTCTCCAATTTGTAGATATTGCCACTGTGTTGAACGGTGACCGTTTGCCAATCGTGGGCGATGATCCGGTCCTGGTCGAATATAACATCATCGGAGAAGATAGACTGTAAATGCTTGACCGGTAGGGTCTTAATCACATCTCCCGAGAGAATTTCAACAAGATCGACACTGTCGCGATTGGGATATAAGATCAAATTACGCTCAGGATGTAAACGCATGCCACCGCCAACATAAGACAAGTCGGAGCTTCGATAGTTAATGGCGCTCAGATGGTCATCTCGATAGATGTAGAAGGATATATTTGAAATTGACCGCTTTACCAGAATGCCCGCGTTATCATGCAGTGTAACAAGATCAGAAATTCCCAGCCGGGCACCATCGGTTTCAAGAGGGTGTTTGCTCTCAGGATTGAAACGTCCATTTTCAAGGTCGGCATCCCATTCAAACCACTCCACAAGTGAAGCAACAATTACCCTGTCTTTTTCCAATAACACGCGCCCATGTGGTGGAGACCCGGCAGGCATTAGCGGGTCCTGCGCAAATTCAACGACTGTACTTGCAAGCTCGTCACCTGTGTTTGTGTCAATTAATGTCAGCGTGTATCCGTCGTCGTAAAGGATGGAGGACAGAATTCCAACTACACCTGTTTTCTCTTCAAAGTCCATCGCTACAATAATGCCGCGCTGTTCCGTTTTGTATCCAAAGCGTTCGCGTCGTTGCGCAATATCCCAGCCATATAGACTGCCCGTGCTCCAATCGTGATAGAGAAGCAGACCGTTGCCTGTTGCAAATGAAAGCGCAGGTTCCATGCCTGTTTCAAATGCATAAGTCATCTCACCAGTCTTAAAATCGACTAGATGGATTGTGGATTTCGAAACAGCTTGATCCGATACCGACGCTAAAATGAGTGTTTCGCCATCTTCACTGAAGGCGATGTTATATGCAAACAATCCGAGGTCTACAAATTCTGGTTCGGCGTCTGGATTATTTACATCATAGACCCAGTAGCCCGGTGAGCCATAAGCGATAATATGTTCACCATCGGGTGTCCATTCAACACCCCGGACCGTTCCACCACCATACTGTTCAATCTGAGTGAGTTGGGTGATGTTATCGACACTGATAGGCAGCAGTGATTCCGGGGGGATGGTGGTCGGGGTTGAGCCGCCAACAGATGCAGTGACAATGGGATTGTCATTCTGCGGAAAAATAGCCAGCAGCGCCAACAATCCGGCAATGGTAGTCAAAAGGACCGCGATTCTTCGGTAATTACGAAAGAGGTTGTTATTGTACATATGTATTCTCCTGTAGATTCATCATTGCTTCGGCACACCCCATACCCGCACCGTACCATCACTGCTGCCGGTGACAATACGCTTGCCATCATCGCTGAACGCAAGACTGTAGATATTACTCAGATGCGGCTTGAAGCGGTGGATTTCCTCGAACGTCCGGGCATCAAGGATGACAACTTCGTCCACATACGAACCAGCAATAATGGTGCCATCCGGGGACATCACTGTCCTGCCAATATCCAACCTGTCTTCTCGATATAGAATTTCAGACCA
The DNA here is from genome assembly GCA_022616515.1 of Chloroflexota bacterium. Taxonomy (GTDB): domain Bacteria; phylum Chloroflexota; class Anaerolineae; order Aggregatilineales; family J027; genus JAKEEQ01. The sequence continues at coordinate 19,668 of JAKEEQ010000253.1, read as the reverse complement.
GCTAGTTGTATCCCAGACAATCCAGTTCCCGGACTCATTCAGTGAGTATAGTTGTGAGCCATCCGGGGAGAAAAACAGGTTACTGACGCGAGTACTGTTTCCGGTGAGTGGTTCAAGAAACTCACCATTAACCAGATCATAGACATAAACGTTCTTTTCATGGCTCAGCGCGATAAATTTGTCGTCCGGGCTGATGACGAAATTTGACGGCGGGACATTTGGGCCAGCGTCTGGCGGTTTGTCCAGCGTTGTATTGCGCGTCTCCAACAGATCATATCGATGCAAAAAGCTGGATACAGCAGCATAATAGATATTGTCTCGGTCATGAGTAATTGCCCAATTCGTTACGCCGCTGCGAACACTAAAAAGTTCCTCATAGGTTCCATTCAGGTAGTCCCAGGCGATGATGCCAGGGGTAGACTGTTCCACTAAGCCGTCAAGATAGATAACATCCTTTCCTGGAAGAACATTTGTGACGAAAGTAATCTCTTCAGGGGTGGTATACACCTTGCTGTCATACCAGACTTTAACGGCAAACGGATTGTGAGCAATTAACCTGCCCTGGTCGTAGGCTACATGAGAAAGGGTTGACTGCCAGTTCTTCACCAGAAAACTATCAATCACCTTCCCGGATATGGCATCAATAATTTCAAAACTTTCACGCTTGAAAAACAGAATTTCATTGCGTTGAGGATGTAACTGCACATCTTCATAAAGAAACCAGGACTCGGTAGGCTCGTAATCAACAGGTAATAAACGTTCATCTCGATAAAGGTAGAGGGGTTGGTTCAATGTCTCTCGATACATTAGCAGTCCCGCGTCATCATGTAAAGCAACGAGATCAACTATCCCCAGCCAGGTGCCATCATAATCCAGCGACTGTTTAGTACCAGGATTTAATCGCCTATTTTCCAGTTCGGCATCCCATTTGAACCACTCGCCATCTGTTGACACAAATATGCGGTCTTTTTCTAATATCACATGTGCATGGGGGAAATAGCCGCCCGGCAACTCTCTATCTCTGCCAAACTGTTCTCCGGTCATGGCATCAATTAAAATTAGGTCCAGTCCCTCTTCATTTACTGTAGTGGATAACAGACCTATGACATTCGTCGACTCCTCAAAGTCCATCGTCACGATACTACCCGTTATGCCAGAGCCGAACACAAACCGTTCACGTCGTTGCTCAATATCCCAGGCATACAGCCGCTCATAGTCCCAACCGTGATAAATAATTAGTCCACCACCAGTTATCAGGTCTACACCCCGCTCGAAATCTGTTTCGAGTGTGTAGGTAATTTCCCCGGTCATCAGATTCGCCAGATAAATATTCGACTCCCAACTGAAGACAAGCGTTTCGCCATCCTCGGTAAAAGCCACATCAGTAAGCGTCATGCCGAGATCGACAAATTGTGGTTCGGCATCTAGATCATTGACATCATAGAGCCAGTAGCCGGGGGAGCCATAGGCGATGATATGTTCACCGTCGGGGGTCCATTTGACTCCGGTAACGTTTCCTTCTCCATATTGGGCGATTTGAGTCAGTTGGTCCACGTTATCGACGCTGATGGGCAATAGCGATTCCGGTGGGATGGCGGTTGGCGTTGCGCCGCCGATTGGGGCTGTGACGATGGGACTGTCGCGATGGGAAAACAGTGCCAGCAGGGCCAACATTCCGGTGATGGCGACCATGAACAGCGCCACCCTCCTGTAAACGGAGCGGTGCGTTGTGGTGCGCTGTGGGCGCGACACGGGACGAACAAGGCCATTCAAATACATCGGAATTCCTCCTATCTCTGCGGAAAGTTCAAGGAGTTCGTGCGTCAGGGCCATGTCATCCTGCGCAAGCTGCCAGATTTCAGAGAGGGTATCAAGGTCGCCCGTTTCCACGGCGTTGATATAGCGCAGTAAAGTGATGTCATGTGTCATGGGTTGTCTCTCCTATCAAAGCTCGCAGGCGTTTCAGGGCGCGATGCAGGCGCATTCTTGCCGTGCCCGCCGAACAGCCGAGTTCCTTCGCCAGCATCTTGCCGTCCAGTTCGTAGACAATCGCCAGTTCCAAAATGCGCTGCTCTTCTGGTTCCAGCAGGGCCAACCAGCCAGACACCAGCGTTTTTGTTTCGATGGTCTGGGCGAGATCCGGGGCGGTGAGCAGGTTGATGAGGTCAAACAGTTCCCCATCACTCATGTTTTCCTCCACATGATGGTACATGTCGCGCACAAATGGCTCGCGCTGGCGCTGCTTTGTGAGTGATTCTCGTCGCTTGCGCAGTTGGTTAATCCCGATGCCGATCAGCCACGCCAGTGGGTTATGGATGTGCGGCCATTCGTGGGCTTTGCTCATGGCGACCACCGTCACATCGTTGAGCAGATCATCCGGCGTCACCTGATCACTCAGCCCGGCGCGGCGAATATACAGTTGAAACAGGCGGGTCAGTGTCTGGTGATGCTCAATAATGATGCGCGAAATATCATCCGGCATGGCGAACTCCTTCATTTATATGTCCGCGAGGTGGATGAAAGTGTCACAAATTTGCGCCATACGCGGCATTATTGCAAATCTTGTACAGCGAGCGTATCGTGGGGGATACAAAATACTGGTAACAATGGGATGCGAACGATGCTTACTCAACTTCCCTGGGAACAACCCGATTGGCTGGCGCAGGCCACCGAGTGGATCCATGACCGTCTGGCGGACGTTGGCTGGCAGGTCACCGGACCAGTCGAGATTTTACACCAGCGCCCGTGGTCAACCTTTGCGCGGATTGCCACCGATAAGGGCCTTGCCTATTTCAAGGCTCCCTCCCCGATGTACAAGTATGAAGCGGCGCTCACCAACGCGCTCTGGCACTGGAAGCGCGAATGTACTGTGCCGGTTCTGGCGGTCAATCTTGATGAGGGCTGGCTGTTAACCGCCGATGCCGGGCAGACGCTCCGCAGCCTCACGCAGTCCGTTGACCAGATTGAGCACTGGGTCAAACTGCTCCCGCAACTTGTCGAGCTTCAGCTTCAGATGACCGCGCATGTTCCTGAACTGTTGGACATTAAAGCGCCTGATCGACGGTTAGCGACGCTGCCACAGCTTTATAACCAGCTTCTGGAGCCAAATGAAAATCTGCGTATCGGGCTTGATCCCGGCCTCACGCCAGACGAGCACCAGCGATTGCTCGATTTGCGTTCCCGGTTCGCCAGCATGTGCGAGCAGTTAGCCGCTTATAACCTGCCGGAAACGCTCACGCACGAAGAAGTTCATGAGAATAATGTAATCACTCGCGATGGGCAGTATTTCTTCACCGATTGGAGCGATGCCAGCATCAGCCATCCCTTCTTCTCGATGCTGGTGACATTGCGCAGCGTGGCACACTGGCTGAAATTGGACGAAAACGGTCCTGATGTCCGGCGCATTCGGGATGCCTATCTCGAACCGTGGACGGCGTTTGAGACTCGCGATAATTTACTGGCGGCACTCGATCTGGCCTATCGTCTGGGGATGGTTAACCGGGCACTGTCGTGGAATGCGGGCACGGGGGCGTTGCCAGCCGAATACAAAGTCGAGTATGCGGACAGCGTATCTGGCTGGCTGCAAGATTTTCTGGCTGCGGAGACGGCGGCATCAAATTCCGGGGCGTAGAGGCGAACTCTACTCGCACGATTGGGGGTCCCACATGTCAGAGGCGGGCCTCAAAACCCGCCGTTTTTTTATTTCACAATTTCCAGCCCGCGAATCGGGCGGCAGTTTTCCGCCTTGCAGCCATAGGCCGTGCCGCTGAGATCGTTGGCGGTGTAGAAGATATAGACTGTGCTGTTGGTTTGATAGGCCGTCATCATGGCGTCCAGATAGCGGTCTACGCTGCGGTTAAAGTTGGGGACGGCAAAATATTCGATACCGGCAGCGGTCCCGCTGATGCAGTGCAGGTGGATGTGGTCGTCGAAAATGCCAATGTCGTTAAGCACACAGGCAAATTGATCGGCCTGTGAGGGGGGGGCGGCTTCGGCAACGTCATCCGCCGTTGGCGTGGCGAGCGTGATTCCCAGCACCAATCCAACCGCCAGCGTACAAACAATCGTGACACCCAATAAGACCTTACGCAACATGATTGCCCTCCTAATGTGTCGCTAAAATTTGGCTTAATTCTACTCGGCGTCAGCCACCAGTACAAACAAAACTATCACAGCGTCGTTGGAAATTCAGTAAAATGGTTTCATATCAAGGCGTGGTCTATAAGAAACACGTGCAATTCCCCAACCGAATCGTACACATGTATGCTGTCCCTATGGTAAATTTAGCGGGTGTCGTAGGGACGCCATCTATGGTGTCCGACAGCCAAACGCACCGGACTTATCAACACTTACCCGTTATTTTATTCAACCTGCGTCGCCGGGGAGCTTGCTTTGGATCTGACCGCATTTGAAACACAATTAATTGATGTCACGGCAATCTGGGCGCTGACTTCGCCTATTTATGGCGTTCATGGCACATTTGACCTGATTCCGCGTATCATACTGGAACCGTCTGCTACAGAATGGGGCACGGTTCGACGCGACGTTCAACTTGGCATGACTGTCGGAGAGGCTCTGCGCAATCTGCGGGACCGCGTACCATCGCCGGGAATGCAGCTTTTGCTGGAGATGTATGAATCTCAAGGCGAGTATCCCGACCTTAAAGCGTTGGATGAGGCATTGCAGATACTGTGGGAACGCTATGATCCCGACACGAAACCGGAAAACTCCAGCGTCAAAAACTTGATGACGCTTGCCCATCAACTCAGAAATCAGGATATTTATGCGCATGAGGAGGCGATTCGCCAGTTTGTAGGCATGCAGGACCGGGCGATTCCTTACCTTGTAGACCCCAACAGCCTCGCCGAAGACCGTCTGCCTGCCACCATTAACCTGCTCAAGGTGATCGGCACGGAAGCCGTCATCAAAAATCTGACGCGCTTCACCCGCTTCAAGTGGATTAAACCCGGACACGGTGTGATGCTAAAGTTAGCCCTCGGTGAATATAGTATGGGTTACAAACCAAACACCGACAACGACTCCCCCTGTCAAGTGTGTAGGCGGTTATCGGCTGATACATTGGGCGCGTATTGCTGGTTTTGCAATGCTTTCGCGTGTGAAGAACATGTAGTGAGGACGGACAGGAATCACCATGCGACCTTTTGCAGCCAGCAGCATTTAGCTGAGGCAAACAAGTATCTCGGCTACTGGATATAAATGGTGTGCCCGTGACAATATCATATTGTAGCAAGCGAATTAACGGTTATCGCGCTTCAAATCGCTTACAAAGTTGAACAGATACAAAAGCAAGACACCACCAATTACCACCAATGCGATTGGACGGCGAATGCTGTAGGCAGCGATAAAGATGAGCGCAGTAACATACAACGTCACAACAGTACATGTAATGCACTCCCCATCAAATCGACGGTTCCGCCAAAATGGAGCCGTTAGAACTGCAAACATGACGAGTGCAATGCCAATATCAAGTAGTGAGTACATGCGGACTGCCCCTCACTCGACTCCCGTTATCTGAAATTGTACTACAAGTGAGAGTAGCCAACTTACGGGATGATGCTTGCGGGATTTGACGGCTCATCCGAGCGCGTCGGCAGCGTCCAGAGATAGTCAACCACCAGCCATGTTTCCTCCGGCGTGAGCAGGGTGCCGAAGTTGGGCATATCTGTGCCCATTCCGCCGCGCCGCAGCTTAGCATACAGCACATCACCCCGCATCTGGAACATGTAGCCGAGGTCGTTGAAGGCCACCGGATTTTCAGCGGTGATACCAGAAATCGGGCCATCGCCGCCGCCATACTGTCCATGACAGGCCGTACAGTTGCTGTTGTAGTAGGATTCGGCTTGTGGTAAAGACTGGGTTGGCGTCCACAGATAGAGCACCACATCGATCAAATCAGCCTGCGATTGATCAGGGTTCGCCCGTTCCAGCAAATGCAAAGCTCCCAATGGGGTATGGGTGCGCCGCCAATCCTGCTCCTGTATTTCTGCCGGGATGGTCACGCTGGCAGCAAGCTGTTCGCCATTCTCCAGCGAGGGTTCGCGGGTGAATACCAACTCCATGTCCTGCATCGCATCGCCGGTATGCACCGCATCAATGTTGACGCCCTCTTCCACCAGCTTAAACATCACCGGGTCGCGATAGGGCGGCGGAACATAATCGGGATTTTCGGGGTCGTAGACGGTAATCACGCCGCGCATCCGCCAGTGGTCGGCGCTGCAAAAGGTCGTGCAGTAGTAGGTATAAGTGCCGGGTTCATCAAAGGTGAGGGTGATTTCCTCGACCTTGCCGGGGTCCACATGCCCCACGTTGATGTCCCAGCCGGGGCCAATGGCGATGCCGTGTGTCACATCAGTGGAGCTAAAACGCAGCGTTATTTCCGTATCAACCGCAATGCGCACCACATCCGGCGAAAATCCGCCCTGCTCCGAGACGGATGCCTGAATCTCGATAACGTTGTTGTGAGCATCGCGTAGCTGTGTCTCATAACCATAAGCTGCCAGCGGTAATCCGATGACGATGCAGGCCAGCGCAATCCGTGCCAGCGTTTCGCGTCCCATAGCTATCCCAGATATAGCCCCAACAGAATGAAGGTAACCATTGTCATAAAGCCTGTGACGGGCAGCGTGGCGATGAACGCCTGACGATGAGTCTGGCTGTACTGCGCCGCGATTTTATAGGCGGTGTTGATGGCGAAGAGCAGTCCCGCCGTCAAAATGCCCGTCTGCAAAAATGGAATGAGTGTCGTACCCACCGGCTGCCATGCTGTATCGCGCGTGCCGAATAAATCCCAGCCGAATCCGAACGGGTCCGACAGCACGACCAGTGCATAACTGCCGTTGACGAGCGCAAAGCCGAAACTGAAGGCGATCCATGCTGCCAGTCCGAGCGGAACCAGTACATAGGCATAATGGGTGAAGAGTTCGCGGGTGGATAAGGTTTGTTTTGACAGGCGTCGGGTAAGGCCAGTTGTCAGGGCAAATGCACCGGGCAGCACCACCAGATTGATGAACAGAAATCCGGCGGCATAAATCAGCCAGTTAGCCACCGATTCCATACTGGCCCAATCTTTCATCCAGCCCCAGGGACCCAGCAGCACCGCCGAATACAGTATCGCGCAGCCGAGCATGATAAAGGCTTTATAGGCTTCGTCGAGGCGTCGCTCTTTGGCAACCGTTAAATCGCTGCCGATGGACCGCACATTGATGACGATGTTGTTCTGTGTACAGGTCTTCACGCATTCCATGCACATGCCGCAGTAAGTGTTGCGCTGCATGCCGCCCGGATACAGCATCCATGGGCAGCCGTAGCCCTGTTCGTTGCCGATGATGCAGTCTTTAGGGGTATGGGTAACGCACACCGACGGGTCTTTAACTCTGACTTCCAGCGGAGCCATCATCGAATACAGGCCGATAAAGCCCCCGACCGGGCACACATAGCGGCAAAACACCCGGTTTTCGTAGAGAATGCTCAACACGATTCCGGTCAGGATGAAGCCGAGCAGTACGAAAGCTGTAACATCAGGGTGGGTCAGGATAATGGCGCTGAAAATCGCCACACCCAGAAAACCGATATTTTGCAGCCACATATTGCGGAAGCGTTTAGGGAACCGCCAGCGCAGGGTGCTCAGTTTGCCCGATGTCCGCTTGACGATGCCGCGCCGCTGGAGCCATTCGCCCGGTGCGGGGATGGGGCACATCGTACACCAAATCCGTCCCATGAACGGGACCATAATAATCATGAGCAGCGCCCACCACACAATCCACACAAACACAATGCCAAAATTGCGGTTGCCAGCGGGCGTTCCAAACAGACCTGTCAGGATGACCATCACGAAGAAGGCCAGCGTCGCTAGCATCAGCACGGGTTGGAAGAGGCGTGAGCGCAGAATCGGCTTCAGCCAGGGTGCAGCGGTCAACAGGTCGATTTTCGTCATAGGTCATTTCCTTTTCGGGCGGTTTTCCCATCCCCCTCCGCCCTGCGGGCACCATAAATGGAGGAGGGAGATTCGCCACCCTATCCCACCCCATTTCTCCCCATTCATGGGGAGATGTCGCGCTAGCGACAGAGGGGAAGGTGGGATAGGGTGGGGTAATAATTGAGCCACCCTATTTGCCTGCCTACACCCAATCCGAGAATGCGGTCAGGACGATTTCGGGTGATGCCGGGTCATTGGTGTTCAATTGGATGCGAAATTCATGCGGGCCGTCCATGCCTTCATGCATCGTGTAGCGCATGGTGACTTTTGCCGTCTCACCCGGCCTCAATTCGCGCTTGTCCATTTCAACAGTTGGCGGGCAGCAGCCCTCGATCACCTCGGCATAGGGCTGGCCGTAAAAGATCAATAGCTCATCGCCCACATTTGTCACTTCATATTCGGTCGTGACGTAATCGCCAACTCGAACCTGCCCGTGATCGACGACGGTATTGGCGACTCTTGCTGCCGGAGCGCCCGCTACCTCCGGCTCGAAATCTTTTTTCAGGGCAAACTCGTAGGTCAGGAAACCCACTGCCAGCAGGATAACAATCAGCAATCCGGTGGCAATCTGGCGCTGCTGTTTGAGGGTGTTTTGCTGCTTGCGATTACTTTTCCGTGTATATTTGCGTCGACTACTCATGTTGTTCTCCTTTAAAGCTCCACAGGTAGATCAGTGTGCCTGCAATACCAATCAACATAGTGGCTGCGGCACGATAGAGTGTTGTGTTGGGGCCAACGACGAGTTCACCAATCATAAAGGGATGCATTGACCCGCAGGTTACCGAACAGCGAAAGCGAAATTTGCCGGGTTTGTCTGCCACGAATTCGATGCGTTTGGTGAGGCCCGGCTCGACGCGGGTTTCAATGCCATAGCCCTCCAGATAGAACCCGTGTACCACATCCGAGGCGGTGAAGTCGATAATGACGGTATCGCCCTGATGGACCTCAAGACGCCCCGGATCGTATTCGTACCGCTGGCTGTCGAGGGTGATGTGATGGGTACGTGGTTTCGAGAGGTACGGTATCGGAACCAGCATCACCACCATCATCAGGGCAAGGACAATGACCACAATGATTAGACGCGCTTTCATGGCCCTAGCTCAGCGGCATCTCGGTATCGGTCGATGGGCCGAACTGGCTGTAGTACGAGTCGATATATGTCCTTATTTCGAGAGGCGTTTTGCCTTCCTCCGACAGTCGCATTACATCCTGAGCAATATCGACGCAGATACCGCATCCAGCGGCGTGATTATCAAAGACGACCGCGCCATCAGGCTTGATTTCTTTGACAAAGCAGTCTTCGTTGTTGAGATGGCCCATCGCGCCACAGCCGCAGTAACAGGGCTGGAATTCCAGCGCCAGCGGATTGGCGACGGCAAACTCGTATGCTTCCTGAACGCGCGGCGGCGCTTGCTGGACATAATCCGGCATGTCGTGCGCTGACATTGGCATATCGTTGTGTGAGGAAGAATTGCTGCTGCCACAGGCTGAGGCACTCAGCGCGAAGATGACAAACAGCAAACAGATGAGAAGTAGCTTGATAGGTGTATGTGTGGGGTTCATCAATACCTCCCCATTTTTGAATTCATCTCCTAAGTTGAATTCAGTGTAGCGGGGGAAGGCATTTTTGATGACTGAATATCGGCGCGATTATAGTTGTAATTTGTCACAAACCGCTTCGATAGAGAGATATTCAACAAATTTATTGAATATTAAAGACTGGCAAGCTAAAACTTGTCAAAGAGCGAATAGGCCAAAGGAACAAACATCTCATAGGTAGCCGTGCCGTTACAACTACCAATCCAACCCATTTCGTAGGGACGCCCCGTTGGGCGTCCGGCGTGATATCTACCAGATATTCTGGAAGAAAAAATGCCTTCCTGCCATATGTCAAAAGAGTCGAAAATGCCGGAGAGAAAATCCCTCCCCGGCGGCTCATTCACGGTATCACGTTGCGGCAACAACAGGTGGCTGCGGGCGTGGCAAAACCGCCTCAATAAGAGCGGCGGCGGGTTCGAAGGCAGGGTAATCCTGCGGAGGAATGGGGTACACTTCCTGCGTCTGGATGTTGACGGCGGTGCGCGGCTTTGATGTCTTCATCGAGAATGTACCAAAATCATCAAATTCAACACGGCGCTGTTCAATCAGTGCTTCAGTCAGTGTATCAACCATCTGTACAATAAATTCACTAGCTTCGTCTTCCGACACATCTAGTTTTTGAGCCAACGCTTCGATTAATCTAATGCGGCTCATAACGTGGTCCTCCTCAGACTCACTGTTGATAGTTCTATGGTACCATAGAGCCATGTTTATACGACGGCTGATTGTCGTATTTGACCAAAAATATTGGCCCGGTGAGGACAGACTATGAAACTACTTGTCAGTGTGTTGGGGGGCAGTTTTTACGGGATTGCCGTCTATCTTGCATCCACAATCGGCGGCGTGCTCATGATGACCGGGTCCATCGCCTTTCTCATTGGAGCACCTTTTGTGGTTGGCATGTTAACGGTCCTGATTGCGCCGCGCCAGTATAAAACAAAGACCACCTATGCGCTGTTTATGCCTGCTATTCCAATCACGCTCCTGTCAATGTTTGTGCTGTTTTTTCAACTGGAACTGATTGTCTGTGTCTGTATGGCGCTGCCGTTTCTGGTCCCCTTCGGCAGTCTGGGAGGTTTCCTTATGTCGCGCTATTTCACCAGCCGCGACGGGGCCAGCAAACCACAGCAAATGATGGGAGTCGCGCTGATACCTTTCTTGATTTTCGCGGTTGAGGCTCAGGTCCCCAAATCCACCGACACATACACCGTCCGCACCGAGCGGGTCATTAATGCCGACGCGGCGACGGTCTGGGCCACGATGATCAATGTGCCCGTCATCAGCGAAGCCGAACACCCTTATATCTTCTGGCATGATCTGGGTGTGCCACATCCCGTTGAGGCTGATCTGGTGGGCGAAGGCGTCGGGGCAGTGCGCTTGGCGCGGTACGATAACGGCCTTCAGTTGCAGGAACCTGTCACCGTCTGGGAACCCAACCACCGCTTTGTGTTTGATGTCGTCGTGGACGAAAACGCGCCCGCGCCATTTCATCAGGTGGGTGGTGAACTTATTGACGTGCTGCAAGTCGGCTTCGAAATCGAGCCGCTGGCGGATGGACAGGTACGGCTGCACCTGACCACCGATTACCAGTTGACGACTTCACTGAATTTCTATGGGCGGCTGTGGTTCGATTATTTTCTGGATCAATTGCAAACCTACATTCTGGATGTCATTGAAGCTCGCGCCGAGGCGGCGTATACGGTAGCGACGGATAAATGATGTTTCCGAACCGTGAGTCGCATAAATAAAACAATTGCCAGATGCACACGCCAGATTAGAAATGGGTCGTAGGGACAGCATCCATGCTGTCCGTCACAGCGTTTGTCCCTTATGCAACTTGAAAAATAGCGGTCAATGAGTCCGGTGCGTTGGCTGGCGGACGCTATATATGGCGTCCCATGCGTGTAAACTTAAGCCTAAGCTGGCTCCCGAAACTGGAGAACGGCGACGGTCTGATTCCCTCTCCATTCATGGGGAGGGTTAGGGTGGGGGTGGTGGCTCCCTAAGCATGTCCCCCTGACGCCCGTCCGCCTATCCCCCCATCAATGGGGAGAGAGGCTTAATGAAGCCATTCCGGGTGGGGATGCCCTTATCTTTACACCTATTGGACGCTATATATGGCGTCCCTACGAAACACCGCGATTTACCGTAACGGTTGTAGAACATTAAGAAAGAACTGTTGTTGGGAGATATGCGGCGTATGAAGTCGACACGGATGGATGCGGTAGTTCTGGTTATTGTATTGATTGTTGGCGGCGCAGGTGTGGTCATCGGTTGGCTGAGCAAAACCTATGGACTGCTTGTCGTGGGCAGTGTGCTGGGCGTGCTGATACTTATCAGCCTGTCAGACATGCTCCGTGCCGGATTTCGACCCGCCCTCCGTTTTGAACGCTTTGAGTTTCGGGTACTGATCCAGACCATTATCATTTTCTTGGGGGGTGGTGCAGTAGTCGCTGCTGCATACTTTTTTGCCAACATTGCATGGCTGCCCCTGCTAATCGTGTGGCTGCTGCTCAGTGGGTATAGTGTCCGACGGATGCGCGGCAAATCTGAAACCGCAGCAGCATACCGGCGGCGGATGGGCTTTAAAGATGAGCCATAACTCACGAACGGAGATCGGGCATGATAGTCATCGAATCGTCGCACACCAGTTTTCTGAGAGGTGACGCGCCACCTACCGTCACCCAGAAGTAAATCACAGGCTTACCCATATCCTTCATACAAGAACGCAACTTGCGTCGACTATTCTTCCATTCACACTCAAACTACCACCTGCCCTACGATTTCAGCACGTATTCCATCGCTGTGATCTATGGTAAAATTCAAAACGTTTTGGATTTGATTAATGAAATAAAAAGGCATAGTAGCAATTTAGGAAGAATTGTCGGATAATTGGGGAAATTTGCAGGTGCGAGGCTGATGTCAGATTTAATCAATAACCGGTACCAACTGGAAGGTTTGCTCGGTGAAGGCGGCATGGGCGAAGTCTATCGTGCGCAGGACTGCCTGACGGGTAACGAAGTTGCCCTCAAGCGCGTGATGATCGACCCCCAGGATGCCGATGATGCCACCAATGAAACCCATTCCAAATTACGTGTCGCGCTTGCCCGCGAGTTTCAAATGCTGGCGAGTATGCGTCATCCGCACATCATCAGCGTACTCGACTACGGCTTTGATGCATCACGACACCCCTACTATACCATGCGTCTTTTGGAAGCTGGCAAAACACTCAAGACCGCCACGCAGATCATATATACACGAGATCGAATTCGCCTCCTCATTCAATTGTTTGAGGCACTGGCTTATCTTCACCGGCGCGGCATTGTCCATCGTGACCTGAAGCCCGCCAACGTTCTGATTGATGAAACGGGCAGTGTGAAGGTGCTGGACTTTGGGCTGGCCCTCAAAAGTGACCGGATTGAAGGCTTTGCAGGCACATTCGCCTATATGGCCCCGGAAATCCTGCTGAAGCAGCCCGCTAACCACACATCAGACCTGTATTCGGCGGGTGTGCTGGCCTATGAAGTGCTGACCGGACAGGTTCCCTTTACCGGGGAAAATGTATCGGAACTGATTGACAACATCCTGTCCACCCAGCCTGATCTGTCACCGCTGGCTCAACTTGCATTGGACGATATTGTCAAGGCACGCGAGGATAATTTCTCTCTTGAGGATAAGACCGTCATTGTTGATACTCAGTACAACGCCACCGAGACAGTTGAAGTCCAGTTGAATACGGTTCCCGTCGCGAATGGCGCGTTGAGCGTCGTCATTGCGCGGCTGCTGGCGAAAGACCCTGCCAAACGTTATCAGGATGCCGCACGGGTGATTCGTGACCTGAGTGAAATCATCGGCGAACCCATCCACGAAGAGGATGTCGCCATCCGCGAAAGTTATTTGCAGGCGGCCACGTTTGTCGGGCGCGAAGACGAAATGCACCACCTGGTCTCGGCGCTGTCGAGCCTGAAAAGTGAGCGAACCCATACGGCGTGGTTGGTGGCGGGTGAAGCCGGTGTGGGCAAATCGCGCCTGCTCGATGAACTGCGCATTCAAGCACTCGTGAAAGGCATTCCGGTGCTGCGCGGACAGGGCGTTGAGGGTGGTGGTCTGCCCTACCAGATGTGGCGTACCGTTTTGCCCCAGCTTATTTTGATGTCGCGTGTCAGTGATTTTGAGGCCAGCATCCTCAAGGAAATCGTGCCGGATATTGACCGTCTCATCGGGCGCAGTGTTCCGGCGGCCAGCCGTTTGCAGGGCAGCATTGGGCAGCAGCGTCTGGTGGATACGATGGTCAAGCTCTTCGAGCGTTATGGCGAACCGCTGATTATCCTGCTCGAAGATTTACATTGGGCGCAGGAAGGGTTAAAAGTCCTCAAGCAAATCCTCAAACATCTGGACGGCTATCCGCTGATGATTGTTGCTTCCTATCGCAGCGAAGAACGCCCATCCCTCGCCGAAGAACTCAGCGACATGCGCCATCTGTCTATCGGGCGCTTGACCGAGGATGAAGTGGCTGAAATCAGCGTGTCGATGCTGGGTGATATTGGTCAGCGCGACGACATTCTGGACCTGCTCAACCGCGAAACCGAGGGCAACGTCTTCTTTCTGGTGGAAGTGGTGCGTACACTGGCGGTCGAGGCCGGGCGTCTGGATGCCATCGGCTCGAATGGCCTGCCGGAGCGCATCTTTGCCGAAGGCGTCAAGGAAATTGTGCAGCGCCGCATGACGCGCCTGCCACTGGATGCCCAGCCGATGCTGCGGCTGGCGGCGGTGATTGGGCGGCAAATTGACCTGAGTGTTCTCAAACAGGTCGATCCAGTGATGAATTATGAGCGCTGGCTGACCCTGTGCAGTGATCTGGCGGTGCTGGATGTGCGTGATGGGTCGTGGCGCTTCAGCCATGACCGTTTGCGCGATGGTGTATTGGAAGGGCTGGCCCTAGAAGAACTGCCCCGTCTGCATCGCATTGCCGCGCAGGCCATTGAACGCGCCTACGAGGGCGACTCTTCTTATGCCGAAATCCTGATGTACCACTGGCGCAAGGCCGGGGAAGACGATAACGAGCGCAAATATGCCAGCCTCGCCGGGGAGCAGGAAACCGCCATTAGCTCCCACCGCAAAGCCGTTGAACTCTTCCAGCGGGCGATTGATTTGCTGCCGACAATAGGCCATGATGACGAGCGCGGGCGGCTGTATGCGCGGCTGGGTTACTGCTATAACGAACTCGGTGAGATGAGTAATGCTATTCAAGTTCTGGAAATCAGTCTGCGTTTTGCTCGTTTTTCAAAAGATTATAAGACGCAGGCTTCAGCCCTCAGCACCATGTGTTGGATTAAACGGCGACAGGGCGAATACGAAGTCGCTATCGCGCTGGGGCGTCAGGCGGTGCAGCTCGCCAAAGACATCGAGGCTGTCGATGAACTTGCTTACGCGCTGCTGCAACTTGGCGCGGCCTTAGCATCGGCGGGTGATATTGACGCTGGGGAAAAGGTCAGCTTCGAGGCCCGCGACATTTACGAAAAGTCCAACAATCAATATGGGCTGGCCCGCGCTTTCACGAATCTAAGTGTATCGGAATTTCTCAAGGGCAATCTGGCACCGGCCCGCGAGTTGATGCTGCAATCGCTTGAGTATGCCGAAGCGTGTGGCGACCGCTGGATGATGGGCATCGCCTACATGAATCTGGGGCATCTCTCGATGATGGAGGGCCAACTTGAGGACGCCCACGAAGAAACCAGTCGAGCGTATCTGATTTATCAAGAAATCGACTCGCCGATACAGGTTATTCAGGCCATGAGCAACATGGCGGAAATTGATATGCGGGCCGGGCGCTATCATTCCGCGCTGTCTACGCTGCAAAAAATTATTCCCGAAATGTATGCGGTGGGCTTGATGGATCGCATTGCGTGGAACATTGCGGTGATTGCCGATATTCTCATCCAGCATGATGTATATGGCAAGGCCCTCGCATTCATCGGTTTCGTGATGATGCATCAGGCGTACAGCGAAGACACACGCCAGTATGTGGAGACCATTCTGGAAAATCTGCGGGCGGAATTATCGGAGGATGAGATAGAAAATGGGCTGGCGGCAGGACGACTGATGGAACTGGAAGATGTTCTGGCTCAGATTGATCGCTTCAACCCCTCCGTATTGCTGGATTAAAAAAAGCCCCGGAGCGACTCCGGGGTTGCAAGTTGCTTATTCTGGATTGTCGAGGCGGAAACCGTGACCACGCACCGTCACGACAAACTGGTGGTCATTGTCAATCTCGCTCAGACGATCACGCAGGCGGCGCACCAGCGCATCAATGGCCTGTTCGCTGACGCCTTCCCCCATTGCATCGGGCCACACGGCATTCACCACTTCGTCACGGGTGCGCACCGCACCAGCCCCGTCATACAGCAGTTCTAGCAGGCGATATTGGGGCAAACTCAATGGCGGGTCAACTTCGTGGTCATCAATAAATACGCGCCGCGCATCGCGGTCAAGCTTCAGGCGGCCTTTCTGAGCCTGAATTTTCTCCAGTACCAGCGGCACCGTTGACTCACTGCCAACAAACAACATCCGCACTGCCATCGCGACATTGATTTCATCGCCATCATGTAGCTGCGTCGTGTTGTTTTGAAGTTGAATCTCGTTGACCCACGTCCCGTTTTTGCTGTCGAGATCGGTCAGGTAAAATTTGTCGCCTTCACGATAGATACGAACGTGTTCACGCGATACCTGTCTTTCGGGCAGCACAAGGTCACATTCGCCGCCGCGCCCGATCACATATTCATCTTCCTGTATGGTCCATCGCTGTCCGGTTTGCTCACCATCGGTGATAATCAGAACGGGATTATCAGATGATTGCTCAGACATATAGCCTCTCCATTGATGTCCGAATTGAAGTATAGATACTTCATTTTAACGCAACTTGCAATTTCGTGCGGCATTTGCTCAATTTAAGTGGCGCAGCTTATCTGGATTCAACTGGCTGTAGATGTTTTTAATCTTGCCGCTGGCGTCATAGGCGACCGTCGTCACAAAATACACCACATCTTCGCTCAGGAAGACGATGCTGAGCTGTCCGTTGACCTCGCGGAACTCAAAACGTGGGTCCTTGTACGCCTTCATTTGCTTTTCGGCCAGACCAATGAAGAATTTTGCAACCGTCTCTGCCCCGATGATTGGCCTACGCGCAGCGATAGCTTTGCCGCCCCCGTCTCCAACGACAACGACATCTTCAGACAGCAGCGCGATCAACCCTTCCAGATCACCGGTTGCCGTCAACTGGACAAATTGATCCAGAATTTGCTGCTGCACCGCCATATCCGGCTCATAACGGGCTTGTTCTTCGTCGATGTGCTGGCGGGCACGGCGCAAAATTTGCCTGCAATTCGCCTCCGATTTATCTACGATAGTCGCGATTTCCGTGTAGTTGTAATCAAACACCTCGCGCAGCAGGAACACGGCCCGCTCGATGGGCGACAGCCGTTCCAGCATGACCATGAAGGCCGTGGAGAGGTGATCCGTCTGGGTGACCTGTTTTTCCGGGCTGTCATCGCCCGTCAAGATTGGCTCCGGCAACCATGACCCGATATACTCCTCGCGTTTGACACGTGCGGAACGCAGGTAATCAATACACAGGCGCGTCACCATAGTGGCGAGAAACGACTTCGGCGAGTCAACATCGTCGTCGCAGGCATCATGCCACTTGATAAAACACTCCTGCACCATATCCTCGGCGTCCATCACCAGTCCCAGCATCCGGTAGGCAATGGAAAACAGTAGATTTCGATGGTCGTTAAACACTTCTGTGCAATTCATGGTATCCTCCTTGAAGAGTAGGTGGTGGTAATATTTTAGCTGATAGAGTATTTAGCTTGCGGACGCCATGTATGGCGTCCCTACGACACATCCCGACTGACCGTAGGGACAGCATATATGCTGTCCGATAAAAAGAAATTCACTCATCAGTCAATATGTCACCACTGCCTGAAAAGTATGGCTTTTTATAGGAGCTACGTTCATGAAAGTTGTTCTTTCCATTGGTTTGATTGTATTGGTTTTAGTGGCTTCAATTGGCCTCACGCTGGCTGGCACAAACCGCCAGAGCGACACTTTTTTGCCGACCCTGACGCCCCATCCCGTGTCAGACGCTGTGTATGAATACTCAACCGTCGGCAACGAAGCGTATATACGGACCTTCCCCGGTTCCGAAATCAACGGCGTGACCGTCAGCGAGACCACCGTCACCTCAGTGTATCCACGCGGCATGATCTTCGAGATGACCGCCACCAACGAGGCCGACAATATCGAAGCGGTTCGCATTGAGGTCAACTATCGCTCCGGTGAAAAAAGACTGGTCCGGGCGGATGAAATCGACGGCATCTGGACGGCGCACCCCTGGGAGCGCGGCGAAGGCATCCCGGCGTGGATACCCTTCGATTTTAACTGGGTCATCCGCGACGCCGACGGCAATGAAGTCGTCACCGAACGTTATGCCGTCGAATATTGGGACCCGACCCGCGAATGGACACGCATTGACCTTGAGGCCGCGACGATTTTTGTGTATGACTATGAGCATATTTACGCCACCGAAGAAATCTCCCGGATTTTGAACGAAGTCATTGTTGGCACCGAACCGCATCGTGTGGCTGGCTTCGGGCGTTCTATCTCCTACCAGCCGACCATTACGCTGTACGCCAGCAATGCCGATTATGCCGACACGATTGGCTCTGGCGTAGACAGTCCCACCGTTGGTGGTCGGGCACTCGCAGTGGAAGGTGTCGTCTATCTGTTGTGGGATGCGTTTATCACGACTCCCGGCTTTTCCAGCGGCAATGAATGCGTGTGGTACAACGGTGATTTTAATCCCGGCATCGTTGCCATCCAACAGGAGCCTTATGAGAAATTTTCGCTGGATAACCTCCTGTACAGTGGCATCGCTCATGAACTCACCCATCTGTATCAGGGTGATTTCGGCATGCTGCTGGTGCGCCCCGCTCCTGACTGGTGGATTGAAGGGCAGGCCGATTTCTTCTCCGGCAGTACCGGCGAATGGCTGCCGCCGGAACCCCGCCTGCGTTATCTGACCACACTGGATAACACCATTCCCACGCTCAACGGCGAAAATATTTCCCGCGAAACACGTCAGGCGGATGGCTGTCTGTATTTGAATTACAATGTCGGTTTCTCCTTTGTCAACTGGTTCGTCAACACCTACGGCCTTGATACTCATGCCGAGGTGATGCGCCTGCTCAGTGAGGATGGCATGGTGCTGGTCGAAGCCCTTGAAAACGCGACGGGCGAGAGTTTTCTTGACCTCGAAAACGCCTGGCGAACTTATATCGGTTTTGAACCATTGACACTGGCGGATGTCGATCCTGCGTCGGCAATGGACGCCGCCGTCAATCCAGTTTATCAGGAAGGTGACACCTTCACGCTGCCCGCCACACCCATCCAGTTCCCGCTCAAAGAAGCACCCGGCGAGACCGCCGCACCCACCACAGCCTGTTTTGCCAACACGGAAGTTACCGTGCTGCGGGTGGGCAATCTCAATGGCGTGAATTACTACGAGTTGGAGTGCCTCGGCTTGATTGGATGGGTTGCCGAAGATACCCTGCCGTAACACCAGAGACGCAATGGTGGATAAATTGGACACCACCCCAACCCTCACCGCAAACGCTGGTGGAGGGACACTTATGCCAAAGCCGCTGATCGCGCCAAACCATCATGGCGTTGTCAACGGCGGACACAGCACTGCTGTGTCCCTACGACTCGTCCTATAAGATGACGATGCACCTTTATCCGAGGGGTTCCGTAGGGGCTGACGTGATGACCTCCTTTGTTCAAGCCATCGTGACCATCTCCCACGTTCGCGGTTGAAGGGCGGACAGTTTTTGCAAAAGTCGTTGACATCGTTACAAGAACGTGGCGTTTTCAGTGGCGGACAGCCACATCGGGCCATCCCTACGCGCTCATCTGCATTACGGTGATTCACCTTTAAACCAACGGCTCCGTAGGGACACGATGCCGTGTCCGCTTTGTATGAATTGACATACCTGACAACTTGTTCGTAGTCTCCT
>JAKEEQ010000018.1 GCA_022616515.1 Chloroflexota bacterium | reverse complement strand
CATTTACTCAAACGCATCTTGTACACACGCTTTAGCATTGATGTTCAGTCTTTTCAATGGGATGCTGACGTTGCTTTTTAATTTCACATAGAGCGTATTATATAATTATCCACCCCATCTTACTCTTGAACCGGGCCAACAAGCAAACGACCCTGCCCATAAGTTTTGGTTGCTTAAGATAGGATTAGCGGGTCGGAACTGTCATCTAAAATTAATACTTTCTTCAAATCTCTGATGTAAGGTTGCAGTGTAGCTGTTTCTTTAGGAAGAGGAAAATCTGCATGACTCACGATGAATACCACGATGACGATGCGCCGGTAGGCCGTGTTTTAACCCGCCGCGAAGCCCTCAAACTGCTGGGTGGGGTCGGTGTTGTGCTGCTGGGCGGTATCGGATGCAATGTTTTGAACTATAGCACCAGCAGCGGATCGGCATCTTCCACCGAAATACCCGCCGCAACGGAGGCCGGAGTTGCCGCTGTGCCCACCTGTATCGTCCGCCCGGCGTTGACCGAAGGCCCCTACTTTGTCGACGTTGGCCTCAATCGCTCGGACATTCGCGCAGATGCCAATGGCAATTCGCGCGATGGCCTTCCGCTGTATCTGACATTCCATGTGTTGAATCTGGTGGATAATGCCTGCTCGCCCATTGAGGGCGCACAGGTCGATGTCTGGCATTGTGATGCGGATGGTGTATATTCCGGCGTTCAGGATCCAAGTTTCAACACATCCAATGAGCAGTGGCTGCGCGGCTATCAACTCACCGATGCCAGTGGCGCTGCCAGTTTTACCACCATCTATCCCGGCTGGTATCCGGGTCGCGCGGTACACATTCACTTCAAGGTTCGCACCGACCCGCAGAGCAATGTTGGCTATGACTTCACCTCGCAACTGTTCTTTGATGAGACTGTGACCGATGAAGTGTTCGCCAATGCACCGTATCCCGGCAAGGGAGTACAGTACACCTCGAATGGGCAGGATGGCATCTTTCAGGGCAGCAACGGCCTCCTGACGCTGAACACCGTCAAAGATACGGATGGTTATAAGGCCGACTTCAGCCTCGCACTGGATTTAACGTAGGATTTCTTCGCTGGAGGGGCGTGGCAATGCACCGCGTCCCCATCGATGAATTATTGAGCAGGTGAAATTAAAAATCTACCTCGTAAAGGTGGATCAGCAAGGTCAAGTAGCAACGGTCGGTGGGCAACGCCCCGATTAATGCATCTTTCCAAATGAATTGGGTAACATTCCAATTGACTTGATATTGACGCTGGCGGACACAGCAGTGCTGTGTCCCTACGGTCAATCACGGTGTTTCGTAGGGACGCCATCCCACGCACCGGCCTCATCAACTTTTACCCGTTTATTTTGTCAAGTTGCATAAATCGGGCGCTATGAAAGGCAAAATCCACTGATGTATTTTGATAAAGTAAATGGGTAAGGGCTGACTGATTGGGGGCGTTATCTGGCGGACGCCCTGTTGGGCGGCCCTACTGATTCTCTGATATTTGCTGGCAAGAACATTTGTGCTATTATCTATTATAGGGTGACAATTCAACATTACGCCACACCACTGCCCTTAAATTTTTTACCTTCACCAAATTGGAGCAAGTAGTATGAGAAAGATCGTTGTGTCGGAATTCGTGTCGGCGGATGGGGTTATGGAAGCGCCCGATACATGGCAGTTTCCGTTTCAGACGGAGGAAATGGGCGCGATCACGGAGCGCCAAACCCGCGACACTGATGCCTTTTTGCTGGGCAGGGTCACGTATGAGATCTTCGCCGGATTCTGGCCTACCCAGACACACAATGAATTCGGGGTTGCTGACAAGATGAACAGTGCGCCCAAGTACGTCGTTTCGACAACGCTGCAAAAAGCCAATTGGAATAACTCGACGCTGATCAAGTCCAACGTAATCGAGGAAATCCGCAAACTGAAGCAGCAGCCCGGCAGCAAGATCGGGATTATCGGCAGCGCGACACTCGTTCATTCGCTGCTTGACGCGGGCCTGATCGATGAGATTCAGGTGCTGGTGCACCCGATTGTCCTGGGCAAAGGCGTCCGCCTGTTTGTCGATGGTGGCCGTCGTTCGCCCATGAAGCTGGCAGACTCGAAGATTCTCCCCAATGGCGTCGTGTTTTTGTCGTATCAGATCGAGTTCGCCTAATACTTTCTGCATCGTTGCCGCCAGTTGTGGTATGCTGTTCATCGAGATGTTCTCCAGGTTGGTTTGTCGCTTTCAAGTTAACATCTCTTCTCTTATCTTTACACCTATGGGACAGCATATATACTGTCCGCCGCTGTAATTGTGAGACCATTGCAATGTTACCATGACCTGGCTAAAGTCGTTAGTCGATGTATGCTCAATAGAACAGTAGATAAAATGACCAGTATTATAGGATGAAATGCCCGGTCAAAGTGCGGCGAGAGGCTTGGGCGCAAATCACGGTCGGGATGGGTCGTGATTCGTCTCCGCTCCGATCCATCGGGCCGCATGATGTAAACGTCCCAATTGCCGCCGACATCCGAGGAAAACACCAGCCAATCGCCATCATATGACCATGACGGCGCACTGTCATTGCCCTCGTGCAGCGTGAGCAGTTCGCGCTCCTCGTTGGTGGCATTGATGCGGTATAAATGCGATCTGGTTTGTTCAAGATAGGTGGCGATGACCCACTCCCCATCCGGCGAAACCACCCATGCTTCACCGGAGGCTATCGGAACATCCAGCGACTCTCCTATCAGGCTCATCCGCACCTCGGTAAACTGCGTTTCGACCTGCCCTTTGTAGACAATACTTCTGCCTTCCCAACGCGGGAAACGTTCAATGCCAATCGTGCGTTTAACCGGGGCCAGTTGATTGCCAAGCGGTTGAATGCGATAAATATCCCAGTTGCGGTCACGGTACGATTCAAAGACGATCCAGCGCCCATCCGGCGACCATGATGGATGACCGTCCTGCCCTTCATAGGTGGTAAGCTGGCGCAGCCCCGTACTATCAATGCCGATGATGTAAACGTCTTTGCTGCCATTGCGGTCCGATTCAAAGACCACCCAGCGATCATTGTCGCCGCGAAACACAAACATCACCGCCAGCACGACCAGCAGGGCCAGCCCGTAGAGCCTTATAACCATCGTTGCAGCACAATCAATCCCGCACCAGCCAGTATCAGACCTCCCGCCAGCAGCAGCCACCTATGCAGCGCGTAATCAGTCGCCGGTATCCAGTGTGGACTGAAATTTAATAGCCCGGTGTCGGTTAACTGTTCGATGTCGCCCCCATCAGCAGGCATTCGGTAGATGAAGGTCGAGTCGTTGTAATCTGCCGAGAAGGCCAGCCACTGACCATCGGGACTCCAGGCCAGGTTGTATTCGCTGGCAGGGTGGGTGCTCAATTCAACCACATTGTTGCCGTCAATATCCACGCGGTAAATATCGGTCTGGGTATATCCGGCATTGTGATAGGTGCTGAAGGCAACCCGCTGACCATCGGGCGACCATGTGAAATCGTTGATGAAGAGACCGCCAAAAAGTCGCGTCGAGTCACCCGTAGCGAGATGGTAGAGATAAATGACATCATTGCTGATATAAGCAATCCGCTCCCCATCGGGACTCCAGCGTGTTTGCCAGATGATGCGGTTTGAGTCGGCCAGAAATTCGCGCTGAGTACCATCGGGCCGGATGCGGAACAGGCGATACTTGCGGCTCTGGTCGTCAATTGTCGTAAACGCAATCCACTTGCTGTCGGGACTCCAGGCAAAGCTGTTGACGCGATCATAGGCCAGCATCTTCGCACGTTCATTCATGTAGCAAATCAGGCGATTGTCGGTATCAGTGAAGAGTATACCCTGTGCCGACGTGGCGACGGTCCTGGTAGAGACATCGGAGGCGATTAGCTTGCGCTGTCGACCGGTCAGGTGAACGCGATACAGTGAATTGGTAGGACGGCCAAAAGCGTGAAATATGATGTCCTCTCCCATCAATTCCGGCTGGCCCTCTTCAAGATTATTGCTTGTGACGCGCCGGACTGTTCCTGACGGCACATGGACACGATAGATGTTTTGATGCCAGTTGTCATCAATGGCCGAATATACAATCCAGTAGTTTGCCGACTCGATGCGGCGGGGAATAGCGGTCGATGTGGTCAATACGATAAGAATCAGGCCAAAAAGTGCAGCGGTCCAGCGAGCCATGAACGTTTATCCGTAACAATGTTCCTGACTCCATCATACCGCATTTTGCAT
Organism: Chloroflexota bacterium; assembly: GCA_022616515.1. Lineage (GTDB taxonomy): Bacteria > Chloroflexota > Anaerolineae > Aggregatilineales > J027 > JAKEEQ01. The sequence continues at coordinate 8,524 of JAKEEQ010000018.1, read as the reverse complement.
CGAGAATTATAAGAATGGGTTGATTGCTGGTAAGGACGCATCACAAATGAGCAGGTCATCAGGAGACCTGCCCGCTGACACGATTGGAGTGCGAGCAAACATTTTGGCTATAGCATCAGGGGGCGGGGTTAGAGAATAGAGTTGACCCCCAACCGCGCACCAGTCGGGGGTTTAACTCCGTTCCCTCATTACACCAAATATACTGTAACAACGCAGCGTGTGAGGAAGCGTGTGAATCAATTCCCTTGATAGAACGGCGGGGCCAGCAGCGCCTCCAAAACATCCAGTGAAATGCTGGATGACAGGGGGCCTGCCGCATAAGGCGCGACGGCATACGGCTCGAAGAAGAAGATGATCTCCTCATCGGTCACGACGAAATCATGGAAAATTTCACGCGGCGTTTCCTCATCTATCCACACCCCTTCTGGCATGAATTCAGCCATCTGTTCATTCAAGTCTTCGATTACTATCGGGCGGATGGTCTGAAGCTGGTCGTGTTCCTCCTGAAAAACGTCCTCAAAGCCGAGTATCTCTTCGTTGGCGAGGTCAAACACCAGCGTGTGATAGTACAGGTTGGGATGCGCCCCGCCCGTGTAGGTATCGACCGCAAACAGGATGCTGGAAATATTGTCCGAGCGTTCGTAAATGGTATAGTCGATGTTCAATGTCAGCGGCCCCGGTGAGTAAAACGAGCCATATTCAAACACCGACAGAAAAGCCTCCTGCTCCTGCTGGATATAGCTATTGATGGCGTCGCGGGCAAAGGAATGTTCTGCAAATTCAAGCGGGTAGTTGATGTCAATCGACAGTTCAAACGAAATGTGGCATTCCCCCGTATCAGGGTCCAACATGCCGCCATGTGACAAACAGGGGTCGTCCTGAGCATCGGTTGGGCTGGCGGTAATCACCAGCATTACGAGCAAACTCAGCGTCAACAGAGAGCGCATTGGCGGGATTCCTTTCTGCGGTTAGCAGTTTCTCTCTCCAACATACACGCTTCACAGGTGGAACGCTAGCCTTCGTTTGGCTGCACGAGGCTAAAGGATGTGCAACGGCACGTCCCTACCAAAATCGGACGACTCGTGTAGGGACACCCAACGGGGCGTCCGAAAAGCTCCGCCAACTTTAACGCAAAAAGGCGACTCGTGATGAGCCGTCCCTCTGCATTGCATAGATTGAATGAACTACACGCCGCCGTGAATGACAATCAGGTAATCGCCCTGCGTTTCGCCTTCATAGCTGCGCAATATGTAGGTCAGGAACGGGAAGCCAGAGTCGGCGGCCCCGACCGGATCAATGCTAATCATCGCATCGGTATTATGCGCTGAGTAAGCAGCACCCGAAATCGAGACTTCAGAATTGCGCAGCGACTCGGAGTATCCCCAACAGCGTTCATCATCCCCCGCATCATCACATTGCAGGAGGTTGTCGTCAACGTCATAAATCTCGACGTCAAACTGATCACGCATTTCCATCAGCGCGTCGAGGCTGTTGCCCTGTGCCAGCATGTAGACCGTCAGGAATTCGCCGCTGTCCGCCATTTCCTGAGTAATAGACACCTGAATTTGATCACCGCCAGCATCGGTGCTGCTGACATCAAGCCCCTCAATAATCACCACAAATTTGCCGCTGGCACCATCATAACCGCCAACCACCAGCGTTACATCTGACGGCTGGAGATTGTTGTGGGAGAAATACACCTGTGCATCACGTTCGCCGCCGTTAACTCGCCCGGTCGATGGCAGGTCCACCACATAGTTATCCGCCGCCGGATCATCGTCGGAGCAGGTGCTGACATCCCCTTCAGGATCAAGGACGCCAATTACCGGGTCGAATCCGCCGAGGCCGATGACTGTTGCTGTGTAGACCGAGCCGGGGCGTAATTGGCGGACGGTAATCGGAACGCCATTGGTCACTCTGACATCATTTGTGCAGGTCAGACTGATGCTTTCGGCATAGCCTTCGCTGGTGGTAGCGCCGCCACCGATGCCGGGTGAGGTCCCATTGCCGTCATTACCGCTGCCACCCGAACCTGCCGCATCGGCCAATGATCTGCCCCCGCCGCCACCTGCTTCTTCGGCAGCCTCTAAAGCCAACACTGCGCCAAAGGGCAATATACCGCCCAACCGTCCACCTGTTTCCTGTTCTACCACTACCAAAGTAGGGATACCGACGAGTCCGCCGTCGGCGTTCACAGCCAGCCCGCCGCTGTTGCCGGGAGAAATTTCGGCGTCGGTTTGATACAGCACCGCCATTGTCTCGCCACCGACTTCACCGTTGCGGACGGTCGTAATGTTGCCCTGGGTGAGCACCATGTAGCCTTCACCAATGCCGGGATAGCCGAAGATATACACCACTTCGCCCCGTACCACCTCATGGGGTGAGGGGTCGATAAAATCGAGTGTCAATTCTTCGGGGTCAACGCTGCGTCCCCGGTCATCGCGGGTAATCTGGAGCACCGCCACATCAAGCTGGTCGTAGATGGCGATTACATCGGCAAAGTAAGCCAATTCGGCGGGTTCGTTGGGGTCGTCTAAGATGAGGATGGCAAATTCTTCGCCTTGTTCAATCACATGCCGGTTGGTGTAAATCAACCCGGTCGCGCTGACAATCGTTCCGGAGCCACTTCCCAGCACGTCATCATCCTCAATGGCGACAATTTGCACCACCGAGCGCGAAATGCGGTCAATATCGTCCGCACTCAGGCCGCCCTGTGCCTGAGTCTGTAAGGGAATGAGCATCACAATCAAAAAGCTTAAGAGCAGGAGTCGTTTCATCACATTACCTTTCCACGCCATTACCCATAAGCCTACGTTGATATGGGATTGAATGCAACAAATTTTTGGGGTGAATGAGCAACGCTCTTACTTTTCACGAACTACTATGATTACATGTGGTGGATTGACGACAAAAGTCACTTACATCACTTTATTATTGGGGATACGCTATGTCTGGGAAATCTTGCACAGGAGGGTATTGATGAAGAAATTTTTACTTATTGTGATAATCATCGTGCTGGTCGCCTGTGGGTCGTCCGATTCCGACGGCGAGATAGAATCAGTCAACCAGGACCAACCTACCGCCGCTCCCAGCGTCACGCCTTCACCACTTGAGCCTACACCTACCATTGATACACCACCGATAACATCCGTTCAACTGGAAAATGTACCGAACGATTTAACGGGGCATCTGGTATTGACGTGGGGCGAGGCGTTGTTTGTAGCGCCGTTGGATGGGACGGCTGTCGAGCCTGTTCTTGAAGGTATATATGTTGATAATGTACACGAAAATTTACTTGTCACCGTTTCCCGGAATGGCGCGGAGAATCCGCAGGATGTTTCGGTTTTCAATGCCGCTATCGGCGAACAAATACCATTGATCACTTTGGAGGCTGGTTATTATGCACAGGTCGATAAGTGGTCACCGGATGGGCAGTGGTTCACTATGCATATCAACAAGTGGAGCAATATTGAACTATCGCCAGGAATGTGGTCTTACTCTGTTGAACCAAGTGATTATGCATTATTCGGCGTCAACGGTGATCGGGTGGAATTACCTATCACGCTGTCCGCTGGCGGAGGGCGGGCTGCCTCCGGCTGGCTAACTGACAATACCCTGCTCGTGGTGGACAGCACTCGTTTGCTGCATGTGGACCCGGTTAGTGGCGATGTTACGGAATTGGATATGTCAGATGCTGCTCGAATCAATTTTGGCCCTCTGGGCCACTCTTATAGTGAATTTGAATATGACATGATGAATAATAACCTGAAAGAATATGGACTGGAACTGGCACCGGTAGATTTTGTGGCTGGCAGAATTCGGCAGGTTTTCGCCCCCGACCACAGCTATCGGGTTCAACTTGGTTTGCCGGGTTTTGGCTACGCCGGGGTATGTGGAGATTACCACCTGACACAGGAGCCAATTGAGGCCGCCTTCACCACCCGTCTGCTGCACAGCGGTAAAGCTTTGCGTGTTTCTGAGCCAATTCTGTTTGATGGGCGCGTGTATTATTTTCAAACGACATCTCTAACCTGCTCGGAAGATGATTTGCAAATTGATTTGATGAGGGTTGGGAACTTCGAGAATCCTGTTATCGAGACCCTATACACAGCCCAAACCGCTGCTGAACTCGAACGCGAACCGCTGGAATACCATTTGGTTTACGACCATTACCTGCTGTGGAGTGCGATTGAAGACCGCAACGCAAATATCTTCCTGACCGACATGAACACTGGCAACACCAGAGTTCTCCTGACTGCACCTTTTAATGAGGGACACGTAATACCTACCTTCCATGTAGTGATCAAAAATGATTGAGGCTGACAGTTTATCCCACCATGTTGTATGCTAATAGCCACTACTTTTTCGGACGAAAGAGAACTAAGTTGCTACAACGACTATGCTTACTTCTAATAATGGTCGGACTGGTTGCGTGTGGTGGGGAATCGAGTGATACGGGTGGCGAAATAGAATCGGCAAATCAACGGCAGCGTACCGCCGCGCCAACGGCAACACCCTCGCCGTTAGGACCCGCGCCGACTACTGATTCACCCGAAGTCGCGATAACCTCAGTACAACTGGAAAATGTGCCCGCTGATCTCACCGGGCATCTGGTTTTGACATGGGGCGAGGCGTTGTTTATAACGCCGTTGGATGGGACAGCCGTCGAACCTGTACTAAAAGACCAGTTCGTTCGCTGGATACATGGAGATATTGCAATCACGGGTTCTTTTAACGTTGAAGATAATACTCAGGATGTATCGCTGTTCGACATCACCACCGGCGAGTCCGTCACTTTGACCACGCTGCCGGATGATCACATGCTTCGCCCCGATAAGTGGTCACCGGACGGACAGTGGTTAACCATGCATATTGATAAACAAGGGCCAACGTTCGAGTATGAGGGCCAACCCTTTTTCACTTCAGAGCCAGTCGATTATATGTTGTTCAGCATCACTGGCGAACAGGTTGAATTACCCATCACTCCACCCACTAACGAGACACAGGTTGGTGCTGGCTGGCTAATGGATAACACACTGCTTATCGCGGATGGCGTCACCCAGAGCAGCGTGGCGCATGTGCTCCATGTTGATCCTACTACAGACGAAGTAACCGAGTTGGACATTCCAGCCATGTCTCGCAATAACTTCATGTTTCTCACGTTTTATTACAGTGAGTTTGCAATGGAACAGATGAATCGCGACCTGGAAGAATATGGACTGGAACTGGCACCTGTTGACTTTGATTTTGCGTTTGGAATTCCGCAGGTTATCGCACCCGACAACAGTTATTCCGTCAAAATCGACTTACAGGGATCGGGCATTGCTGGGGTATGTGGAGATTACTACGTAACTCAGCAGCCAATCGAGGCAGCCTTCACCACCCGGATGCTGTACAGTGGCAAAGCCCGGCAAGTGTCTGACCTGATACTGCATGATGAGCAGGTATATTACTTTCACACCATGTCACCAACCTGTGAGGAAAATGATTTGCAGGTTGAATTGATGAGGATTACAAACTTCGATAATCCTATTGTGGAAACCCTTTATACCGCGAAACCGGCTACTGAGATTGAAGCGCAGGGAGTATACGGTCATCTTCTGCACGATCATTATTTGCTGTGGACGGCCATTGAAGATGACAATACAAATATCTTCCTGACCGACATGAACACTGGCGAGACACGAATCCTGATGTCAGCACCGTATGTTGAAGGACAGGCAATACCTCATTTATACGCGGTGATGGAAGACCTGTAAAAAAGGACAGGCGACAATGCCGTTTAACGTTCCAGCCAAACAGCGCGGCGATTTTGAAGCAGGCTACACGGTTGAAAATGGGCAGATGGTCGAGTTGTCGCTGGCCGGGCAGGGGTTGACGGAAATCCCGTCCGAGGTATGGCAGTTCGATCATCTGGAAATGCTGTCGCTGGGCGAAAATAATCTGGAAAGCATCCCAGATACCATCGGGCGGCTTACTAATTTGAAGCGCCTGCTCATATACAATAATCCCATCACGGCACTGCCAGAGACCATCGGGCGCTTATCTCGGCTTGAGATTCTCGATGCGGGGCATAACGCGCTGCAATCAGTACCGGAAGCGCTCGGCATGTTGACCAGTCTACGTTTTCTGTATCTGAGTGATAACCAGCTAACCTCCCTGCCAGAGTCGCTCAGGAATTTGAGGCAGCTTGTCTATCTCAGCATGACGGATAACCAATTTGCCAGTTTACCGGAATGGCTTGGCGAATTATCCAGCCTCACGGAACTGCGTCTCTACAATAATCAGTTGACCGCGTTACCCGACTCCATTGGTAGGCTGGCGGCCTTAAAAGAACTGCATGTGATGGCTAACCAGTTGGTGGCGCTGCCGGAGTCTATCGGGGCGCTGAATTCACTGCGAAAACTGGACCTGCGCAATAACCAGATAACCGCGTTACCAGATATGATTGGCGACCTACGGAACTTAACAGACCTCGACCTGCGCAACAACCAGTTGCCCGTCCTTCCCGACAGCATCAGCCACTTGACCAGCCTGCGCTTTCTCGATCTCCGCGCAAACCGCTTAACCTCACTGCCGGAGGGTATTGCGGCACTGCTACATCTGGAAAAGTTGGACCTGCGCTGGAATAAACTGCCGTCTCGGCCGTCATGGTTTGAATCGCTTGAGGCACGGGGCTGTGTGATTTATTATTGAATCATCACGATGATCATGAGGGGAGCCGACTGTGTCATATCCGGAATCGATGAGTGTTGAGGAGTTCGCCGAACGTACTCGCGAAGACCGCGCTGAATTTGCCAGCCTGTGGGAAGGCTTGAGTGATGAGGAGATGACCGCCCGACCCGGCCCGCAGGATGACTGGTCGGTGAAGGATTTGATTGTACACATGACGTGGTGGGAGCAGTCAGCTATTTCACGGGTATCGGCCATGCGCGAGGGCAAAGCACCTGTCACCTACAGCGAGTTCGAAACCGTTAATGCGCAAATCTGGGAGGACCATCTCGATGATCCGCTGGACGATGTGCTGACAGCTTTCGACGTGAGCCTGAATGATCTTGAGAACCTGTTTGATATATTAACTGACGAGGAATTCAACCGCAGGAATGGCGACTATCCATCGTTTTATCGCCTGCTTGGCGGCAATACGATAGGCCACTACGCCGAACATCGCCCCGATCTGGAACGGTATGTAAACAGCCTGACGTAAACATGACAAAATGCTTCAATTCGAGTGTAATTCCTCCTATTTCTGCGGTGGGTTTATGATATTTTGACACTCATCTGTTACTGTATTTTCTGGAATAGGAAGGAGCTTTACCGTGGAAAAGACCAAATTGTTGCACTCAACCAGTGTCCATCTTGATGAAGCAACCCGCGTTCAGATGATTGATCTGCTGAACCAGCATCTTGCCGATATGTTCGACCTGTACAGCCAGACCAAACAGGCCCACTGGAACGTCAAAGGCATGAACTTTATTCAACTTCATGAACTGTTCGATGAGCTTGCGGCGACTGTTCTGCCCTTTGTCGATGAAATTGCCGAGCGTGTTACGGCGCTGGGTGGTGTGGCACTCGGTACAGCCCGTCTCGCTGCGGCGAACACGCGCCTGACCAACATGCCGACCGATCTGGTAACGGGTCAGGATTTTGTCACTGCGCTGGTAGATCGTTTTGCGTTTGTTGCCAACAACTGCCGCGAAGCCTTTGATGACGCATCCAATGCCGGGGATGAAGCGACGGCGGACCTCTTCATCGAGATGACGCGCACCCTCGACAAAAATCTGTATTTCCTTGAATCACATCTGCAAGCCTAGCTCTTGCGCCATTTGTTATGCACGGGCGGGTGATATATCAGACCCGCCTTTTTGATCCCTCGTATGCAAAATATGTGTCGTTTGTCACCCAGAAATCGGCGGCAAGTGACTATTATGTGGCCTCTCGGCGGCTATGATGGTTTTCCTGACAGAGGAGTCCTGTACATTGGCTGGCGTCCCTACGAAAACCCACGACTCTCGTAGGGACACAGCACGGCTGTGTCCGCTACTACTGTTACCCGATAAATTCGGAAATTTGCATCAGCGGACTTTGATTTTCTAGCCGGAGAATTTATTCTTCGGTGCATGGGGCCAACATTTTCGCGTTGGTGGGGAGACTACATGCGCCATTTCCGTGAATTCTTGAGAATCGCATTTTATACCATTATGTGGCTGGGGCCGGGCAGCATCTTGCGCGGGCGCTTACAGGTTGCGCGGACAGCAGGTTCAAAAATCTGGCTGGATGAACCTGCCACGCTCTCCGCCATTGACCAGCCGGTGCGCGACATCAAACCCGCCAGACCAATGACCCGCCGCGCCTATCCACCACCCCGCTACCCCTTCGCTTACAAAACAACACCGTATGTTGACAACGGTCAAAATAATTCTGCCCTGGTTCGCGCCCGCAAAGTGTTTCATGTGGGCAATTATGGTGAGGCGTGGGGTGCGCTGGAGCGGATATTTCATGCCAGCGGCACGTGGCGTGAATT
>JAKEEQ010000252.1 GCA_022616515.1 Chloroflexota bacterium | reverse complement strand
TTGATAGAGGGGTTGGAAATCGGCCTGGCGACGGAAGATGACATCGGTTGCAAACTCCACCTGCATGAAGCTCCAGTGATAACCAGCGCGAAACTGACCCAAGATAGGACAGACCACGAATTGCGTTTTCAATTGCCTGAACCGGGATAATGCCGTCATCCTGAACGGGCAGTGGATACACACTCACCCCACCCAGCGCTGCCGGACCGCCGCCTTCCGACAGGAAAATATGGCACTTATCCGCCGTAATAATCTCATCACCCCGCGCCGCCTGTGCAAAGATACTGATGAGATTCCCCTGTGTGCCACTAGCAACAAAAAGCGCCGCTTCTTTGCCCAACATTTCCGCTGAAAGCCGCTCAAGTTCGTTAATGGTAGGATCATCGCCATATACATCGTCACCCACTGGCGCATTCGCCATGGCTTCGCGCATTTTGGATGTCGGGTGCGTTACTGTGTCACTCCGCAGGTCAATCGTTTCCATTGAAAACACTTTCTGTTGCGGGGAAATGAAAACAGGAACCGAAGTGGTTCCTGCCTGATTAGTAGCGTTTGACCACCGTGCGATAAGCAGTGGGTTGGCGCAGTTGGATCATCTGGAATTGTTCACGATAGCGCCGGACCTCATCGAGATCAATACGCGCCACCGCATAGCCTTCCAGCGGTTCATCACTTTCCTTTTTAGCCGGGATACGCGGTGCAGGTTCCGGCTTGGAGTCTTCCGGCTTCGCATCATCTGCTTTGGCATCCGTCTGTGGTTTTGCATCAGGCATCATGGTCACTTCCGGTTCTTTCTCAGCAACCAGCGAGGTCAGTACCTCGCCACGCGGACCAACAATCATGCTCTCGCCACCAAACGCCAGCGTGACATCCTCGCCCACACGATTAGACCCCGCCACGTAGATGCCGTTTTCAAAAGCACGCGCCTTCAGAAGCGTGCGGTATTCATCCATGTATCGTTTTTCCCAGTTCGCCATCACCAGCAGGAGTTCGGCTCCTTCGAGGGCCAGCGAACGCGCGACTTCTGGAAAGGCGAGGTCCCAACCCAACATCAAGCCAATATTGCCAATTTCAGTGTTAATAACCGGGAACTTAAAGCCCTCACGGAATGCCATGCGCTCTTCACCGCGAAGATGAACTTTATTGTAATTCCCCAGCAACTCACCATCGGGGCCAATCAGCACAGCAGAGTTGAAGATAATGCTTTCAACACGCTCCTTAGTTGCCAGCCCAAAGGCAATATGTACACCAAATTCTGCCGCACGCTGCGACATCAAATTGATGGATGGTCCAGGAATGCGTTGGGCAAGCTCAGTGAAACGCACACCAAGTTCATACCCGCTGGTCGCCAACTCTGGAAATATGATCAAATCAACCTTTTGCTGGGAGGCAATTTTGGAGATGAAGTCAGACATTTTGACCAGATTCTCTTCTGGCTCTCCAAGTTTCGGCTGAAATTGCACAGTGGCAATTGTAACTTCGCGCATGGATTCTCCCCTATCGAACTTTTGTTCACAGACAGGCTATTGTAGCGGTTAAGCGCATTATAAGTCAAGTTCTGTCTAACCCAAGCCTAACACTCAGGGTGTCCGTATAAATATATTCCCTCTATACTGACACATGAATTTTTTGACCGCAACACCGAAGAGGCAAGCATGTCGGAAAAAATCAGTATTATTGGCAAATCTGTTCCCGTTCTGGACAAAGGCTTTGTAGAACTACAGGATGTCATGGGCGATGATCTGGCGATTGTGAATGCAGCCCGTGTCAGTTTTCTTGGCGAGAGCAAAGGCCCGGAACGTGACAAAAAATTACTATTCTATTTGCTGCGACATCGACATACATCCCCTTTCGAGCAGGTTGAGTTTAAATTCCGCGTCCGTGCTCCGCTGGTGGTATGGTGGCAGTGGGTCCGTCATCGTACCTGGCACATGAACGCGCAGTCCGGGCGCTATACACCCTTTGAAGAGAATGACTTTTACTACCCCCCCGAATGGCGCAAGCAAGCCAGCGACAATAAACAAGCCAGTGATGGCGTCGTTGATGAGATGGCGGCTGATGAGTTGACGCGGCTGCTTGATGAACATTACACACAGGGCTTTAAACTGTATAAAAAAGCATTGGATGCTGGCGTCGCCAAGGAACTGGCCCGGTTATTTTTGCCCGGTTTTTCGGTATATTACACGTGGGTGGTCAAGGCCGATGCGCATAACTTAATGCACTTCCTCAGCCTGCGGATGGCAAGCGATGCCCAATGGGAAATCCGCCAGTATGCCAGAGTCATCTTTGAGGAGTTCTTCAAACCTGTGCTGCCCTGGACAGCCGAGGCGTTCGAACAGCATCGCCTCAGCCATCTCGACATTTCAGAGGATTAGTACGCAAATACCGCGCCGTAGTAATTCTCGTCGAAGACATCCACGGTGCAGTAGTAGTCTTTGAGTTCACCCCAGCTATAAACAGGGACTTTCATAATGTTATCGATTCGGACAATCGGACCTTTTAGAACAACCCAATGATTGGGCAGGCCATCGGCAGCTTTCTTTTTGGTTTCTTTCCTGTCCTTTTTAGTCGTACCGGGGCTGGTGAGCATGTTGGCGTTGATAAGCATCACGACGTAGGCCCCCGCCGCAAAATAGCCGTTGGCGGTTTCCAGAGCGTGCTCAACACCTTTGGTGAAGATAAGATTGGTCTCGTCCTCAATATTTTTGAAACCAAGCATATCTTCTAACCATTCCTCGACCTCACCCGGCATTGTTATCGCACTGAACGCTTCATCCGGGCCGCCTTCATAATCCCAGATAGCGTTTTCGCTGTCGCGCAGGCTGGACAGCACCATCCAATCAATCTGCGAAGGTTTATTACCTTCTCCCCACTGACCATCGAACGTGTCAGGGCTATTTTCTTTGAGATCATCACAGGGTTCAATACTGTACTCGTTGAGCGTTACTTCACCGAATTTGAACAGATTAATCGTCACATGGGCAAACCCTTCAGGATTCCCCGATGCCAGAATGTACATGGTCGAGGCCGGACCACACACCGACAAACCCGATTGATTGATGACTTCAGGATTCTCGATTCGCTGCCGCAGTCCCTTGATAATTTCGGATTTGCTGAGTTTTGGAAAAGCCTGTGGTGAGGAAGTGTCCGCTTCAAATTGATCCACCATTTGAAGTGCTTTAGACTTTGGTGTCACTTCAGGTGGTTCGGTTCCCGGCGGTTCCGTTTTGGGGGGTTCCGTACCCGGCGGTTCCGTGCCGGGAGGTTCGGTTCCGGGTGGCTTTGTACCCGGAGCAGTGTCGGCTTTATCCAGCAGACCCATTGTCTCCGGGCCAACAATGCCATCTATCTTTGCCGCATGATCTTCCTGAAATTGGCGGATGGCCTTATCTGTTTCGCTGCCAAAAATGCCGTCCGCGCCATGCTCTGGAAGCTGATACCCCAATTGGAGCAGCGACTCTTGAATAAGGCGTACCGGGTCCCCTGTATGGTTCTGCACCCTGCTGACCAGCGTTTCATGGTCATAAGCAGCTTCCAGAGTGGAATTGCCCGCAAAGCGTGGCGAGGTCAAATCATGCCCATCACCCATCTTGCGTTGAACTTTACCGTCGGTCTTGTCCAGATACCGCTGCACGGCATGATTCCCTAACGTCTGCTGAAGATACAGGATTGGGTCCTGTTTTACGGAGTTTTCTTCACCAATGTCAGCTTTAAACGTTGGATGTGGCTGAAGTTTATATTCACGCGGCGCACGTTGCCTTTGGCGGCTTCGTTGACCCATAATCTCATTCCCTCCTGTTGTGCTCCCTTCTACAGTGTATCACGATAGATTTTTCGCGCACAAGCACGTTGTCATTTCGCTGATGGCCCGTATCCCAGCATCTCACAGGTCACTCCGGCAATTCGCTGGCTGCCGAACTCAAGCAGCCACTGACCGTTTCGGCGAACAACGCGCATCTCTGAAGCATCCCTACTCATCACACTGATGAGCAAGTCTTCGTCAAATGTCAATGTCTCTGACACATTATTGAGGGTGGGATTCAGGAACATCGGCTTCAATCCACGCTCGCATCGCTGTTCATTGATGGTCACCACCAAAGACAGCGCATCTGCCTCGGAAGCACTATATCCACTAACAATGGTTAAGAAAGTTACACTTACCGTCAATGTCCCGGTGCGCGTTGCGGATGGCGTGAATGTGGCTGTCGCGCTACCGTCATCAGTTGGGGTGTCTGTTGGTGTATCGGATGGGGTAGCTGTATCAGATGGACCCGCTATCGTATCGGACGGCCCTGCCAGCGTATCCGACGGTGAAGGCGTGCGCGTAGCCGATGGTGTGCGTGTATTGGTAAATGTGGCCGTCGGTGTTGGTGTATTCGTGAAAGTCGATGTAGGCGTCTCGGTAAAAGTCGCCGAAACACTTACCGTTATGGTTTGACTGCCAGTCGGCGTTTCTGTCAAGGTTTCGGTTTCAGTTGGCGTTTCAGTGTGCGTTTCCGTCAATGTCGCAGTTTCGGAGGGTGTTTCCGTTAACGTTTCCGTAATTGTCTGTGCCCCGGTGAGTGTTACGGTCTCTGTTTGGGTTAAAGTCTCGGTAAAGGTGCTCGTTGGCGCACTTGCTGTGACCGTCTCTGTAAATGTCGCGGTCGGAGAATCCATCGATGTGGCTTGTGTCGCCGAGCCTGTCACAGTCATCAATGTCAGCGTCAAAGTTTCATCAGGGGTTTCTGTTTCAGTAATGGTTATGGTCTCGGTAGTGGTTGGTGTTTCTGTCAGAGTTTCAGTGAGGCTTGGTGTTACCGTATTTGATGGCGTAAAAGTCATCGTTGGTGGAATAAACTGGCGTGGTGTAGGGCGCAGCGTTTCCGAGGGCGTACTGGTAAACAGGGTTGGTGTATTGCTGGCTGTGGATGTCATTGACGCAGTGACTGTTATGGTGGCGGTGTCCGTAAAATCGACCATTTCCACCGTTGGCGTTGTGTTACTCAGTTCAAACTGATCAAATATGTTAATCGCAACATACGACACCCCGCACATCAACAGAATCGCTATCGGAACGGCCACAATCAACAGACCGGTAAACCTGCGCTGGCGTTGCTGTTCAAGTTCTAGCAGTCCCTGTTGCGCATAAACATTGGCCGGGTCGAGTTGAAGCACTAGCTCAAAATAAGTTCGAGCCTGTATAGGTGGGGAGATGTAACCAAGTAGAATAAGTGAGTCAATATGGTCAGGGGCAAAGTGGGTGATCGCTTCCAGAATTTCACGCGCCTGACGAGTCCTACCTGCCTGCACAAGTTTGTAGGCTTCGTCAAACTGTTGATTGATGTTGAATCGATTTACCATGAATTGCGCCCTGGATGAGTCCTTGATCTACTTACATTTATATCACATGTTAGGTCTGTGTCAGTAAAACATAGACTTCGCGAAGGATAATTCATATAATGGCGGCACGAATTTCAGGAAGGAAAACCGATGTCTCTAACTCATAAAGATGTTGAACACATTGCCGAACTGGCAAAACTTAAGTTGACGGACGAAGAAATTGAGCGCTACGGCAAACAGTTATCGGCAATTCTGGATTACTTTGAAGAACTCAAACAACTCGATACGGATGAAATTCCGGCGACGGCTTCAGTGTTGTCACTGAGTAATGTCATGCGCGAAGATGAACCACACCAGACATTGACCCGCGATGAGATTCTTGCTAATGCTCCAGATCAAGAAAATGGTCAATTTCGTGTAAAAGCGATTTTAGACTAACCATCGCTTGCCCTTCGTCCACAACACGTTTTTTCAACGCCTGTTAATCCAGCCACGACTTGCGGCTAAAATTGGTGCAACCAATGATATTTTGTAATGATTCTGTGAGGGAAGCGTGAAGCGTCTACTGCTTATTCTGGTTGTTCTCCTGTTACCCCTTGTCTCCACTTATGCCCAGAGTGGTGATGGTTTTGTTACCTACAACAATGAAGATTTCGGGATTAGTTTTGATATCCCGGCAGATTGGACGGTTGAGGTTTCGTCAGAGCGGCTTATCGCCGGTACGCCTGCCGATATTGAAGCGTCCAAAAACTTTCAACCTCCGACAGGACTGATTATCACCATTACGCTGGGAACCTACAACAGCATGGGCATCCAAAATGCCAATCAACTTCAGGGACAAATGGCCCGCTTTGCACCAAGCGGCGTGACCATTGACCCGGCCCAAACGGTTACGTTTGGCAACAGCACAGGTTACTCAATTGATTTCGAACTTCCCGACAGCCCCATCTACACGCGCGTGGCGTTACTGACGATACCCGGTGCGCGACTGGCGGTTGTGAGAGGGCTTGCCGAAAGAGGCATGTGGATCAATGACGGCAGCAATCTCTTCATCCAGATTATGCAGTCCGCCGAGTTCACCTTATCGGCTGACCTTGCCAATCCGTTGGAAATCGTCCCTGGCGATGATGGTGGCGTTTTGTGGCAGTACCAAACCACCCAGACTGAAACTCGACCACTGGAACTAGGTGGACTCACCTATGATGACTTCAACATCATGTACGTCGCTGCCGGGCCAAGCGGTATTCTGGCAATCAACAAAAATGATGGATCATTTGTGAACTTTCTGGGACCCATCGCCGATGATGACAATCTCGTTGATGTCGCCCTTGGTCCGCGTGATGCGCTCCTGTATTTCGCCAATGCCAGCGGTGATAATAACCGTATCATGGTGACGGACCGGGTGGGTAATTATGTGCGTGGTTGGGGGACACCCGGTGAACAGCCCGGTCAATTTGCTGAGAATATGCCGCAAGCTATCGCCGTGACGCGCCAGAATAACGTATGGGCTGTTTCAGAAGGGCACAGCGTAGACCCCCGTGACCGCCTGTATCGCTTTGATTCTTTCGGCAATTTGCTGAATACCATCGACCTTGCCTCGATTAATCCTGAGTTGCAGGGGATTCGATTGGACAATAACATCTATACCGAGGCCATTTTTCTTGTGGGGGAACAAGGTGGACTCAATATTCTCGATTCGGACGGCTCTTTGCTGGTTCCTAACGTCGCCAAAGAACTAATCACCGGCGCAGTTCCCACCGATATTGCCATTGGACCGCAGGAATTAATCGTCATTTCCACGGAAAATGAAGGCTTCTTGCAGTTTACCAACCTCGGCGAACTCGTCGATAGATTTGGCTTCCCCTATCAAAGTGAGCGGGGTGGACTATTCCAACCCGGTGAATACCTCAGTCCGGGTGGTATGGTGATTGACGCGAATGGAGTCCTGTATTTTGCCGAAACGAATCCTGATACAGGTTCGGCGCAAGTTCAAGCCCTCGAATTTACGGGATCAGGCGTGTTACCGCTGCCGGGTCGCCCGTCACCCGAAGGAGGCTCTACCGTTGCGGTGACGGCATCCGGCGGTGAAATTGTGCACGGCTCCACCGTGCGCGGCATGTTAGATAATAACAGTCCGCAGCATGACTATACATTCCGCGCATCAGCAGGTGACCGCATTGTCATCACCATGAAAGATGTGTCGCAGGGACAAATGCTCGATACGATGATCCTGCTGCTGGATGTCAACTACAATGAAGTTGTCAATAATGACGATGTAAACAATCCACCTGAAGGCTTGAAGAACACCGATTCGGTACTGCGCTTTACGCCGAATTCCGCCGGTACATTCATTATTCGTGCCACGCGCTTTGGTGGCTCCGGGGAATATGAGCTAACATTGGATGTAGAAGACTCAACGACAGAATGATTCGATAGCGGACGGACGTACAAACGGGCGGGCACGTCGGTCCGCCCCGTTGGGCGTTCGCCGCCGGAAATGCTGCTGATAAAATGGCGCTATCCCCAATTCTCCCCATTCATGGGGAGATGTCGCGCTAGCGACAGAGGGGATAGGGCAGGGTCAGAAAGGCTCAATATGGACAAGCTGCTCAACCAACTCATCCGGACGATTTTCCCGCCTGCCCCCAAACCCGCCCCGCAAACAACCGCATACGACGTAGAACCTATCAAAGTGCGCGTACTTTCAATCATTCACAATCCCGTTGTAAAAAGCGAAGACAGCCGGAAATTATCTCAATTGTTCCGGCACTGGTCGAACCCCGATATGCTGGCGACTAATTATATTGCCGACATGCGGCAGGCCAGTTATGGCTACGTGAATTATGAGATTGTGGAGCGCATCGAAGTTAGTGGCTATCCGGTCAAAAAAGACGGGTATGTGTACGATGACGCCACGTTGCTGGGGATAATGCGTAACAAACAGCCATTTCACGAACCCGATGCGGTTGATTATTTGCGCCTTGTTGATGAATTCAAGATGGTTGACCGGATTAACGCCAATCAAATTGATGAAGTCTGGCTGTTTGGCATGCCCTATGCTGGCTACTATGAGTCACTGATGGCTGGACCGGATGCTTTCTGGTGCAATGCACCACCTCTAAAAGGCACACTTCGTGCAAATCGCCGTTTTGTCATTATGGGCTACAACTATGAGCGGGGTGTGGGCGAAATGCTGGAGAACATGGGCCATCGCATCGAATCCATTATGAATCATGTCTGGCGCAATATCCCTGACCACCAGAATCTTTATCAGCAGTTTATCCGCTATGATAAAAAATTTCCCGGACAGGCTGAATGTGGCAACGTGCATTTTGCACCCAATAGTGAGCGTGATTATGATTGGGGCAATAAGCGTCCTGTGCCATCCTACTGTGATGACTGGTATCATTTCCCCCAGCTACTACGCGAACAGCGCATGGTCAACAGCGAGGAGTGGGGCGGGGGTAATATTCGGCTGCATCATATGTGGTGGATGCGGCATCTCCCACATGTTTCCGGCGAAACGTTGGGCATCAAAAACAATTGGTGGGAATATGTGATGATTCCTGACCGGGTATAGAAAACAGACACCCGCGTCAGTGCGAGTGTCTGTCTGCTTATCTGAGGGGTTAAACTTTCAGATGTCGAGAACTACTCCCGACCCGTACCCAGATTGCTGTTCGCACGGAAATCAGCAGGGGTCACATTGGGATATTGCTGCAAAATC
>JAKEEQ010000251.1 GCA_022616515.1 Chloroflexota bacterium | reverse complement strand
CTCATTTACTCAAACGCATCTTGTACACACGCTTTAGCATTGATGTTCAGTCTTTTCAATGGGATGCTGACGTTGCTTTTTAATTTCACATAGAGCGTACGATAGATCAAAAATATCAGAAAAAAAGTAAGGAATAGAAGCAAAATGATCGCGGCGTTTACGCTTGTTGCTCATAATATCTGCCACCACATGCCGCCCCTGATCGATGGCATTCTGCCAGTGTTCAATCCGGCGGCGTTTATCGAAAAAAATATCGTAATAATTGGCGACATCTCCCGCCGCGTAAATTCCGGCACGATTGGTTTCGAGATACTTGTTTACGATGATGCCATCCTGAATATGAAGGCCGCTGTTCGAGAACAATTCAACATTGGGTTCAACGCCAATCCCCACCACTACCATGTCGGCAGGCAGTATCTCGCCGCTGTCCACTTCAACCCCGGTTATCTGGCCCTTTTCCCCGGCGAATCCGGTCGCTGAGACACCTTTAAGAATGGTTACGCCTTTATATTCATAATAAGCCTCAAAAAAGTCGGCCATACTCGGGGCCAGCACCGCAGGCAGCAAGTATTCGTTGGGGAACACCATTGTTATCGTCCTGCCATCAGCGCAGAGGGAAGCCGCGGTTTCCATTCCGATATAACCGCCACCGACCACTACCACATTTTCAGCAGTGGCTTTGGCCTCCAGCAAACGAGCGGCATCGCTGGCAGAGCGCAGGTAATAAATACCCTCCAACTCGCTGCCCGGTATATTAAGTTTACGAACCCGCGCCCCGGTACAAATGATGAGCTTGTCATAGCCAATCATTTCGTTTCGTGCTGAGACGAGCATCCGGCTGCGCAGATTAACCTCTTTGATGCGGGTGTTGAGTACGAGATGAATTCCGTTGGTTTCGTAAAAATTTGCGGGGTTTATGTAAATATCGTCCAGTGATTTTTCGCCTGCCAGCACCGACTTAGAGAGCGGTGGACGGTCATAAGGAGGGCGGTCATCCGCCGAAACAATGGTCAGGTTGTTAGAGTCTAATTTCTGTTCCATGAATTTTTTTGCGGCATATCCGGCAGCAACTCCGCCACCTAGAATGACGACCCGTTCGCTCATGATTTCTCCTCAATTTAAATACGAGGTACCTGTGCCCTATTCTATAGGGTACAGTAGAATTCTTATAGGGGCATAAGAAACTGCTATTTATCCTCGTATAAATGCCGTAACAGACGCTTTACATCATCATCAAAACTGTCATTGCGAATATGCACAGCGTTGCGAAAGGCCAGCGAACGCAAATCCTCGGGCAATATCTCGGCATCCGGCATAATAGCGTCATCGACCAGCGCCGGGATCACACGTTTATCTTTTGCCAGTGCGGTTGCCAGTTCGAGGCGGACAAAATCATCGGGATCATGAATACGCAAATTGCCCTTGTCGTCGCCAACGGTGAGCCATTTATTACCAATTACCACAATGACAATGTCGCAGTGTTCAATGGCATCATGAATATCTTTCACGAAATCCGCACCCGCGCCAATCGTATCCACATCGCGGAAAACAGTGCCGTCACCGAAACGTTCACGCAGGCGGTCATAGAGGCGTCCGGCTGATCCCTGGCTGTCCTGACGGCGATAACTGATGAAAATGCGCGGTTGGCGTTGCAGGTGGAATCGTCGCCAGCCCACGACACCCATGATGGATGCAATCGCAATGACACTCATGGAGATGGCAATCACGGGGAGCCACTGATCAATGGAGTCCTCCTCGCCAGCCGCTACCGGGCCAGGATTCACCTCAATGCTGAAGGCATAATTCCATACCTCGTTAACGCGCTGTTGGTCATCGACCGTCCATAGGCGGACATCCAGATTTTGAAGGCCCTGTGCCGCACTGTTAGGGGCCAGAATCCAGCGCCAGTTGGTCCCCTCAAGATTAATCGGGCGGGCTTTTTCGGAATCGATGTCGCCATTTGGTTCGCTGTCACAGCCTTCGAAACTGAGATCCAGACAAAACAGCGTTGCCCCCATCAGGTCAAAAAATTGGACATTCAACTCTTCATAGATGGGGATGGCTTCAGTCGGGGTTGGGCGTCCGGGTACCGGCGTGGCGGTAATGACCGGGACACGGGTGATCTCAAAGCCAAAGGGGGTCGGTGTAATATACTGGCTGCGAAAACGCAGTTCTAGTTCTACCAGTGCGGTTTCGGGATAAGTTACGTTGTCCGGTGCAAATACGCGCAAATTCCCATCGCCGATAATTTGCCCCGTCTGGTCATCCCGCACCACCACCGCGACCTGCGTTGGGATGTTGCTGATGACCGGCGTCGGCAGCTCGCCATCCGTGCCGCCGGTTTCAATTTCTGGTGTGACCATTTCGACAGCCGTCAGCGTAGCAGCACCGGGCGTACCGGTCGTCGTTTCAGTCGGGGCCGGGCTGCTGGTCATCGTGCCACGATCCTCTTCCGCGACGGTGGATTGTGGCGACGTAGGCGGCGCTGAGGTGTTGGCAACCTGCGTTGCTTGTGCCTGGCTTGTCGCAGTGGCGCTCTCATCTGGGCTGGATTCATCGCCTGCCAGAAGTAGATATGAACCTAGCGCCACGAAAATAATGATGATTAAAGCCAGCAGACCTGGAATCCACGTCCGGCGTGTCATTTGCGTCTCGTTTCATTGGTTGTCTGTGCTGGTTATTATACATGGCCCAGATATGTTGCCCCAGATGCGCTTTCTCTACGCGGAATCGGTGTGTTAAATTAGCGGCGGACAACTTCTTCAAAAACCTGAAGCGTTTGCCGGGCAGTATTCTCCCATGTAAATTTTTTTACCTGCTGTTTGCCGCGTTCAACAAGGGTTTTGCGCAATGCGGCACCATTGACAAGATGGTCAATGCCCTGCGCAATGGCATCAACATCCAGCGGGTCAACCAGCAGGGCAGCATCGCCTGCCAATTCGGGGAGGGATGATGTGTTAGCGGTCAGGACGGGCGTCTCACACTGCATGGCCTCGACCACCCCAAAACCGAATCCTTCAAACAGGGACGGAAATACAAAGGCCAGTGCCCCGCTGTAGAGGGCCGGGATGTCCTCATCATGGATATAGCCGGGCATGATGAGATTTTCCACGCCTGCCGTCCAGCTTTCATCGTAGAGCCAACCTTTTTGCCCCGCCAGCACCAGATGAACGTTGGTGTGGCTGGTGTCGCGATGCCACTGCTGGAAAGCCCGCACCAGTCGCGCCACATTTTTGCGCGGCTGAAGGGTGCTCAGGAAAAACAGATAGCGCTGCGGCAGGCCATATTTTGCGCGAACAGCCTGCAAACTCGCCTCGTCTTTGACCGGGCGCAGTGATTCATCCACGCCGGGATATACCACACGAATCTTCTCGTCGGGGATGTCATAAAATTCTATCAGGTCGCGGCGCGTGGCATGGGTATCGGCCAGAATCATTGTGGCCCGGTTGGCGCTGTGGCGGGTTGACCAGTCCAGATACTGGCGTTCACGGACAGGGTGGGCATCGGGAAAATGTTTGTAGCCGAGGTCATGAATCGTCACCACCGCCTTGCCGGGGAAAAAACGCGGCAGGGTATGGGCCGGGACAAAGGTTAAATCTGGCCGCCGCAGCCACAGGTCCCCGGCAAAACGTAGATGGGTCCACAGGCGCGGAAACAGCAAGACCCGCTGATGGACATCTTCCACATCGGGAAACAGATCAGCGGGTGGGTCTTCACGAAAATAGAGGGTGTAGTGGTTCACCACGTCAATCGCGACGAGATGGCGAATCAATTGCAGCGCGTAATTTTCAGTACCCGTACGACGGGTGCGCGTGGTCGGGCTGGCATCAATGGCAACGTGCATTACCGTTCCCGCAAGGCCACCGGAATCAGGGATAAGCCAATCAGGGCCACAATGAGCAGCATGTAATCCACCAGAAATTCCTGAAAACCTTGCTGGATAAGCCCCTGTGTCATCATTACGCCCACGCCGCTGGCGACAATGAGCAGTATCCCCGGAAAGATCAGCCCCACCTGATGAGTACGCTCAAACAGGAAGGTGATGATGAATGCGAAACCGATGCCCGCCCCCAACAGTGTCCAGTAATTCTCTATCTGGAAGCGGTTGTTGGTGAGATTGTCCATTGCTACCAGAACACCCCATAACAGCAGTACAATAGCGATAAAAAACAGGCCGCGATCCCGTCGCCCGCTCTCAAAGAAGCGAAACAGATTGGTTAATACCAGCGTTCCGAGGATAATGATGATACCCGAACCAACACTTACCTCAATCTCCTCAATAAAGTTCCCGGCCAGCAATAACACCCCCGCTCCGATAAATCCAAACGCCAGCGGCAGAATGGTCCAGCGGCTGCCAACTTGATGGCGCACCATCTCCGGGGGGAGTTCTTCGGCTCCGCCCCGCACGTGTTCCGGTTCATCTGCTTCGGCGTCCAGAAATTCATCCTCATCCGGGCGAATGCGCCGTGTCTCCACATGGCTATCATCCAACTCCTCGTCCGATGCCAGAACGTCTTCGTCAACCAGGTCAGACAGCGGCGTTTCGGGATCGGGCAGTGGCTCCAAGTCTTCGGGAATGTGCTGCTCGTCGGTCATAGTGTTTTCTGGTAAGCTGCCAGTCCGTCGGTATCACCATCGGCCAGGAATTGGGCCTGCTTGGGCCATGAGCCGGTAGCGCCAGCACGGATGCGTACGCCATGTTTTTCTTTGACAATCGTCTCCAACTCCGCAGCGCTCAGCGCGGCCATCTGGGCATAGGTGGTGATGCCCTCAGCATAAAGCGCGTCCTGAGTCTTGGGGCCAATACCCTGAATAGCCCGCAGGTCCTGTGGTTCACCTGTCGCCGGAGGAACAGGAAGAGATTCCTTTTCAATCGCATCTTCGACGGCTTCTTTAGCTTGTTGTTCGGTCGCCTCCCCGGTAATGATCACCTTGTCGGGTGGTTCTTCGCTGGTGTCGTCAACGGCGGCCATGACTTCTTCCACCTCTTTGGGGGTTTCGGTCTGCACCGCTTCTTCAGCGACTTCCGCGACCTCTTCGACCTCAGCCTCATCCACTGTAGCGACGGCTTCTTCAACTTCTTTACGTGTTGCGGCTTTGGGAGCAACCTCGGACGGCACGACCTCAGCAGGTGCTGCGACTACCACTGCTTCAACGTGCTCGTCATCATGATGATCATGGCCTGTGTAGTAGGCGGTTTTCAGATCATCATACGATTCCCACGGGCGAGTAATAAACAGCCACAAAACAATGGCAAGGATCATCAAAAACGCGCCAGCAAATAAGAATAGTTGGGCATCGCCACCATCATTGGTGCCAAACCCCAGGGTCAGGCCGCCCAGGATCATCAACAATAGACCCAGGCCACCAATACCGGCAACCAAAAATTCTTCGTCTGTCAAACGTCTACTTGGCAAGAGGTTATCCTCCAGTATGCAATCAGGTACTAAAGTCTATTTATTTTGCCACATTCGCTGTCATCATGCGAATACTTGCCCGCCCAAGCCGTGTAGGGCGCATTGTTCAGCGTTTGCGGCTGTCGAGATAACCGGGTTATCAAACCTCGCCGAGTCTGCACGAATCCCATCCTCTTTCCGGCGGAGATTGCCTCGAAAGCTCATCGGAAATACTCACGAGAGCTATTCCGCCATCTCACTATCGCCAACCAGTACAGCATACCCGCCGAAAAAGTACTGTGCAGTCAGCGGTTCCGTTGAAGATCGGAAGCCCTGCCCAAACAGTGTGAAGCGATGCAGCAGTCCTACATGACCCAGCGTATAACTCTGGTCGCCAATGGTGAATGGCTCGGCTACATCCTGAGCGCTGTCGCTCGTGACCATCAACACCCCAACATTGGGTTCCTGAACGTTAAGTACACTGTAAAGACGAGCCGATAATACGGCAATTTGTGTACCACCGGCAAACGATTCAGGCGTATCGAAACTAGCGCCAACGGGTGTCTCGCTGTAGTAGAATTCAAGTGAAGCGTTCACTGTTGATGCAAAAATGTTGTTATGGACGGCCCGCCCACTCGACTGACCTTCGCCCCAGATGGTGAACCGTGCATTTGAGGCATCGCGCAACAGGGGATCGGTTCCCTCGGCAAAGAGTTCTTCGTCGGGAATGCCTTCAATGTGGGTGACATAGCCATACGTAGTCAGGTTAAACAGACTTTGATCAATCTGCCCGATAATTTCGATGACGTTTTGTCCGGGCACAGCGACGCCGACCTCGGTGGCCGGGTCCTGGGCCAGAGCGCCCGCCGTGCTGATAAGGGTGATACAAATCAAGGCAATAATCACGCGCGTGTATCGAAACATATCTTTTAATCTCCAGAATGCTCTATATCAATGGAAAGTTTTGGGTACCGAATGAAAGTATAACACCGGGATGGGTCGTCAGCGAATAGCGCAGCTCATGGTAGGGGAGTGATCCGTCGCAGCCTGTCATAGACTGCCAGATGGTTTTTAGTAAGCTGTTCGGTGCTGAACGCCTGCACAAATTCAAGTGCCTTTGCCTGCATCTCACCACGCATCTCGACATCCCGTAGGAGCTTAACGACATGGTCCGCCAGCCCTGCCTCATCATCAACGGGCACGACAAATCCCGCCCCGCTCTCTTCAATCAACATACGGCAGTCGCCAACATCAGTCACCACACAGGGCAGTCCACTTGCCATCGCTTCCAGAACAGCGTTCGGTGTGCCTTCCAGATTGGAGGTCAGCACAAAGACATCCATCTGCTGGAGCAGGTCCGGTACATCGGGGCGCTCGCCGAGCAGTTCGACGACTCCGTTTAAGTTCAGGTCATTGATGAGTGCGAGTAACTCATCCCGCAATACGCCTCCCCCGATCATGACGAATCGCACATCCGGCATTTCTTGATGTACACGTGCCGCTATCCGCACAAATCGCGCCGGGTTTTTGACAGGAGTCAGATGGGCGACAATGCCGACGGTAAGAGGGTTGTGGGGACGTGTGGCGGGCGAAAAGCAGGCGAGGTCCAGCCCATTGGGAATGATGTGAATTTTGCCGGGTGGGGCCATCTTCTGGCGGATCATTTCCTCGCGGGCGGCCTGCGAGTTGCAAATAATGGCATCAACGAAGCGATTCAGGAAGGGCAGCAGGCGGCGATACCAGCCCGGATGATAATTGGGATGGGAGCGTTCACTGACGACAAATGGGTGAAATCCAAGTGCCCCCAGCCGCACATAAAATCCGCTGACACTATCTAAAAAGAGATGCACCACATCAGGATTCAACTGTCGCAGCAGGCGGCGAATCTGCCAGATACGGCTCACTTGGAAGCGGGAACGGCGCGGTAAGGCGATAACGGTGTGGCCCAGTTCGCGAATGGGTGTTTCCCAATAGCCGTCCGGGGCCAGACTGATGACAGTGGCGGGTTCGTCGAGGTGTCGCAGTACATAATACAACTGCTGTTCGGCTCCACCCCGACTCAGTTGGCCGATAAGGAAAACGATCACATCTCCATATCCTCAATAGGTCCTTCGTAATCCACATAGCGCCGCAGATTAACGGCGATGCCCAGCATGGCGAACATCAGTTTGTCATAATGCAATGTGCTGGCGGTTGGGCCTCGGAACAGAACCACCACCACCACAATAAACCATGTTGCCGCCAACATCGAAATGTCTCTTGACTTGGCCTTGATAGCCGTCATGAAGGTGGACACAAATGCGGAGATGATCAACCCGAAGAACAGCACAAAGCCGATTAATCCCGTTTCGGCCAGAATCGTGACATACATGTTGTGGGTGTTGCGATATAGCACTGCAAACTGACCGATGCCGATGCCGAATATCGGATGGTCAATCCACTGGTTGATACCGGATTCGGCTAGCTGGAGCCGTGCAGCCGCACTGGCATCCAGACTGCTATCATCCAGATTAATCAAACTCTCCGAGATGTAGTTCCAGTAAGTAGCCGGGACAACAAACTGGGCGATGAACAACATCCCGATGATCGAGAAAAACAGTGTCTGCAACTGCCGACCGCGTCCGGTGACATCATCGCGCTGGGCCGTGAGGAAGGGATAACCGAAATAACTCATGAACACCACCACAATCATCGTCAGGAACCCGGCGCGTGACACCGTAGACATGACGCCCAACACCAGCAGGGCCTGTGCCCCGATGAAAACGGGATGCCGCCAGAGGCCCTTATATTGGCGGTACAAATATGTTGCAAACACAAACGCGACATTGTAGTAAAACGCCTGCGTGTTGGGATTCTGGTCCAATCCGGCACTGCGAGCACGGCGCACCGATGACGTCAGATATTCACCATTCACCGGCGTCAGACCGCCGCTGAAGCTGGTATAGGCATCCAGTGCCGCGAGGGTGGTTGCTGCCAGAAATAAGATCATTACCAGTTTCTGGCGTTTAGGGGTCATCAGTTCGGAGGCAATAATCAGCAGCGTGGTTAGCTGAAAGTAAGTGATAAACCAGTTTCGATTACGCGGAGTCAACCATGCCGCTTCCGGGTTCGAGATAAAGATATGGTACAGAAAGCCCAGTACCAGCACATATTCCACGTAAATAATGTAGCGGCGCTCTTTTTTGTCGGCGATGATATGCAGCACAAATGCGACAGCCGTCAGCACCCCAAGCGCGACCGTGGGTGTGCCGAAGAACGGTACTCCCGGAAAAACACGCTCAAGTGGCAGCAGTGCTACAATTCCTGCGACCCCCAGATAGGGGTATTGCATAACTAAGAGCGTCCCACCCAGAACGGTCATCCCGATACCTGCTCTCCCCAGCAAGGGCAATCCCGGATTTATCAGATAGATGAGTATTCCGATCCCCATCAATATCAAAAAAGGCGGGGATGGGCGGTGCACCGCTTCGGCGGCGGAGTCTTCTTGTGGACGATAGATGACGATATTACTCATCAGCCAGGCTCTCATGAATAATTTTTCGCAGTTTGTCGGCAACAATCGGCGCATAAAACATCTGTGCCGCTGCCAGCGCATTTTTTGACAGGCGATTGCGCAATCCCTCATCCCCAATTAGTTGATCCAGTGCCTCCTCGACCGCTGCTTCAGCTGGCACATTGACTACCAGCGCACACTCATGACGGCGCAGAAAGTCACACAGGAAACTGTCCGCCGGAAGATGAGCCAGTATCGGGCGTCCGCTGGCAAGGTACTCAATCAACTTTGTCGGGAAAATAGTGCGTATTTCCTCGTCTGAAAATTTGCTGACAAAACCATGCGGTAACAACAGTATATCAGCTTCCTTCAGATTCCGGCGCACCACAGTATATGGCACAGAAGCAAAACGTACACGGTCGTTTTCCGTAAAACCAACCGTCGCCAGATAGTCAGCCGTGTTAGAGGTAAACAGCGTCACGGCGACATCTTCCCGCCGGTTGATAACTGCCGCCATGCGAGATAACGCATCAGCACAGGTGGTGTTCACGCTCCCTGCAAAACACAGGCGCACCGGATTATGCAGTGAGGACAGCGGGGCATACGGTTCAAGCGGTTCATTGAAACTGTGCTGCAACGGGATGGTGTCGAGGTCGGGATAACGTTCGCGGAAAAATTGCTGCATCCCCTCACTCATGACCAGCACGCGCCGCGCATGGCGAAAAACACGCTGTTGCAGCCAGCGGGCAAAGGCACTATTCGGGCGATTGTCGAGGAAGGTGTTGTGGAAGTAGGCAATCAGGGGCTTGCCGGTGATACGGCTGACCAGATAGCCCACCAGTAAAAAATAGGGCGAAGGATACACTACCACAATAACCTTGCAGCGTGACACAATCGCCGTCCACACCGCGACCAGCAGCAGCACCGGAATCTGCAACCGCCGCCGCCATTCTTCGCCGCGCCGGTGGGTCGAAAATACCCCGGCATAGCGCAAGCGCGGATAGTCCGGCGACCAGTCAGCGGGTGGCCTACCGAGTTCCCGGTAGCCGACGATAACCATCTCATCACGCGAAAATTGCTGGGCCAGATTGCCAACAATCGAGGCCGTGCCGGAAATAGCGGGGGGCACGCTGCGGCTCATGAGCAGGATCGGTCTAGACGTAACCATAACGCACCAGCCCCGCCCTCATCACATCATTCAAGATCGCCTGCTGTTGGGGGGTCAGTTCAGTTTCCCATTTATAATTCGTGTTGTTGAGCGGATTGCGGCGCAGCATGGCTTCAAAGCCGGGTGTCCAATCCAGTTCGCAAAAATCACAAACCTGACGGAAGATGCTGGTTGTATCGGCACACATATCTTCATACTTGAATTCAAAAAATTGACTGTCATTCAACACCTGCCTGCCCCGCTCAATCGAGGTCATGTGGATGTTCCATTGCAGGCCCGCCAGTGCAAAAAATGACTGCCCGTGTTTGGCCCACACGGCCCGCTGCTCCGGGGTTAACTCGCCGCTGCGCCAGTGTTGCGGCCCTTGCCAGCCGTCCCAGAAATCAACCTGTGTCAGCGAGTAAGCTACTGCTCGACCATCGCGCACAATATGAATGAACAGCGCATCCGGGAAAATCTCGTGCAAAAAGGCAATCCGCCCCCAGCCTGTCAACTTATGGACTAGCTGCTGGCGTTTGGCGGTGACAAGCTGCTCAAACACAGTCGGCAAATCACGTTTCACGGCTGCGGTAACATCGTCGGAAGTTAAATCACGATACGGACGGCGAAATCCACGCACATGATTTTCCCAGAAATTATAGACTTCCCCGGCAGGGAAACGCCGCTCCACCAGTTTCCCAACGAGCGGCACATCCAGCAGCGTCAGCATCAGGCGGTGATAAGACAGATTGTGCGGATAATGATCGGTAATACCGGATGTCCAGGCGACACGCGGGTGTTTAACGAGCAGCTTATAGAAGATGGTCGAGCCGCTGCGCCCGGTCCCGACCACAAATATCGGGCGTTTCATGTACTACCTTCGGGGTATCGGTCAAGATTTGAGTATGCCATCATAACAGCAAGCGCCCCATGTGGAATTGAGAGTTTTGACGAGAATTATTGTGAGATGTCAATTTCTCAGAGGTGAACCACGCAAAGCAGTGCTTCATGGCTCATCAACGAAAGCCTTATGCAGTTTGAATAAACGCAAAATGTGAAATATACCCCCTCTAAAGCTCCCCCGCAAGCGAGGGAGACTTTTGTGTCACCGTGATGACAGGCTTACGAATGCCCGGACAACCACTCAAATCGTATGCCTGCGCGGCCCCAATCCCACAACATTCCATTCCTCCCCGTTGGCGGGGAGGTGGTCCGCCAGGACCGGAGGGGTAAATGACCTGTTTGGCTGTTATTCCCCTTCGTCAGAGATTAATCAATTCACTTTTTGCGTAATAAATAATCGGGTAATGGGATAATGGACTGTCAGACGCCATATATGCTGTCCCTCACACCGTAGGCAGGCGGTCAATAATAACGTTACCCGGATGATTTGGAAAACTCCATCAGAGCCGCCGCACTGCCACGTGCGGCGGCAACTTGAAACGGCTGCATCGGAGGATAGAGTTCGCCGAGTTCATCGAGTAGATTACTGACTCGTTCCAATTGGTAGAAGTGGGTGTAGGGGGAGCCATCCGCCCAGGCCCATTTGTAAGCATTTTTTGCATACTGCACGGCATTTTCCCGGTCCAGCGCAAGGCGATAAACTTCGGCAATCGCGTAATCATCCCCGCTGATTTGTGCCATCTCAAGCGCCTTATCCAGATTCTCATCCAATGCTGCCAGCCTTGCCAAACCGCCTTGAGCAAGTGCTGTAAGGTCGGGATTGGCATATCTTTGCTCTGCCAGATTGATAGCCGTGTTGAAGTATCCGGCGGCTTCACTCAGATCATCATTGCGCAGCGCGAGTTCCCCCATCCAATAAGCGGTACGCTGATAGGCGGGGGTATATCGCTGTAGCAATGGGAGCACTTTTTTCCATTCGTCATCAGACAATGGTTGTCCCTGATGCACAATCTTCATCTGGATACGCAGACTCGCCATTTGCGCATCCTCATAAACACGGTCACGGGTATCAGGCATTGCCAGTTCATAACGGGTGACGGTATCAGCCGCTTTATCCAACTGCCCGGTCTCGACGTACAGCGCCATAAACCGCAGGTGACAGTTCCCCGCCGCCAGACCATCGTCTCCTGCCAGCCGCAGCGAGTACTGGTAGGTGCGTTCGGCACGGGCCAGTTGATTGCTCCGCTTGAGTAAATCACCGAAGACGGCTAAATGCCCCTGTAAATTGCCGCCGATATTCAGCGACATGTATCGCTCAAACGCCACGCCATAGCTCCGCTCAAAATCGGTAAGTTGGCCCCTGTGAAAGAAGGCATGAGCCAGATCAACCGCCAGCCGCGACTGGTTGAAACCATCTTCAATAACAGGCGGCTGGTCGATGCCGTTGGCGAAAAAGGGACGCAGAACATCGAGTGCCCGTGCATCGGCGGGGAAATCATCCCAATCGCAGGTCAGGTCGGCAAAGTAGACCCGCGCCGCCTCATCAAATTTACCCTCGCGCTGCAACTGCTCAATCTTCTGCACTGCACCATCTGGATTGTCCATATCACTCAACTCTTCCCATTTTTGTCCCGCTACATTTTACCCGGTTTGTTAAGAAATTTTGAACCTACTCAAATTTCCGTGTGTAATTTACTATGAAGACATGATTGGTTAATTGCTTCATTATGCAATTTGAGGACACCATGAAACTACGTTTTATTCTCGTTGTAGTGCTGATCTTACTGTCCCTGCCCGTTATCCCTGCCAGTGCCCAGGCGGATTTGCAGCCTGTCACCATTACTGCTGAAGATGGGCTGGTCTTGTACGGCCTCTATTCCGGCACGGAAGGTCTGGAAGGCGATGAGAGCGGCGTCCCGGCAGTGCTCCTGATGCATCACGGTAACGCCGTCAAGGAAAAATGGCTACCCTTCATCCCGATGCTGACCGAGGCCAATTACGCGGTGCTGACAGTTGATGTGCGCGGTTTTGGCGAAACCGGACGCGGCGAGAATGCACCCACCGCCGAAGAACGCATCAGTGATGCCCAACGATGGGTCGATTGGCTGCGTGAACAGGACGGCGTTGACCCGGAGCGCATCAACATCGTGGGGGCCAGCATTGGCGGCGACATCGGCCTGAACATCATGGCACAGGATGAAGGTATCGTCAGCATTACTGTGCTCAGTGTGGGCCTTGAAGTCGAGGACATCACGACGGCCCCGGCAGTCGAACAGATCACCCGCCCCATCTACTTTATTACGGGCCGTGAAGACGAGGTTGGGTTGGAAGCGGTACAGGAGTTGATCAACCATGTGCAGGGCGAAATGCTCATCAGCATTCACGATACATCCATGTGCTGCACGTTCCTGATTGATTTCGTCGATGGTGTGGATGCCGACATCGTAGCGTGGTTAGATCGCCATAATAAATAGAGGGAACGGTTTAACGTCCCCTCCAGCACGAAAGATGAGGAAGGGTGCGCCGCCCTTCCCTTACCACATATATCTCTTTGCCACGCAAAAGGTTCAATGTTTCAGGTCGTTGGCTCGACTTTTTGTACGGTATCGCCAACTCGAATCCTCCCCGGCTGGATGACCCGCGCATTGACCCCACGCAGCAGCCGCGCCCGACCTGATTTTGAGTTGACGAAGCGAATAGCGCCATGCCCGAAGCGTTTGGTGAATTTGTCGCAGCCCGTATGCGGTTTGTCGCTGATTTCGAGCACGACCTCGCCAATCGCTAGCTGCTGGCCCGGCGGCAAATTTTCTATGCTCAAGTTGAAATCCACGTACAACTGGTCGCCTGCCAGTGCCCAGCGGTCGCGGTCCTGTGTGATAAGCTGGATCACGCGGCTGTTCATGAGCGTGATTTGGGCCTCAATCATCGCAGACCCATCTTCGGTGTGACGGCTGCCGCGCTGTTTCCAGGTGTCGCCCACCAGCCCAACGTCAAGATCAATGTTACCCGAATCCAGAAGCTTACGCTCGCCAACTGCCGGACGGCACACAATCATTTCCAGTGTGCCATGATTGGACGGCGATGCGTCGATGCCAACCAATCCCTGTTCGAGTTCTTCGAGACTGAATGTTGTGGTCATGTATTCTCTCCCGATTAGCAAAAGCCTATTTAAAGACTATCGCATCAATTGGAGACCTGGCTATGTCGAAATCGCCGAATCACCACAGGTCCCAGACTTGTTCGCCATCCAGCACCCGCTGCAAAAACTCCTCTACACGCGGCCCATTGATCGGCTTGCCCAGAAAACCGCTAAAATCCGATTTGCGGACGCTGGGTTTTTCGGTGCTGTGCGAACTGTAGGCCACAACAGGCACATCGGCCAGTCGCGGGTGATTGCGAATCAAATCCAGCACTTCAAAGCCGGTGGTGCCGGGCAATTCGAGGTCAAGGAAGACCACCGATGGCACAGGCACCAGATCAAGCTCGGTCTTAATGAGCGTTGTGTTGGATATGACGTCATGCGTCACATTCAGGGTGCCTAGAATCTCGCTGAGGATGTCCGCATCCTCGTAGTTATCATCTATAATCAGTACGTGTACATTGTTAAACATGGTTATCAACCTTCCACTTCTACTCTATTATTTTAACGTCAATTGCCATGACTTCACAAAGACGATTGTCATTTTTTGGGCTATACTGATATCAGTAGAACATATATTCGTTAAGGTTTGATATGCAGCAACGATCTCTTGATGACTGGTTTCCCCGCGATGCACAGGGCCACCCCCTATCAAAAGGTACACGAATTGGCGTTGTCGTCGGCGGTTCACTCAGTAAGGGCCTCAAAGTTAAGCTGGACCGCGATACATCCATTGAAAGTCTGGCGGTGGGGCGTTATGTTGTGGTGCGCGGGGTGCAGAAACGCTTTTTCTGCATGGTGACGGATATTCAACTGGATGTGACCAATGCGGCGTTGATGGCGAATCCGCCGGATTTAACTGACCCGTTTTTGAGCGCGGTCTACAGCGGCACGGCGGCTTTCGGCACGATTCATGTCGCACCCATGCTGATGATTGACGAAGACACAAGCACCCCGCGCCCCGTCAAAACTATCCCCAGCCATTTCACCCAGACGGTGATCGCCACCGTTGAGGATGTCAACGACGTGTTCGGCAAAGAAGATGAAACGCACTTCAATGTCGGTGCGCCCCTCGAACTGGAGCAGACCCAGATCAACCTTGACCTGCTGCGATTGGTCGAGCGGTCAGTGGGTGTATTCGGCAAGAGCGGTACAGGTAAAAGTTTCCTGACGCGAATTTTGCTGGCGGGAACCATCCAGCGTGACATGGCGGTCAACCTCATCTTCGATATGCACAACGACTATGGCTGGGAAGTTGCCGACGAGCGCGGCCCCAAAGTGAAGGGCCTCAAGCAGCTATTCCCCTCCAAAGTGACTATCCTGACGCTCGATGAGGAATCATCGCGGCGGCGGAAGGCCAAATATGACTCGGTGGTGACGATTGGCTACAACGAAATCGAGCCGCAGGACATCGAAATGCTCAAGGGCACACTCGACCTGACCGATTCCATGATCGACGTGGCCTACATGCTGCGCAAACGCATCGGCGAAGATTGGATTCAGCGCTTCATGACGATGGAAGCTGTCGATCTGGAAGACCTGATTGCCCAGACCAACTACGGCGCGTCATCCATCACGGCCCTGTCGCGGCGACTGGCCCGCTTTGAACGCTGGGAATTCCTGAAACCGGAAGGAACCGGACAGAGCGTTCAGGAGATTATCAACCTTATCATACAGAAAAAGCACGTCGTGCTCGAATTCGGGCGCTACGGCAACACACTGGCCGCTTATATCCTCGTCGCCAACTACCTGACGCGGCGCATCCACGAGTATTATGTTGAGCAGATTGAGCGTTCGCTGGGCGACAAGAGTATGGCTCCGCCCCAGCTACTCATCACCATCGAGGAGGCCCACAAATTCCTCGATCCCGGTGTGGCCCGCCAGACCATTTTCGGCACCATTGCCCGCGAACTGCGCAAGTACAACGTCACGATGCTGGTGGTAGACCAGCGCCCCAGCGGCATTGACGAGGAGGTCATGAGCCAGATTGGTACGCGCGTCACGGCCCTGCTCGATAATGAACGCGACATCGTTGCGGTGCTGACCGGCATCAGCGGGGCGGGTGGGCTGCGTGAGGTGTTGTCCCGCCTTGATACTAAACAGCAGGCCATCATTATGGGCCATGCGGTGCCGATGCCTGTCGTCATCAAAATCCGGCCCTATGATCAGGAGTTTTACGCCGCGATGGATTATGAAGCCAACATTGCGGAAGCCGCCCAGAAAGCCCGCCGCAGCCTCGGCGATGATGGGGGTCAGAGACGGTTGTAGTCCATCCAGATTTGGTAGCTAATTTACTTTGTGCTATCTTTATACAAATTAATAACGTTTACTTCGATTCCTGGCTCATATTTTCAGTTAATGTGTAGTTCTTATATTGTGGTGTTATAGTTAGGTGACATATTGTGCCAATTCTTCTTTCTGGTAGTCCCATTGAGTCTTCAACATCAGATTGTACTCTTTGTGCGCGATCTGGATGGCGTATCCCACTACCTACTGACGAAGACGTTACCAGCTTATTCCAGTACGAAAAGTCAAGGCAGATAACCGATATGATGCAAAAGATTGTTAAGGGACCAATAAGCGTCAGGTCAATCCCAAAGTACGCGTACAACTGTGCTGGTATGGTATTTGCCTCTCGTCGAGCTTGGATAGAACCGGACCACATAACACAGATTTTAAAAGAGGACGATTATACGATAACGGTATGTGTCAAGCATGTTGAAACAACTTCCTAAAAAAGATTAAGATGGATTTGCCACCGGTTGGGGTGGGTTAATCCAGACGGCAGGTGGAGCGCCT
>JAKEEQ010000250.1 GCA_022616515.1 Chloroflexota bacterium | reverse complement strand
GATTCGCTCCATTCCGCGAACTGCCCAATGTCAGCTCCCATGAAATTTAACTTCTTGCCGGGATGAGTGTACTGGTAGCCGTGCAGCAGCCGGAGTTGGGCGAACTTCTGCCACCAATCGCCGGGGAATTTGCCCATAAGGGAGCCTTTGCCATGCACCACCTCGT
Source organism: Chloroflexota bacterium (assembly GCA_022616515.1). Taxonomy (GTDB): domain Bacteria; phylum Chloroflexota; class Anaerolineae; order Aggregatilineales; family J027; genus JAKEEQ01. The sequence goes on along the minus strand of JAKEEQ010000250.1, from coordinate 10,203 downwards.
CATGCGACAGCGATAGGACGAAGTTTTCATTGTAGGCATATACCATCGAGAAGGTGAGTTTGCTGTGCTCCCATTTGCGATAGACCGGGTCTTTGGACATATACAACAGAGTATCGTGCATCCAGCCCATATTCCACTTCATCGTGAATCCCAATCCACCCAGATAAGTCGGGCGGGAAACCAGTGCCCATGCCGTTGACTCTTCAGCAATGGTAATCGCGCCGGGGCACTGCTCGTGGATGACATGATTGGCTTCCTGCAAAAATTTAACAGCGGCCAGATTCTCGTTGCCGCCGTGCTCATTCGGAATCCACTGCCCATCTTCGCGGGAGAAGTTCAGATAGACCATTGAGGACACCGCATCAACCCGCAGCCCATCAATGTGATATTCCTTCAACCAGTAGATGGCGTTGGCAATCAGGAAATTGCGTACCTCGTTGCGCCCATAATTGAAGATATAGGTCCCCCAATCCGGGTGTTCGCCCTGACGCGGGTCTTCGTGGGAATATAAATGTGTGCCATCAAAGAAACTCAGGGCAAAACCATCTTTGGGGAAGTGCGCCGGGACCCAATCGACGATAACGCCAATCCCATTCTGGTGACACTGGTCTACGAAATACATAAAATCCTGCGGCGTTCCAAAGCGGCTGGTCGGCGCATAGTAGCCTGTCACCTGATAGCCCCACGAGCCGTCAAAGGGATGCTCGGCGATAGGCAGCAATTCAATATGCGTGTAACCCATTTCCTTGACGTAGGACACTAAGTCTCGCGCCAGTTCACGATAGGTCAGCCATTCATTGCCTTCTTTGCGCTTCCACGAGCCAAGGTGGACTTCGTAAATCGCCATCGGGGCAGTGAGCGGGTTGCTTTCGGTACGTTCCGCCATCCATCTATCATCGCCCCACTCATAACTGTCGAGTTCCGCCACAAGCGAGGCAGTGTTGGGGCGTCGTTCGGCATGAAAGCTATACGGGTCAATTTTTTCGGCCTGATAAAGATTGAAATGTGATTTGATTTCGTATTTATATTTTGCGCCAACCCCAATACCGGGAATGAAAAGCTCCCAGATGCCGCTGTCAGAATGCTGTTCCATTGGGTGAACCCGCCCATCCCAACGATTAAAATCTCCAACGACACTCACCCGCCGTGCATTGGGTGCCCACACCGCGAAATTCACTCCCTTCACACCATCCACCTCACGGGGATGTGCGCCGAGTTTGTTGTAAATTTCCCAGTGGCGGCCTTCCGAATGTAGATAAAGGTCAAGATCAGTCAGGGACAGCGGGAAGCGATAGGGGTCCTCGAATTCAATCACTTTGTCGTCAAAGGTCTTTTCCGCAAAGTGATAGTGCAGTGACTCAACATCACCCTCAAACACAATTTCAAATAAGCCCTGCTCGCTGAGTTGTGTCATCTCCATCTGATTGCCATCATCATCGACTACCCATAATGCCTGCGCCATCGGGCGAAATGCACGAATAACAACCGTCTTCTCATCAACTTGATTGGGGCCGAGAATATCGTATGGTTTGCCATGATCGCCATATGAAATGGCGTTGATCGCGTCGGGATGGAGTAAATCAGTCATTATTTCTCTAACTTTCATATCAGAACAGTTTCGATTGGGGCCTATTATAGCGTAGACTGTATGGTAGCGGTGACTTATTGACTGAGGCTAGATTCTATAGAACAACATGGTGCAGATTAACCTTTAAATAGGAGTCATGACGCCAACCGGGTTTTGATATGGGACGCGGTATACCGCACCCCTCCAGTGGTGGTAGTTCGGAGGGGTCGGGTACACCCGATCCCCGGCTCATCGATAACCTATTTACCAGATAACCACCTTCTCAGTCAAAGTGTTACCACAAGCGGCCCTTGTATAAAAAGGAATAACCCCATTCCCAGCATAGCGCGGTGGAGTATTGCCCTCCTTATTTTTGTGGGCAGCGCGGCAATCCGGCTCCACATCCTCTCCGGCATAGCGTTTGATGGCCTGTATGGACAGGATGCCTATGCCTACTTCCAATACGGGCAGGATGTTTATGACTCGCTGGCAGTTTTACATGCACCGGGGCAAATGTACTGGCCGCTTGGTTTTCCCATTGTGATAGCAGTTGGATTTTTAGCGGGCGACATATCAGCGGAAAGTGCTCAAGTCATTACGATAGTTTGCAGTGCTCTGGCTAGCAGTTTTATGTTTCTGCTGGTCAATGGGCTTTCCAAACAGCTTGACTGGAAACGCCTTGATGCTGCGGTGACAGGCATCGTGGCGGCACTGCTGTTGATGTTTTCGGCTCAATTCTTGCAGAGCAGCGTAGTTGTAATGTCGGATGCCCCGGCGGTAATGTGGGCGATCCTCAGCGCGTGGTCACTGGTTGAATATGTACACCATTTGGACCAATCTACTGCTTATCGCTGGCTGCTTCTGACATCATTTGCCCTCGGTATGGCAGGCATCACGCGCTGGATTTATTTCCTGCTGGCCCTGCCGTGGGCGTTATATGTACTACCAGACTGGGGGTGGCGAATTCGCTGGCGAGATGGACTCATTGCCGTCTTTCCTGCCGGATTTATTCTGTTGCTGCAACTGCTTCACTCAAGCAGCACACCGGATGCCTTCTATACTCATGATTGGCTGCAAGATTGGAATATTGCCCATGCCGCGCAGCGCGATTTTGTCAACGCGGATGGCACTTTTCATTACGGAAATCCCGTCAGTCTGTTCTATCTGCACACCATCCGCGACAATTACTATGTCTCCGAATACCTGCTGCCCTTGTTCTTGCTGGGTGCGTCGATGTTGCTATGGCGATTTCGTCATGTGCAGGGCATTATCTTGCTGCTGGGTGGCTGGTTCGCCGTCACCTACGGGTTTCTGATAGGAATCCCCTATGAAAACATCCGTTTCGCCCTGGCATTTCATCCAGTCATCATCATCATGATTGCGCTCGGATTTGGAGTCATGTGGCATTTTCTGTGGATTCGACCACGCCTCGGCTGGCTGATGCGGATTGCGTTTCTGGCTGCGTTGTTCTTCCCATTGCAAATCACCTATAACGCCGGGCTTCAGCGTGTTGATGAAATCGCCACAGCCAAAAACAAAGACCTTGCCGCGATTGAATGGGCCAAAAGCCGCATCCTTGAAGAGCATGTCACGGTCTATACACTTGATCTATGGCTGATGATGGAAGCGTATGCCCCACAGCACGACATCAAGCAAATCTACTATGAAACCCCCGAATCTTTGTCCAGAACGATAGACCCGCTCCAGCCAACCTATCTGCTGCTCAATATGTGGGCCATCAATAACCAGTGGCTCGGCAAAGAACCCTGGATTGCCGTACAGTGGCTTCACGAGCATCACCATATTGTGCGGATAGGGCAGCACGGCAACTATACGTTGTATCGAATCAACTCCCCGACTCCTGTCGGCTAAACAGAATTGAGAGGCGGACACTTCTACATGACGACGGCTCAGGAACCCCACCTCCTCTGTTGTTGGCGCGACATCTCCCCCGCCCTGCGGAGGAGTCCCAACATAGCGTCGTCCTGACCGTTCACCAATACGCAACCATCACGGTGACAATACCGTATTCAGTAGTCGGCAAAGTCCCTCTCCGCAAGGCGGGGAGGGATTTAGGGAGGGGTGGGAAAATGGTGTCTACATGCAGCTTTCGGAAAAACGGTTCTCCGTCAACCTTGGCTGACCAGATACTCCCCAATTTCATTGTCAATGACGAGGGCGTTGGCAAGCCCGTTCTTGATACACGTCTCGACCGCCTGTGCTTTATAATGGCGGGCGGCCACAATAACCACCTTACCCACCAGATCACTGTTATAACGCAGGACTTCCAGATCAACCTGCCAGACTCGTTTTTCATCCCAGCCGATGGTTTCGCCGTTGGTGTCGATGAGATAACTCAACACCTCACCACCAAATGCCTCTTTATCCTCCAACTCCGCGAATTTGTCCCGCAGATAGGCTGAGTCAAAGGCATAATCCACCGTGCGGAAATCGGTCAGGGGGTGGGATTTCAGGGTGCGGTCACGCCGACCAACCCCATTCACGGTGATAAACATTGTCTGCACACTCTGCATCAACCGGGTGGCTTCATCGAAATCGGCCTGCAATTTGCTATCCTTTTCACACAGTGACGGATGGGGCAGATAGACTCCGCGCGACCCCGGATGGCGAAGCTGCATCAGTTTGGCAAGCTGATTGGCGGTATAGCCGCTCTCGTTGTCATCGGTAAAGGTGACCAGCGGCAGCCAGTTCGTGCCCTTGAATTGATCGACACCGGGGATGCTGTGTTCACACATACGCAGCAGGGTAAATCCCGTGCCGAGACCGACCACACTTTCCCGAATGACATCGCTCAGCACTTCCGTTGCCGCCAGAAACGACACCAGCTCGGCCCGGATGAGCGTGGCATCACATTGACGCGGCACATCTGCCACAACGATATTTTTCAGGAATGGATACAGGTCGCGGATAGCCTGCTCTAGCCGGTCGTCACGCCGGACATGCGTCAGGCGAATGGCCCCGGCACGTAGCGCGGATTGGATGGCGAACTGCAAATATCGCAGGTTGTGGTCCGTCATGATACTTGAGGCACTATCCTGAAGCAGTCCATTGAACAGACGCATACCCTGTTCGATATGTTCGCGTTGCAGGTCTCTGGCATATACCGGGCTGTATTCCAGCCATTCAACTGCGCCCGACACATCCGTCTTTTCAAGCTGGCTCTCCAATCCCAGCAGCCAATCGCCGCTGCATTCCAGCACCCGGCATATGTTGGACAGCGTAAAGGCATCGGGCAGCTTGCCATGTCGTATCCAACCCGTGACCGTACTGCGCGAAACGCCAATGGCCTGTGCCAGTTGATTCTGGCTCATTTCGTCCTGTTCCAGCCGTTCAACCAGTCGCCGAGCAAATCCATCCGCGAAATTGACGTTCTCTAACATGAACAATTTAATCCCTATAATATGAATTTGGTGTACATTTTGTTGAACATAATGTTCTTTAACGATAGCACAATTTCTCGTAGGATGATAACGATTCAAGGAGCAAATGATGTTTCCACGCGAGCGCGTGCAGACCCTGATAACCCTGGCTTTAGAAGAAGATTTTGGCGAATACAGCGACATCACCAGCCTGGCAACTTTAACTGACGGCATCATTATTCGAGGCACGATAACCGCCAAAGAAGACGGCGTGATTGCTGGACTGCCTGCCGTTGAGATGGTCTATCAGACCATTGACCCTGATGTTGCCGTCAACGCATTTGTCGGGGATGGCAGCACAATACAGGTGGGGGATGTGGTCTGCGAGGTTTCCGGCAACGCGCAGTCTGTCCTCGCAGGTGAGCGCACCGCCCTGAATTTCTTGCAGCGCATGAGCGGTGTCGCCACTATGACGCGCCGCTTTGTGGATGCGGTGGCAGGAACCGGAGCAACAATCCTCGACACGCGCAAAACGCATCCCGGCTGGCGTGAACTGGACAAATACGCCGTGCGGATGGGCGGTGGTGAGAATCACCGCATGGGCCTCTACGATATAGTGCTCATCAAAGACAATCATATCGACGCGGCGGGTAGTATTTCCGCTGCCATCAATGCCGTGCGTGAAATGGAACTGCACCTTCCAATCATCGTTGAGGTCAAAAATCTCGCTGAATTGAATGAGGCCCTATCCCATAACCCTGACCGGATTCTTCTCGATAACATGTACCATAACGAGATGCGGCGGGCTGTCCAGATTACGGCTGACAAAGTCCCTCTTGAAGCATCCGGCAATGTGCGCCTCGATAACGTCCGTGCCATTGCCGAAACCGGAGTCGATTACATCAGTATTGGCGCATTAACCCATTCCGCGCCAGCACTGGATTTATCCATGAGATTAGCGGAGTGAACCATAAATGACGATCCCCGTACACGAAATCCAAGAGCAGACCCTGATTGACCATGAAGCCGGTGCCGTTGAGCGCATCGAACGTGCACTTGAAATTCTGGGCGATGACGTTGTTATCCTCGGACACCATTACCAGCGTGACGAGGTGGTGCGGTTTGCCCATTTTCAGGGAGACAGTTTCCAGCTTTCCAGAGAAGGAGCACAGGTTGACGCCAGATACATCGTCTTTGCTGGCGTTCATTTCATGGCAGAAAGCGCCGACATCTTGTCACGGGACGATCAAATTGTGATTTTGCCCAACCTCAACGCTGGATGCAGCATGGCAGATATGGCAAATCTTGAGCAGGTGTTAACGGCATGGGCTGAACTTGAAGATGTGCTGGGCGAAGACCCAGAAGCGCATATCATGCCCATCACCTATATGAATAGTGCCGCCAATTTGAAGGCGTTTGTTGGCGAACACGGCGGGACGGTTTGTACCTCATCCAACGCACATGGAGCCTTAAACTGGGCGTTTGCACAGCGTGAAAAGGTCTTCTTCTTCCCGGATCAACATCTGGGGCGCAATACGGGCCGTGATATGGGCATTCCATTGCATGAAATGGTCGTCTGGAATCCCTTCAAATCGTATGGTGGCCTGACCGATGAGCAAATCCTCAACGCGAAAATCATCCTGTGGCAGGGGCATTGCAGCGTCCACCAGCAGTTTGCGCCGGGTCATGTTGATTTATGGCGTGAGCGTCATCCCGACATCAATATCATCGTGCATCCCGAATGCCGGATGGAGGTTGTCGAAAAGGCTGATTTCATTGGCTCCACCGCGAAGATCATCAAGACAATTGAAAATGCCCCGGCGGGCAGCAAATGGGCTGTTGGTACCGAAGTGCATCTTGTGAATCGCATCAAGAACGAACATCCCGACAAATTTGTAACACTGTTGTCGCCATTTTCCTGCCTGTGCAGCACCATGTACCGCATCAGTCCGCTTGATCTGGCAACTGTGCTGGAAGGTCTGGTTGATGGCGAGGTTATCAACCAGATTAGTGTGCCGGAAGACATCAAGCAGAAGGCCAAGCTGGCGCTGGACCGGATGCTGTCCATCCCCAAATAAGGAGCATCAAAATGGAAACGCTGATTATCGGCTGTGGGATTGCCGGAGCAAGTGCGGCGCTGCGCCTGAGCGATGACCCCTCGCAGCATATCACTATCATCACCCGCGCCCCGGACCCTGAAGACAGCAACACCAGTTGGGCACAGGGTGGCATCGTAACACGCGGGCTGGATGATAATCCTTCCCTGCTGGTTGAAGATATTGTGCGGGCCGGGGCGGGATTAAGTTCGCGCCAAGCCGCCTATGTGCTGGCAACAGAAGGTCCGAAACTGGTTCAGTCTGTGCTTGTGGAAACCTGCGGCGTTCAATTTGACCGGGCAGACGATGGTGAACTGGTGTATGGGTTGGAAGCGGCCCACAGCCGCCGCCGCGTGGTGCATAAAGGCGATAAAACCGGGGCTGTGATTACCCGGCAGTTATTGCTGACCTTGCAGGCGCGACCCAACATCACCCTGCTGACCGACCATACCGCCGTTGATTTGATGGTGCATGACGGTCACTGTGTGGGTGCAACAGTCCTCAATCGCCAGACAGGTGAAATTGAGCCAGTGCTGGCGCATCACACCATTCTGGCAACAGGCGGCGTAGGACAACTATTTCGCAATACGACCAACCCGGCGGGTGCTCGTGGTGACGGCGTGGCAATGGCGATGCGGGCGGGAGCGACCATATCAAACGCGGAATATATCCAATTTCACCCAACAGCCATGTACATCAATGAACACCCGTTTCCGCTGGTGAGTGAGGCGGTGCGGGGCGAGGGCGCGATACTATTGACACCAGATGGACGCCGTTTCATGCTGGACGTTGACCCGGAGTGGAAGGAACTCGCGCCGCGTGATGTCGTCGCTCGTGCCATCTACAGTGAGATGAAATTGAATGGCTACGAGCATGTCTGGTTGGATATTGCCAGCCAGCGTTCACCTGACTACATCCGCGAACGATTCCCGCAGCTTGTCGAAAATTGCGCAAAAGCCGGAATTGATCCCACCTGCGACCCGATTCCGGTGGTACCAGCCGCTCATTATTTTTGCGGCGGTATCAGCGTTGATTTATGGGGCCAGACATCGGTTGCAGGGTTATATGCAATTGGTGAGGTGAGCTGTACGGGGCTGCACGGCGCGAATCGCCTCGCCAGCACGAGTCTGTTAGAAGGGCTGGTCTGGGGTGACCGGGCGGCGCGGGACATCCTGACGCGGGATACATACCACCTGCCCCGCATTATCCCGCCGTTTACATCGGACGCCGACCCCGAATTCGATATACAGCAGATGATGGGCTTTCTGCAAAATCTGATGTGGGAGCACGTTGGTTTGATGCGAGATGAGACGGGCCTGCGGCAAGCCCACCAGCACATACAATGGCTGCGCAAACAGGTGGAAAAACAGTATCGCTATTCACGACCAACTGATGCCCTGATTGGCCTCAGAAATGCGGCTCAGGTTGCGGGACTAATTACCGACGCAGCTCTGCAAAATCAAACAAGTACCGGTGCCCACTACCGCACTGATTCAGTAAGGGAGAGACTACATGTATCTTGATCACAGCGCTACTACCCCGACCGACCCACGTGTCGTCGAGGCCATGCTGCCCTATTTCACCGGGGTGTTCGGCAATGCCTCAAGTGCGCATAATCAGGGCAAAGCTGCCGCTGAGGCAATGCAGCAGGCGCAAGAGACTATTGCACGGATTTTGAACTGCTCACCTGATGAAATTGTGTTTACATCCGGTGGCACAGAGAGCGATAATCTCGCCCTCAAAGGAACGGCTTATGCGCTGCGTGACCGTGGACGGGGCAAGCACATTATCACCACCGCCACCGAACATCATGCCGTGTTGGATGTGGTAGAACTGCTGGCGGATGAGGGCTTTGATGTCACGATTTTGCCGGTTGACGAATATGGGCGGGTTACGGCGGAACAGGTACAAGATGCGCTACATGATGACACGATTCTGGTCAGCATCATCTATGGCAACAATGAGGTCGGCACGGTGAATCCAATTGCCGATATCGGGCAGGTGATGAACGGACACCAGGCAAAATTCCATGTTGATGCAGTGCAGGCTGCTGGCTTATTGTCACTGGATGTTAAGAAACTTGGTGTTGATATGCTGAGCCTATCTGCCCACAAATTCTATGGCCCCAAAGGGATTGGCTTGCTTTATGTGAAGCGGGCCACCTCACTCAAGCCACAAATTATTGGCGGCGGCCAGCAGAATCATCGCCGCTCAGGGACCGAGCCAGTGCCCTTGATTGTGGGCATGGCGAAGGCGCTTGAGTTGGTGGACGACGAACGAGAAAAAACGGTCAAGTCGCTTCAGAAGATGCGTGATAATCTGATTGAACAGGTTTTGACGACTGTACCGGAAGCCCAATTAACCGGACACCCCACCGAACGACTGGCTGGTCATGCCAGTTTTGCACTGGAAGGCTTGAATGGCGACGCTATCTTGCTGGACCTGAATGAAGTGGGCATCGCGGCCAGTGGGGGCAGTGCGTGTACAACCGGGCAGCAAGAACCAAGTCATGTGCTGGTAGCGATGGGCGTTGACCCCGACCGTTTAATGGGGCAACTGCGCTTTGTGATTGGTAAATCGACAACAGCAGAAGATGTGGACAAGTTCCTGTACCATCTGACGGCCATTGTCAACCGTCACCGCCAGATGGTTCCACAGCAGGATTGAGCGCGAGAGCGGCACGACCACGAATTGCCAGAAACCGCATCAATAAGGCAACGGACGCCGTGTATGGCGTCCGCCACATAAACCATTCTATCGGTTAAAGCGTAACCACCTCCCCCAATAAAGTCCCCGTTTCGCAACTTTTGGCCCCCATCGCTGTTATAATATTAATAGAAGTTTCAACAACTTTAACCTGCGGTTAACGGGCAATTAACTAAAGGATGATGTCCGATGTTTGAGAACATCCATTTCATTATCAATCCCGCCGCCGGGCGGAACAGACCAATCCTGAATACTATCAATGATGTACTGGCACCGTACGGCATCCAATGGGATGTGTCCATCACCCTGAAAGAGGGTGACGGCAAGCGCCACGCTGAGCGTATCCTCAGGCAGGGCGAAGTTGACCTTATTGTTGCCTATGGTGGGGACGGCACGGTGATGGATGTTGCCAACGCCATGGTCGGCAGTAAAGTCCCGTTCGCGGTTCTGGCGG
>JAKEEQ010000249.1 GCA_022616515.1 Chloroflexota bacterium | reverse complement strand
TCATTTACTCAAACGCATCTTGTACACACGCTTTAGCATTGATGTTCAGTCTTTTCAATGGGATGCTGACGTTGCTTTTTAATTTCACATAGAGCGTATATCATTTATGCCATTCGTGGCGCAGAATGCCCTAATAGACCAGATCGAATCACTGTCCATCACGAATACCCCACTCGCGCTGTGCCCCTTCGTAGACGAACCCCATTTTTTCGTAGAGGACAATAGCGCGGGTGTTGGTCGCGATGACATTCAACCCGACGCGGTGCAGGCTCAGTTCGTTGAAGGCGTAATCCAATATCAATGTCATTGCCTCGGAGCCGTAGCCTTTACCCCACACGGCTGGCTCACCAATACCTATCGCCAGAAAGGCATTCTGATTGGGCCAATTGACGTCGAGAGCGACAAAGCCAATCAAAGTATTGTCCTCTTGCAGGCGAATGCGAAACAGGTAGGTGTTCGGCCCCGTGATGCTTCTTTCCCACTCTTCAAAACTTCTGGCTGAATGAGGCTTAGCCGGGTCTGCATCCATCAATCGCAGGTATTCGGGATTATGGCTCCACCGTGCGAATGCTTCGTAGTCGTCGGGCTGTGGGGCACTAAGACGGACAAGTTTACCGCTAAATAAGTCTGCCATAGTATCTCCTGTGTTATAATGCGGCGCTGTGTTATGGAGATTGTAGATGCGCGTATTGATGTTGTCCAAAGCCTGCATTGTGGGGATATATCAGCGGAAGCTGGAAATGATCGCCGCCCACCCTGATATTGAACTAAAAGCACTCGTGCCACCCTATTGGAAGGATGAACGGGGCATAACCCCCCTTGAGCGCGTCTATACGAAAGGCTATGAGCTGGTTGAGACCCCGATCCGGTTTAACGGAAACTTCCATCTGCATTATTACCCGGAAGCAGCCGATCACATTCAATTGTTTAAACCAGACATCCTACATATTGATGAGGAGCCATATAACTTATCAACGTTTCTGGCCCTGCGAGCCGCCCAAAAACTATCGACGGCAAAAACAATTTTCTTTTCGTGGCAGAATATCAAACGGCATTATCCATTCCCATTTCACTGGATTGAGAAGTACGTCCTGAGTAACATTGATTATGCGCTGATGGGCACGCAGAGCGCCGATGAGGTCTGGCGGGCTAAAGGCTATCGTGGTCCCAGTGCCGTTGTCCCCCAATTTGGCGTTGATACCGATTTGTTTCATCCGTCAACAACATCATTGAGTACCGCTTCGCCTGTTGTGATCGGCTACGCGGGGCGTCTGGTCGGTGAAAAAGGCGCAGATTTGATCTTGCAAGCTCTGTGTCGATTGAGAAACTTGAATTGGATATTCAGAATCATCGGGGGCGGCCCTGCTCGTGAGAAATTAGAACAACAGGCAATCGAACTGGGCATTGCAGACAGGGTTCATTTCATGGGTCTTGTGCCATCAGTGGAAATGCCAGATTGTATGCGTGAGTTGGATATTCTGGTGGTACCGTCCCGAACACAGCGTAATTGGAAAGAGCAGTATGGCCGCGTAATTCTGGAGGCAATGGCAAGTGGTGTAGTGGTGATCGGCTCTGACAGTGGTGCTATTCCAGATGTGATGGGCGATGCTGGTCTCATTTTTCCTGAAGATAATCTTGCGCGTTTGACAGACAGCCTGCGCATCCTGATTGAGCATCCGGGAAAACGACAACATTATTCAATTCAGGGGCGTGAGCGTGTTGTGAAACACTTTACCCAACAGCACATCGCGGACCAGACCGTCCAGATTTACAGGGAGTTAGCCCGTTAATGGTTTTTCCAACTCGAAATAGGCCAGACTACGCTCCTGATCGTGTACATCCTCAATCTCAAGCACGAATTGAGGTTTATTGGGCAGATTGCGCAGCAGGGGCAAAATATATTCATAGTCCAATACACCATCATCAAGACCCAGATGAAGATCTATATCCGCGTAGTTGTTGTTCATGTGGATATAGGTGATCCAGTGCTGGAGATCTTCCAGCCAATCGACAAAGGGGATTTTTGAAAACAGATATGCGTGCCCAACATCAAGACAGGCTGAAAGGAAAGTCGAGTTAACGCCGTCCAGAACAAAGCGAATGATGGACGGGTCAAACTCCCACATATTTTCCAGCACCATGTTTACCCCAAGCTCACGTGCGTAATCGACAACCGGGACGAAAAACTCGATCATCCGGTCTGTCCAGCCCATCCGGTACTCATCATCCCGGATCGCGGCGATAAAATTGGCATGAAAAACAATCACCCCTGCCTTTAACTCGGCGGCAAGCCGCAGAAATTGATAAGTTCGCTCTCGGGTGACGGTTATAAACAGCGTATCGGGACTCCCCGGAGCCATATCCATGAAAGCGCCATGCATCGAAATAGGATAGGGAAAGCCACGCAGCGTTTGCTTGTATTGTTCGACGATCTGATCCCAGGACGGCGAATCGAGCACCGGGGGAAAAGCAAACGTTTGAAGCTCTATGCCCAGACCACGTTCAATGGCTAATCTGTAGCAGGCTTCAAAGTTGGTGTGTTTGGCGGTTATTGAAACTTGATCCATGATTTTATTCTGGCTAGATACTGATATTTCGAAAAAGTTTAACCGTCATATGATATTCTAGCCATTAAAACCAGAAATATTGTATAGTTTTAGTGTATCATCAGCAGTCAAGGGCAAACCTTAAAAATTGACGAAAAATAGGTTTGCAAATTATATCTTGTGCTAATTTTATCATATATTTATTAAATTTCACGCACATTCTAAATCAATGGTGCTATGGTAGCCCATAGTACATATGTCATTAGGAGCTTCTATGCAGTCTGAACTCATCCTTGTTGTGGAAGACAATGATGAAATTCGTGAAAGTATTTCATCCATCTTAGATGTAAATGGCTTTGAGGTGCTTTCCGCGAGTGGTGCTCGCGAAGCCTTTGATATTCTGGAAGACCAGCTTGAAATCCCGGATCTCATCATCAGTGATATTCGAATGCCGGGCATGGATGGCTATGAGTTTTTGGATGAACTCAGAGAAATGGACCGCTACCGGAATGTGCCATTTGTCTTTCTAACAGCACTCGGAGAAGACCATCATCGCAGTCTTGCACTTGAAAAGGGCAGTGATGGTTACATCGTTAAGCCATTTCAACCGGAAAGCCTCGTTGCCACTATTCGCAATCGCATCAATCGCATCCACCAGATGGAAAAGTTTGCCGACGCCCAACTGGACCGCACCCGTTATGTGCTCCTGCAAGTCCTCTCTCATGAACTCAGAACGCCCCTGACCTATGTGATGGGTGGCTTCGCGTTGCTCAAAGAGGAGATGGAAATGACGGGTTCGCTGGAGATGGAGCGTGATGCGGACATGGTGAACCATATTTTTGATGTTGTTGAATCAGGGACGAAACGCCTATTTCGCGTAGCCGAACAGACCTCGATGCTGGCTGAGCTAATGACAGGACATGCCGCACGTCACTGGGAACAGATTTCACAGGTGACATCGATATCCTCCATCGTTTATAACGTCGTCGACGCGCTTCACAGTTACACTGTCAACAAGGGCATTGACATTAAGGTCGTAGACGACAGTGACGCTGCCATTTATGGCGTTGAAAATATGCTCTCTAAAGCGTTCTTTGAGGTTTTACACAACGCGATTCATTTCTCACCCAAAGGCAGTGAAGTTCGCGTACGTTACTATACCAACAACCGCAAGGTGATAACCACTGTTGAAGATACTGGTCGCGGCATCAAAAAAGAAGACCAGCACAAAGTCTTTGACATGATGCACCAATCTGACCGCGAGAAATATGAAGATCAAGGGCTTGGCCTCGGATTAACACTGACCAAAGGCATCATTGAAGCTCACAATGGCAAGATTTCTCTGGCAAGCGAGTTTGGTGTTGGTACAACCGTCACCATCGAATTACCTATACACGGAGCGTGAAACCACCATCCGCCACAATCACCTGTCCGCGAATCATGCTCGCATCGGGTGTACACAGGAATGATACAATCCCGGCGATATCTTCCGGGTTTACATTTCGTCCAGCGAGTGTGTATTCAGCCGCCGCCTCAAGTCTATCGGTAAGAATATCTTTTAGGTTTGGAAAGTGTAGCAAGGCATCGGTAGCAACCATTCCCGCCGATACAGCATTCACCACGATGTTCATCTCCGAAAATTCAACCGCCAGATAGCGGGTTACGGCTTCAAGGGCCGCTTTGGATGTGCCGACCATAACATATTCGGGCAGTACCTTGAATGCGCCGATGCTGGAGATGTTGACAATCGATCCGCCGCCGCGTTTTTGCATCAGGGGTGCGGCTTGCTGCGATGCGAAGAGCGCCGAGCGGGCATTGATATTCATAGTCCATTCCCAGCCCTTCACGCGCTGCTCCATGATGGGACGGTTAAAACCTGACGCCGCATTGTTGATCAGAATATCCAGACCGCCAAACGTTTCATCGATCTGCTGAAACATCGCCTCCAGATCATCCATTTCGGCGATGTTGGCTCTGATCAATTCGACACGGCGTCCTAAGGCGCGGATTTCTTCAGCGGATTCTTCGGCAGGGTCGCGGTTGCGAAAAAAGTTGATGACGATATCGGCTCCTTCCGAGGCCAGGCGGTGGGCAATCACTTTGCCGATGCCACGTCCACTGCCCGTTACTAACGCAACCTTACCCTCATGCCTGCCCATATCCGTTACTCTCCGGTAACAACGTTCTCATCATAGCTGATCGGATGAAACATTGATTGATCGAATTCGTCGATGCGGTCGGGACCAAGTGTTTCCAGAGTCTGCCAGACGTGTTTCGCATCCTGTCGTAACTTCACAATATTAATGCCATGACATGTGTCCGGCATTGCTTCCAGCCATTGAAAGCCACGCAGGAACATCTTGACTGCGCCCCAGTAGTTAGAACGCTGTATCTGGTAATAAGCTACGCCGACCTGCAAAATACCCTGATACAGATTGCGAACAATTTGCGGTTCATCCATCCAGGCGTGCTCTAATTCCTCATGCGCTTCGTAGTAGTTGCCGCGATTAAACTCCTGAATACCTTTGAGAACTAACTGCGGCATGGGCTGCTGGCAGGGACTTTGTAGGGCGCGTTGTATCTCTATATCAGAACGCCTCGCGAAGCTTTCCACGCGAGACGTCAGGGTTGTCAGGAGAACACCGTCCGGGCTATCCTGCGCCTCAAAGACCTCATCGAATATCACGGCGTTGGCTTTTTCTCGAAGGTCATCGGTAAGGCTGATGGCAAAACCCAGAATCGCGAGACGTCGTGTGGCAGGATTACTTTTTAAGGCGCGGACTATATCATGCCACTGCTGCGGCTGGTGTTTGAGATCGACCAGCAGGACGGCTGGCCTGAGACGGGCAACTTCCGAGATAACGCCTTTAAGATCGAGGGACCAGATGACATCGGTGTTGAGGTCCTCAGCCAGTTTTTGAATGGGTTTCCTAAGACTTTCATCCTGTACGAGGGCTAGCAGTGGATCATTCACGTTAACTTCTCTATCTCTATGCGTTCCAGCACCAGTTGTTGGGGTTCTTTTCGCTCCACAAAACCGAATCCAAATCGTCCCTGGGGTGTGACAATCGCATACTGGTTATCTAACCACGCCACAAAGCCTAGCGGCCCTGACGGTGAATACGCAGAGTGATGAACCGGCTCATCATCAATCGAGAAATCGACACTATCTTTGCGCCAGATAAGACTGTAGGCGTGGGATTGGGTTAGGTTGACATCCAGTGCGTGTTCGGAGACTTTTAAGGCGCGTTGTCCCAGAGTGGGCCACATTTTGCGGTACACTGCCGGGATACGCATGAGCAGCAATCCCAGTGGGGCAAAGGGTGCTAATGCAAAAAATAGGGCATTCTGTGCGTCGAAGGTGGCACATTTCCAACCACTGCCCGGTACACCAGCGACGAGGGCCATGTTGCTGGGTGGGCTGGCGAAAAAAAACCAGACGGCACGCGGCAAACGCGGCAACCTATTACTACCGGGCATAAACGGTTGGTTCCAGAAGCCAAACCCGGCGGTCCCGGCAAGATGCTCGTGTGAGGCGTGAGCGCGAACGGTCATCTTCAGCGGGGGAGTCCACTTAAAATCGCGACGGCGCAGTCCGGTATAATCATCTATCTGAGCATTGTGGTAAGCTTGATTAACGTGGGCGGGGAGATGGCAGGTGGTCACGCCATCCGCTTCCGTCACCTGTCCAAGCCCGATTTGCATCACGTTCACCAGATTGCTTCCAGACCCTGATTAATATTGTCAACCACATACGCTGCGCCTGCCTCTTCCAGTGAGCGCCGCTTGGAGCTTTCCGGCGAGACTCCAACGGCAACCAAAGTTGCGTCAACTCCCACATTTTTGAGTATTTGCACAGCACTTTGATTCGCTTCAATGCCTCCCCGTGAATCTTCAAACACAACAACGGTCAGAGGCTCATTGACCAGTTGAGCGAGTGGTTCGATGAGTGTGCCGTTCTCAAAGAGGTTAACTGCTGCCAGTAAAGGCTGAGTCTCCTGACCGCTGACCGCAGCGCCAATCGCCGCCAGCGCGTGGATGGGTGACGGTTTGATGTAGTCCGCACCGTTGGATTTTCCTCGCTGTTGTGCCAGCCAATGCAGTCTGCCGCTGCCCATCATTGGTATATGCGCCAACTGTACAAGCTCGGCGGCGAGATCGCCTTCAGGCGGGAAATCCAGCGGGTCCGCATTGCTATCAGATGGCGGCAGGCTGGGCCGCGCGGTAAAGATCGTCATTCCGTTGTTTGGCTGCAATCCCCATTCCAGCAGCCTCCGGCGCGTTTCGGCGTTAAGCAGCGCAGTATCGTGGGTCAGGAGATAACTTTCCCGCTCAAGCTGTGGGGCATAACCGTATGTTTGCCGGAAACGCTCGTGCCCGATGGTATGGGCTTGAAAGATGGCAGTAGTGGGCGTTTTCATATCGTACACATCATCCAACAATTCATTGTAGAGATGTCGGCTGTTCCCATTGGTCTTTGACAGGAAATATGTGCGAAAGGCATGAGATGGACTGCTAATGCTGCCGTGTAATATCGCCTCAGCCATCACTTGCTCGATAGGTGGGGGGTCTACAATGATTTGACTGGCAGCAATAGAGGCCATTGTTTCAAAGACGGTCGGTCGGCTCAGTTCTGGATACAGCGCTAGCACTGTCATTAACACAGCGGCGACAGCAAATGGGGTGGAGTCCCACTCGTTGGTGACACCGAGAGCCTCAAATTCGGCGATAATGTCATCGGAGATGTCCAGCGGTGTAAAGGACATTTGCGTCACAAAATAGTTGATGGTGTCGCGCAGGGCCTCTTTGTAACCGCGCGGATGGACGAGCACACCATCTACATCGAAAAGATAAACCGTTTTTGCCATTAACCTAACCAGCGTTTACGACGTTTGTAGTGTTTTACTTCACGATAACTCTTGCGCTCGCCTAATTGAGACAGCCCAAGATAAAATTCCTTGATGTCTTCGTTATTCTTGAGTTGTTCGGCAGTGCCATCCAGTACAATGCGCCCGTTTTCCATCACATAACCATAATCGGCAAGATCAAGGGCGGCACTGGCATTTTGTTCCACAAGTAGTATAGCAAGCCCTTCTGTTTCTTTGACCTCGCGCACAATCTCGAAAATCTCCTTCACCAACAGCGGCGCAAGCCCCAGCGAAGGTTCATCGAGCATGATCATCCGGGGATGGGCCATAATCGCCCGGCCTATAACCAGCATCTGCTGTTCACCGCCCGATAGATACCCGCTGGTTCGCGCCCGCATATCCTTCAGGCGCGGGAAATAGTGATAGACACGTTCCAGATCGTCCCGGATTTCGCGCCCACCCTGATGAACCATACCACCAGCCCGCAAATTCTCCTCGACCGTCAGATGACGGAAAAGGGGTCGCCCTTCGATGACCTGCGAAATGCCCAGACGGACAATTTTTTCTGCCGGGAGGGTATCGATACGTCTATCGTACCATGTAATCGTGCCGCGTGTAATGTCGCCGTCCTCGCCGCGCAAAAGGCCGCTAATTGCCTTCAGGGTGGTGCTTTTGCCCGCCCCATTGGGTCCCATCAAGGCGACCACCTGTCCGGGTTTCACCTGAAGGGAAATGCCACGCAGCACAAGAATGACGCTGCTGTAAACGACTTCAATATTATTAACTTCAAGCATTTGTACCGTTCCTATAAAAACAGGAAGGGTGCCGAAAAACACCCTTCCACACCTTGCAAACTATTCAATTTAACCGTCAGAAGCTTCTTCGGTTGCCTCTTCACCTGTGTCATCTTCGGACGTGTCGTCTTCGCTCGCCTCATCTTCACCTGTGTCTTCACCGCCCAGATCGACGCTGGCACGGAGATCAGGGGCTTCGGCGAACTCAGACAACGGCAAAACTGCCGGGGCTACACCACCCTCCGGTGTTTCAACGAATTGAATTTGCCCAATGCGGCTGGACCGCACAGCACGTGTCTCTGCGTCAAATGCAACATTCAAGACACCATCCAGCGCCGAGTACTCAAAGCCGCCATTCAGTGTCTCATAAATATCGGCTCCTGTAATATTGTCGTACCCGACGCGATTGATGGTCTGTGTCATGATTTCAATCCACAGGTCAATGGTTGCCCACGAGAGCAGGTATGCAATGTTGCGGGTTGCAAGCGCCTGCTGCTGGGCTTCGGGGTCTTCACCAGCAGGTGCAAGACGGTTGGTTAGCCATGAATTCAGAACAAGCTGAACACCAGGATGATCAACCTGATCCCACCACAGATACGGCAGATTTCCGACCATATTGGCAGTGTCTGCACCACCCAGTCCAATAACAGAGGTATCCAGTGCCCAGTTGGTACCGGCTACCAGGACCTGCCCCTGCAATTCAGCCGCTGATACCGCCTGAGCGACCAGTGCAGGACCGCTTGCCAGTGAAGTCGTGAAGATAATATTGGCCCCTTGATCGACGAGGCGGGTCAATTGATCGCTGACGCTGCTGGCGGTGGGCAGGAAGGACTCTGCACCAGCATAGCCCACACCCTGAGTCTCGCAGTAAGCGCGAGTTTTCTCGGTATCGGTGGATTGACCAAAGGCTCCCAGCCAACTCAGGTGACCAATGACCGGATCGCCTTCAATGCCGAACTGATCCCAGTTGGCACCAATGTATTCACACAACAGGCCAAGTTGATCGGTGTACAGCGGGATCAGGGCGAATTCCCAGCCGGGTGTATCGGCATTTTCGCCAAATAGGGCCAACTCGCTGCCTGCCGACAGCAGGATCGGGATTTGCAGTTCTTCGGCCTGATCACGCAGCAACTCGCCATCGGCGCTGCTGTAGAGGAAAATAAGCTCTGGCTTGGCTTCACCTTCAAGGCTCGTAAATTCATCCCAATATTGCTGTGTGCGGTCAGTATCACCGGCGGTGTCACGGTAATCAACGGCAATTGTAGCGCCACACAGGCCACCATTTTCGTTGAAGTAGGCAATAGCGTCGTTCGTGCCTGCCAGCAGCGGCTGGGTGATAAACGCAAAGATACCACTTAAGTCACCAAAGTGATAATAGGTAACGGTTCGGCCCGAAAGGTCTTCTGAACACTCGGTACGGCCCTGACCAACGCTGACCGCTGCTTGTGGTGTATCTGGACTTGCCAGTACACCGGGTGCTACCATAGCAATCAAAAGTACTACTACTAGACCGGCTAAAAGACTACGATTTCTCATGTGGGAGGTCCCTCCTAATTTTTATAATACTGCAACGAGCGTTATTATAGCGTGACAAATTGAAGAGCGGTAATTTATGTTTTTCATGATTCGCAGTGTCATCTTTCTGACTGGTATCGTTATATCAATCCTCGGCGCAGTACTGTTTGCACAACGCCAAGAGCCAAGCGCAGCCTATTTCATTCTCACCCAACGGATGGCAGGGCCACAGTTTCTGTCGTATCAACTTTATCTTCCGGATGGGCGAACGTATCGTCAAATGCCGCCAGATTTCGGTACACCACTAACCTGGGCACCGGATGGCAATGGGATTTTTAACCTGCGTGACGCTGGTTTGTACGTTTACAACATTGCTTTAGGAGAAAATCGCCTTGTAGTTGAAGCAGATATGCCGACCATTCCGGTTGGAACGCTACCTTCCGACTATTTTATCTTTCCGATACTCGTACTGTCACCCGATGGATCGAGTTACCTTTTTCGAGCCGACTCTGCTGTTTATCGTTTCGACGCCTCCGGTGAGAACTCTAAGCAGATATTTGCGACTTCGGGCCGCGTAGGTTTTATCGTATGGGACTATAACGGGGAGTCGGCGATAATGTCGCATACGGAGGCAGATGAGCAAATATTTCAGCCAGTCAAAGTAAATATCTACGACTATTCACAACATGATACATCCATATATATGCCGTTGTTCACAAACACAATGACTTTCGGAGTAATCGAAGTTTCTCCTACTGGATGGCGTGTGTATCCCCGGAATTCCGGGGAGGGTATTCTGTTGGATTTTCCAGAAGGTATATTCTCTGTCGTAAGCTGGCTTAGTGAAGAACTGATGCTGGTTTCTGAAACTGACGACTTTGGCCCCAACGCATCCTACAGGCTGTATGTGATGGATGTTTACACCCAGGAACTGCGTAAAATCGCACAACCGGAAGGTGCGGGAATACCAGCCGCTGCCGCCTTTAAAGATGATAGCGTGTATACTTATTCTGCTCCTTCTCCTACTCAGCAATATTCTGCTTTATTTGAAGCACCATTAGATGGTGGTGAACCAAGAGTGATTCTCGAGAATTGCTATTCAGCCGTGTATTTTGACTCTGAGTCTCAATCCGCCCGCCGCTGGCAAGGTGAACCTGCGGAAACGATATTTTTGGCTACGGAAGAACAAACCTATCGTGCCGTTTACCGTTATGATTTTGGTGATGACGCGGCAGAGTTGCTTTTTAAGACGGATGGTCTGACGAGTAGGGGAACTATGGATTTGAGTCCTGATTATCGCTCACTGATCGTCGGTAATCAGGATCTGGGTGTTAGAAGTGGCTATCATCAGCGTATCATTACTGTAAATTTAGAAGACGGGCGTACTCAGGAAATCGTTCAAGATCATGCTGTGAGTGCGGTTTCGCCGCTGATTGATCGTGCGGTCAACGTTGAGGAGCTGGTTATGGCCGGGATTTTGTTGAGCGGGATGGGGTTATTTAGACGGCAATGATTTTCATGATTCGAAAAGTGATAATGGTTGTCGGCTTATGTACAGTAATTGTCAGTGGAATTCTTTTTGTTCTACGACAAGAAAGAAGCGCAGCCTACTTTATCCTCTCACAGCAGAGGAAGCCGCCAGCCTTTCTGTCGCAGCAACTTCGACTGCCAGATGGGCGTGTTTACCGGCATCTATCCCCAGACTTTGGCGATTTTGCAGCATGGTCACCCGACATTGATGCAATCTTTCACCAGCGGGCAGATGATGGTCTATATATTTATGATATTCATCAAAGAACAGATCATCTTGTCGTTAAAATAGATGCACAAGCCGGAGCAATAGATGCACAAACCGGAGTATCGTTTGCTCCAAACACATTTCCGCCTGACATTTTTCTATCACCCGACGGCACAGGCTACCTGTTTGTAACAGAAACAAGTGTCTATCATTTTGATACACACGGTGACAATGTACGGGAGATATTTACCTCGCCAACCAATGGAGTCTACGCCATGTGGGAGGAAGATGGGCGGTGGGCAATTGTTTCATACGTAGACGCCGATTTTGTTAGACAGTTTCAGCGCATCAATGTTCGCAATCCTTCATGGAAAGAAGCTCCGAGACTTAACTTCCAGTTTTCAACCCCATTTGGTCTCATTGAGCCAAATCTCCCCGTCTGGCGCATTTACCCGCATGATTCTGAGGAAAGCATCGAATTGCAGTTTCCAGAAGGGACATTTTATATATCTGAATGGTTGGCTGATGATCTGTTACTGGTTGCGGAGCAGATTGAGTTTTCTACACTGCGCAACCTCTACCTGATGAACATACACACTCAAGAACTGACCGAAGTTGCCCACCCGGATGATGTGGGGACAGCAATGGAAAGTACTCTCAAAGGCGATAACCTCTATCTTTATTATGCAAAGCAGCCTGGCTTCGCCCTCTATGAAATTCCAATGGATGGCGGTGCGCCGAGGTTGATTATCCGAAATTGCACCGACGTGTTTTTTTTCGACTCTAAAGCACAGCGCACCCGGCGATGGGCGGGTGAACCTGTAGATACGATATTCATTGTCGTGAATGATGAAGGAGGGCGATCACTTTATCGTTATGATTTTGGTGAATACAGGGCACAGTTACTTTATTCGACTCCGGGACTGGCAAGTCAGTCAAATATCTATCTTGGTCCCGATCAACGCTTGTTATTTATGAGTTACGAAGGCATTGGAACAGGCCCTGGTTACCGTCATCATCTAATGACGGTGGATATAAATGATGGAAGTGCCACTGAAATTGCGCAAGATCAAAGCATAAATGCAGTCTCGCCGCTGATTGATCGTGCAGTCAACGTTGAGGTGCTGGTTATGGCCGGGATTTTGTTGAGTGGGATAGGACTTTACAGAAAGCGATGATTCGTATTGCACTTTTTTTGTTCAGCTTTGCCGGATTTTTGCTGGCAGGATTAAGCCAGCAGTTAACGACCCTGCGCGAGAATCCGAGCAGTGCCTACTGGATTCTGACCAGCGAGACCAGTCCGGTCAATCCCATTCACCATTTAATCCTGCCCGATGGAACGGCGTTCAGGACACTGCCGGACGCTTTCGAGAATTATGTGGCGTGGTCGCCTGATGAAAATATCATCTTCTTTTCCGACACATTGGGACTGCATCGCTTTCATATCAAATCTGGTCATTCTGACCTTGTTGTTGAGACGACGGAAGGCATTTACTATAACGACCCCAACCGGATGATGCTGTCGCCGGATGGAAAGTGGTATTTGTTCAGGACGACGGGGTCCTTATACGCAGTGAAGCCGGATGGCTCAAAAGCCTATCTGCTGGAAACACGCCTGAAATCGCTGTCGTGGGCAACGTGGGATAACTCATCGGAGTGGATACTGTTTTACGCCAATGATGAGCGGGTCCGGCGCAACATCTATGATGCCTCCCAAATCGAAATTCAGAGCCTCACAGCCCCCGTTCAGATGGCGGAATTTGAGATGGTTATCCCGTCCCCGGACAGGTCGGCGGAGGTTGTGCTTTCAACAGAGGAGGGCTGGCAAATCCGGGAGCCGGATGGCGAGGCAGAGGCACTTTCGTTTAACCAGTCAACCTTTCAGGTCGAACAGTGGCTTGATGACGATACTTTACTGCTGAAAAACTCGCTGCCGGATGCCACCGAATTCTATCTGTACTCAATCTCTATCAACACCTACCAGTTGATCATCCGGCTGGAAGACCTGACATTTTCCTATTTACAACGTGCTGGAGACGTACTCTTTATCTTTGCTCAGCGTGATTCATTAGAAACTGTTTATCGGTATGATTTCAAGTCCAGAGAACTATCCACACTGCTGGAGGATTTCTTCGGGTTGATGTATTACAAGGCAGGCCAGACGTCGCCTGTCGGGTCGATTGCCGATGACTTCGATTACATGATCTATCTGACTCAAGAAGACAATCAGACCCTGATCCATCGTATCAAGTCCGATGGAAGTCAACATCAAGTGCTGTACCGGGCCAATACCGTAGGACAGGGTCCGAGAGTGTATTTCAGTCCCGATGCAGAGTCACTGACGTTTAATTTTATGGACCCGCGCCGCTATCTGCTGGTTCGCATTAATCCGGTGACCGGGGAGGTGTATGAACTGCCTTCCAATCAGTTGATGCTGGATACGTCAAAAATTGTAGAACGTGCCGACCCTGCCCCCGATTGGACGGAGGTTGGCTTGATACTTGGTGTTCTTGCGGGGTTTTCTAGTGCCATTCTTATTTACCGACGCCAGAAATCATAATATTCTGCACCCTATAATCGCAAAGGAATAATGATGCCGAGACAACCTGAACAATTTGACGGCCCACATCAAGGACAGCCGGTGATGGGGGTTGGGCAATCACTGGAAGATGCAGCCTACGCCATGATTTTGATTCACGGGCGCGGGGCATCGGCGCGTGATATTCTCACTCTGTCGCTAGAATTCAATCAGGACGACATTGCCTATCTGGCCCCGGAAGCCAACGGCTATCAGTGGTATCCGATGAGTTTTCTGGCTCCAATAGAACAGAACGAACCGTATTTATCATCGGCGTTAGTGTTGGTAGATGATATTGTAGCGAAGGTGGTCCAGAATGGCATTCCACCCGATCACATTTTCCTCGGAGGATTTTCACAGGGGGCATGCCTGACACTGGAATATGTGGCGCGAAATGCACGGCGTTATGCTGGAGTACTTGCCTTCAGCGGCGGCGTTATCGGTCCAGACGAGACGCCGCGCGATTATGGTGGTTCGCTGGATGGGACACCGATTTTTCTCGGATGCAGCGATGTTGATCCCCATATTCCGCTGGCCCGCGTCAATGAGACGGCTGCGGTTATGGAGAAACTGGGTGCGCGTGTTGACAAGCGTATCTACGAGGGGATGGGCCATGCCATCAACCATGATGAGATTGAAGCCGCCCGTCAATTGATTGCAGGGGCAATAGTGCCATAACAACGTTGCGAGGGCGATGTGAGTCGTCCTTTTCACTATTTCAATTCGTTATAGCGAAAACAGTCCACTACATGGTCGTTTACCATGCCAATAGCCTGCATGTAGGCATAGATGATGGTGGGACCGACAAAGCTAAAACCCCGCTTCTTGAGGTCTTTACTTAGCTTCTCGGACAGCTCCGTTTGGGCGGGGATGTCGCCCAATGTCGTAAATGCATTATGGACCGGCTTACCGCCAACAAAATCCCACAGATAACGATCAAAACTGCCGAATTCTTCCTGAATCTTTAACGTTCCCTGTGCATTTTTGATGGCGGCACTGATCTTATGGCGGTTATGGATGATGCCCACGTCCTGCATCAGGACGTCAATTTTGTCAGGACCATAGTTGGCGACCGTGGGAATGTCAAAATTATCAAATGCTCTATAGAAATGATCGCGCTTTCGCAAAATGGTGATCCAACTGAGGCCAGCCTGCATCCCATCCAGCACCAGCTTGGCATACAGCGCTTGATCATCATGAACTGGCACACCCCATTCCATGTCATGATAGGCTATATACAATGGATCATCGCCACACCATTCACATCGAACCATAAAAACAAACCTCCGTGTCATGAGTGAAAGTTAATGATATACTGAACCCCGGTATTTTGTTCAGAGGAAATGCGCAAATGCGTTTGCGACAGTGGTTGTTAGTGATTAGCATGTTTATGATTATCGTATTTCTGGGATTATTTCAACAGAACAGAGTTAACGTTCTGGCCCAGACAAATCCGACGGCAACCATCTTTCGCCCTACTGTCGCCGAGACGGGCCTGCCGCCAGTGCTTTCCGCTACACCGACACCGACTCGCACATTTACGCCATTCCCAACTTTAACACGAACCAATACGCCAACACCTACCAATACCCGAACCAATACCCCTACGTCAAGCAATACACCGACGAATACATCAACCAGAACGTCAACACTCACTGCCACCCCATCGCGAACTGCCTCGCCGTTTCCCACACGAACCGGGACTCGTGCGGAGACATCAACGGCCACTCTAACGCAAACGCGAACCCAAACCGTCACGAAAACTAATACGCCGACGGGTACTGACACCGAGACGCTTACAGCAACGGCATCAGCGACATTCGCTGACACAGAAACTCCAACACCGTCAGATACCCCTAGTGAGACTCCGACGACAACCCGCGTTCCGTCCGTTATTGAAAGTACACGACCAGAAAACGATACACGTCCCAACGAGGATGGCAATGGTGGCATTCCATTGTGGGCGATTGTAGTGGGTGGTATGGTGACACTGGTAGGTGGGGGGTACATGGTTGTTCATGCCTGGAGTGCTGCCTCGCTGGCACGTTACGAAGATGGATTCTTCCTGGATCAATGTCCAATCTGTGATAAAGGGCATCTCGTACTAGAAGAACGACCCTATTCGGTGCTGGGTATCCCGCGCGTGCGGCGAGCGGTACGCTGTGACAACTGTCGCTCCGTGCTGCGTGAAGTACGGCGCTATCAATGGCGCTATGCGGTGGACCCGTCGGCCAGCCGCGATCTCTATGATATGCTCAATAATAAGGTTATCCCTGAGCAAAAGTTAGCCGAATTAAGCCAGTCTTACGGCGAAACAACGCCCGAATACGTTGATGAGGAATAACCAGATGGCAAATGATACCTTTGAATTCAATCCTGATGACGATGAAATCGGTGTGCGTCTGGACAAGGTGCTAGCAGCACGCTTTGAAGAATTATCGCGAACGCAGCTACAGCAGCTCATCAAAGGTGAAGATGTGCTGGTCAATAACAAATCCAGCAAGCCCGCTTATAAATTGGAGCCGGGTGACAGCGTCTGGATAAAAGTGCCGCCGCCCGCTGAAGACTACAAAATTATTCCCGAAGACATTCCTCTCGATGTGCTGTTCGAAGATGAGCACATTGCTGTCATCAACAAACCCGCCGGTATGGTTGTTCATCCGGCACATGGCAACACCGAAGGGACACTCGTTCACGCCTTGATGGCTCGTTATGATAACTTGCCGTTGCTGGAAGAGGATCCGACTCGTGCCGGAATCGTGCATCGCCTTGATAAAGACACATCCGGGGTGCTGGTTGTCGCGTTAAATGATGCCAGCCGCGATGATCTGCTCTCGCAGTTCAAAGAGCGCACCATCGAAAAACATTATCTGGCATTGACGGACGGTCACCCACCCAATGACAAAGGCATTATTGACGCGCCGATTGGGCGTGATCCCAGGCAGCGCAAACGGATGGCGGTGATGCGGGATGGGCGCGATGCCGTCACCGAATTTTCGGTGCGAACACTTTACAAAGATCATGCCCTGCTGGATGTTCATCCGGTAACCGGGCGAACACACCAGATTCGCGTTCATCTGGGGTT
>JAKEEQ010000248.1 GCA_022616515.1 Chloroflexota bacterium | reverse complement strand
TGTTCCAATGGCGTGAGATAGGGGTGGTTCACTTGATGATCGGCAACGCAAACGAAGTAGTAACGTGTATTGAAGCGAACTTTTTCATCAGGAAACTCGCGCACCGGATTTTCCGTCCACACGCAGGTGCCGCACTCGTTGAGATGCAGCCCGATTTCTTCCCACGCTTCTCTCATCAGCGCTTGGTCGTACGTTTCCCCATCCTCAAGACCACCACCCGGTGTTACCCAGAAGATGTTTGAATCGGGCTGGTCGTCGCAGACCGGCAACAGATCTTCGATCTTGAGCAGCAAGATGCGCCTTTGAGCGTTCATCAACACAAGGCGTACCGTATCGCGATCACGCACAATGATTTCTCCTTATGGTGAGACTCAAACTGTCAGTGAATATTAACAAGATTTGGACCCGTTTTCAGGGTAGTGGTATCGCCGTAACTAATCAGGTAATTTACTGGCGGACGGGATATATTCCGTCCCTACGATTAGTCCCAAACATTTTTGTAGGGATAGCATACATGCTGTCCGAAACAAGAAATGCGCTATCAGTCGATAGATCTTCCTGCGACAGTATAGCACAACGAACGGAACCAACGGTCAAGGGGCAATATTGCCGATTTTGAACTTTGGATTATTGATAATGCAACGCTGTGGTTATATAGTTGAGAGTGAATATCGTAAAAGCGATGATAAGGACATATCCTGTCCACCATCCCCACAGAGAGGTTGTATCACCGGCTGAAAGCACAACCGGGTTCATGGGGTCAGGATACCACCTTGGAGCTGATTATGGAAACCTAATCCGGTGAGCACCGTTATATGCACAATGAGTGAGTCGATCCTACATGATCGATTAATCCGGGTGGAACCGCGGGAGGCCCTCTCGTCCCGGACATCCATATTCATCAATGTAGGAGATGCAACCCATGACGGATAAATACCGTGAAGAAGCGTATACCCACGCTGACCTCTACTGTATCCGCCACTCAGCGGCCCACATCATGGCTCAGGCCGTACTGGACATGTTTCCAGATGCCAAAATCGCCATTGGACCGCCCATCGAAGATCGTTTCTATTACGATTTCGCCCTGCCCCGCAGCCTGACCCCTGAAGACCTCGAAACCATTGAAGCCCGTATGCGCGACATCATCGCCGGAGATTATACCTTTGAACGGCGGGTGGTATCGGCGGATGAAGCAGCAGCCATTTTTGCCGACCAGCCCTTCAAACTTGAACTCATTGAAGGTTTGAAAGCCGGGCAGTTCGATGAAAACGGCAATCCCATTGACGATGCGCCGGAAATCAGCCTCTATACGCAGGATACCTTTACCGATTTGTACCGGGGACCGCATGTTGCCAGCACCGCCGACATCAATCCCGACGCCATCAAACTGCTGAGCGTGGCCGGGGCCTACTGGCGCGGCGATGAAAACAACCCGATGCTCCAGCGCATTTATGGCACGGCATGGCGCACAGCCGAGGAACTAGAGCAGCATCTGTGGCGGCTTGAGGAAGCAACCAGACGCGATCACCGGACGCTGGGTAAGCAGCTTGATTTGTTCAGCACCAACGATCATGTTGGGGCGGGGCTGGTGCTGTGGCATCCGAAAGGCAGCATCATTCGCCGCGAGATTGAAGCCTTCTGGGATGAACTGCACGACGCCAGCGGTTACGATTTCGTCTATACACCGCATATCGGCAAGTCGAGTCTGTGGGAGACGAGCGGTCATCTCGATTTCTATGCGGACAGCATGTATGCACCGCTTCAGATGGATGACGGGCAGGATTACTATCTGAAGCCGATGAATTGTCCTTTCCACATGCACATCTACAACAGCCGTACGCGCTCCTACCGGGATTTGCCGCTGCGTTTTGCCGAGCGCGGAACGGTCTATCGTTTCGAGCGGAGCGGCACCCTGCATGGCTTGCTGCGGGTTCGCGGCTTTACGCAGGATGACGCGCATCATTTCTGTACGCGAGCGCAAATGCCGGACGAGATTGATTTCGCGCTCGACTTTTGCCTGACAATGCTGCGCGGCTTTGGTTTTGAGGATTTCGCGGCTTATCTCAGCACGCGGCCCGATAAGTTCGTCGGTGGGATAGACGATTGGGAGCAGGCCGAGGTGGCACTCGAAGCGGCCTTGCATCGCGCCGAGTTGTCCTATGAAGTTGATCTTGGCGGCGGTGCGTTTTACGGGCCGAAGATTGACCTGAAGGTGAAGGATACGCTGGGGCGGGAATGGCAGTTATCCACGATACAATTTGACTTCAATCTCCCGGAACGTTTCGACATCACCTATACCGGCGAGGATGGGCACGAACACCGCCCGTTCATGGTACACCGGGCACTGCTGGGAAGCATTGAGCGATTTTTCGGGGCGTTGATTGAGCACTACGCGGGTGTATTTCCGGTGTGGCTGGCTCCGGTGCAGGCCAGCGTGATCCCCATCACGGATAAGCATGTGGCGTATGCGGATGAGGTCAAGAAGCGGCTCAAGGCAGCAGGTATCCGGGTTGAGGTCGATGACAGCGGCAACCGGATGGGCTACAAAATCCGCGCGGCACAGGAGCAGAAAATCCCATATATGCTGGTCGTGGGTAACCGCGAAATGGAGGATGGCACGGTAGCGGTCCGGCTGCGCACCGAAGAAGACCTCGGCGCGATGACCGTTGAGGATTTCATTGCGCGGGCGGTTGAGGTGATTGAGGCGAAATCGGCTGACCTGTAAAATGCTGCGAAAACAAAATCCCCGCTCAGATGATCTCATCCGGGCGGGGAATAATTTACTTTGGAAATTAATTCACCGTTTGTGCTGGACAGGTGTCCTGATGCAGGAATTTTTGACACTCCTCCAGCGTGAATGTCCGCGTGACCCGGCTCCGGGCGATGCCAATTAACTCATTCAGGTCCAGCGTATAGCCGCGAATGGCACCGCCATAATCGGCAGCGACGACATGCTTACCATCTGGACTGAAACTGATGTCAAATACGGAATTACTGGCACCCGTCAGGGTCAACCATTCGCTGCCGGTCGCCATATCCCAGATTTTCACGGTTTGATCAAAACTTGCTGTTCCGAGATAAGCACTATCCCGACTAAATTCCGTTCTAAAAAGCAAACCAGTATGACAGCAGAAAATCCAACGCTGCTGCCATGTTTTCGTATCCCAGACCACCGTTGAGCCGTTTTGTCGACTGGCGGCCAGCCAGCGTCCATCGGGGCTAAAATCCACATCGTACACCAGATCCTCGCTGGGCAGAAACTCCTTCTGTTCGCCCGTATCAGCATCCCAAATACGCACACCATAGGAATTGTCTGCTGTCGCTAGCAGAGTGCCACCGGGATGGTAAGCAATACCCCACACCTGATCTTCATTCTGCAAGACGAGGAGTTTTTCGCCCGTTGCACTGTCCCAGAGGATAGCGGTCCCGTCGGTGCTGCCACTCAATACACGGGTCCCATCAGGACTGAATTCCACTTCTTTAGCCCAGCCGGTATGTTCTTGCTGCGCCCATAAGTGATTGCTATCTTCATCATACACCGCAACCGTTCCATCTTCGTAGGCAACTGCCAATCGTCCAACGGTTGGATTGAAATCCATATGCCAGGCATAAGATGGAAAGACGTCAGATCCAATTGTTGTCGTCTGTTCATGGTCTGACTCATGTCTCACGAGAATTAGCGATTGTGTTTCGCCATTCCTCAGAACAAATTCACTGG
>JAKEEQ010000247.1 GCA_022616515.1 Chloroflexota bacterium | reverse complement strand
GTATCTTCCTCTGGCCCGCCTCCGGCTTGTATGACACCATCAAGGGTGACGAATTCGAGTGCAATAACTTTTCTCATGTTTTACTCTCCTGTGTACATTATGCACTTAGAACGTATGTTCTATTATAACGCGACAACAGTATAGCGCAAAATCTGGACAGAAAATTACAAAGAGCAGGGTAATAAGTTCTCGGTGTCCATGTGGATTGGTTAGTGGTCAATTGCTTGGTGGCAACCAAAAAAGGCACTGTGATGTGCGCCCCGATATTTGAGTGACCTTTTCCTTTAATATCTTGTCGTTTCCGTCAATAATTTAATGGCATATAAGACAGGAAAGAAGTATATGCCTACAGTTCAAATCTTAGCTTTTCGTGGCACAGGTGGGTTCAGACATCCCCAGCGCAAGCAGTATCCTGGCTTGATAAAAATTGGGCATGTTGGTGTCAAATTTGCCGATAATGATCGTATTTTTGGCTTCCATCCGCCACCCGAAACAGTAGCGGAAGCTGGTGGAGAAGATGAACTATTGCAACTACTCCTTCAACGAGAAGCCCAACAAGGAATGTGGCAAGATAATACGCAGGTCTTTGAATTGGCTCATCAATTACACCAGCAAGGTGAACGTACCGAGGTGTGGGTACTGGATCAAGAGTATGATGTCGAGCAGTACGAAGAAATCTGGAACACCGCCATGCAATGGTATAATGACAAAAACTTGGTGGCTCAATACAACCTTCCTAAAAGAGATGGGACATTTGAGTCAGACGAGTATAATTGTGCCACCTTTCTAAAAGTGTTGGGCATTGTTCTGCCAATGGACACGGGTAGCGTCGCAAAATATATTGATGCAATGAAAAATGAAGGAGCAAGATCATGGTCTCCACAACAAGACAGCTTGTAGGTTATTCTGATGACCCGACGTTTGACCGAATCATGGATGAGTTGGGATGGCTGGCGGGTGCGTGGCGCGAGACAAAAGAGCAAGCGTATGTCACGAAGTATCAGGTGCTGCTGCGTGCGCTGCTCGAAATGGGCTGGGATGATGAACTTGATGTCGAATTGCTGCTGCCAGATGATCTCATGCCCACAGAATACTTTGCTCGTTACGAGGATGAGTGAGTACCTTTCGGGCAACAAAAAAGGGCGCGGTGATGTGCGCCCTGTAACTGAGTGACCTTTTCAGGCTAGCGAGTATCGTTTCATTATGTGAGTTGTTAGCTAACTTTTTTGTGGGAGAACAATCCAGAACACATCACACAAAAATCATCCTGAATATAGTGCGTTGATACGCTTACTTGAATGGCGTGATCCAGTTACACAACAACTGTGGGATTTACCGGTTGATCGCTCCAAACCTCCAACTGAACAAGTCATTGAACTTCAAAATCTACAGGAGCTCAATCTGATTGATCAGCAGCTAACCTCAGTACCTGCTGAAATCGGTAGCCTTTTCAAGTTAAGGGTGTTGATTTTAGATACCAATAATTTATCTGTATTGCCACGCGAAATCGGAAACATATCCAGCCTTGAAGAACTGATACTTGGTAATAATCCACTATCGGAATTACCATCTACGATCGGCAAACTCACTCGCTTAACGATGTTGGACTTGACACTCACTAATCTGAGTGATTTACCACCAGAGATTGGGTACCTGCTTAATTTGAAGTCGCTGTATGTTACAGGTGGTAATATCAGCAAACTACCCGCTGAGATTGGAAATCTCTCAAACTTGGAAGAACTTTATGTGGCAAATGCCGGATTAACCGAGTTGCCGCCTGAGATTGGCAATTTCAAGCGCTTAATTGTGCTGGTTTTGACATTGAACCATCTTCGGCATCTACCACCTGAAATTGGCAATCTTGCCAGCTTAAGGCATTTGGATATCGGCTTCAACAAGCTGAAAGATTTACCGCTTGAGATTAGTGAACTTAGAAATCTGGAAATGCTGAATCTGCAACAGAACGAGCTTTCCAGATTGCCTCCCGAAATGGGGAAACTTGCGCACCTACGATTGCTTAATGTGCAAGAGAATCCAATGGTTGAGCTCCCGAAAGAGCTTGAGGCATTGCCATATTTGAAAATCGGACAGTAATTTCAAAGCAACAAAAAAGGGCGCTGTGATGTGCGCCCTGTAATTTGAGTGACCTTTTCAGGCTAGCGGTTACCGTTGGCAAGAACCACAGACACTTCCTGTCTTCTCTCAAAAATTATGCCGTATAATTTAAGAAATCAGATCATCTCTTTTCGAAGAGCTTACAGAATGCCAGCCAAAGACGATCATCATGATATTGTGGTGCGCTGCCTGACCAACGCAGGTTGGACGATTCTTTCTGAGCAGGAATATCTATCTATTGGAACATCACCTGAGACACACCGCCGTCTATATATCGATATTAAAGCTGGGTTGAGTGATGGTCTTGTCATATTGATTGAGGTCAAATCGTTAGCTCGTTCCCCTGTCCACCAGTTGATGGAACTTTTGGGTCAATATCTTGTATACCGGGCAGCGCTGGAGTATCTGGACATTGATATACCGCTTTACATAGCAGTTACCCAACAAGGCTTTGAGAATGCCTTCCACCATGTTCTGGGGCAACAAATCATGAGGCAGTATGAAGTACAGTTGGTCGTTTATGATCCACTGTTGGAGGAAATTCGAGAATGGATACCAATACTCTAAAGCAGATTCTACTTGAGGAAATGCAGGGTTATGCCGGAGAAGGGCTGAATGCCTATAGTTATCTCACAGAAAACGAGGCTGAGCAGCTTTACACAGTGGTCGATATTGCCACTGTCAAAGATAAGCGGCTGGTTAGCACTGTATTGATTGCCCGGTTGGTCGATAATCGCGTCGTGATTGAGCTGGATTACAATAACAAAGAACTGGTGGATGCACTAAAGGCACGAGGCGTTCCAGAAGATCAGATTATTCTGGCGTATCGCGGTGAGCCTGTTCCGACGTAAAATTTTGGGTGGCAACAAAAAAGGGCGCTGTGATGTGCGCCCTGTAACTGAGTGACCTTTTCAGGCTAGCGATTGCCGTTGGCGAGTACGACAGACACTTCCTGTCCGCGTATGGTGCCACGTCCCATTGCCTTCAGGACGGCATTTACATTCTTTTCCTGCACATCCACAAAGGTTTCATTATTACGAATGTCGATGGCCCCGATGGACCGGCCTGAGATGTTGGCGGCGCTGGCGATTGAATAGACCACATCGCCCGGCTTGATGCCGTTCTTGCGACCAATATCCAGGTACAGGCGCACCATGCCCGGCTCGAATTCCTTCTTATCACGCTTGCCGCGCTTGCTCTTGCCGTTGCCATTGCCATTGCCGTTGCTGTTACGCTGCTCATGCTTCTCGTACTTCTCGTAGCGGTCCACATCTTCGCGGATGTCTTCAACCGGACGGTTGATTTCATGGGCACGCAGCATGCTAATCGCCGCGACCGCAATCGCATCCGGTGAATAGCCCATCTCGATGATGGCATCCAGCAGATCAACTTCTTTATCCGTGACGGACTGCTGCATCTGAGCTACCAGACCCGCAACGAATTTTTCGTCGCGACGGCGCAATACCTGTTCCGGTGTGGGCAGCTTGGCCTTCTTGATTGGCTGGCGGGTGAAATCCTCAATACCTCGCAAAGTCCGCTTCTGTTTGGAGCTAATCAGCGAGATAGCATTTCCACCACGACCCGCGCGTCCGGTGCGTCCGATACGATGGACGTATTCAGCCGGAAGCTGTGGCAAATCGTAGTTAATCACATGTGATACTGCCGGGATGTCCATACCACGCGCCACAACATCAGTTGCCACAAGGATGGTGAAGACTCCCTGACGGAAACGGCGAATAATGCGTTCGCGTTCGGCCTGTGGCAGGTCGCCATTGACGGCCTCTGCGCCAAATCCGAGCGCAACCAGCGATTCAGCCAATTCGACGGAACCGACTTTGGTGCGAGTGAAGATGAGCGTATTTTGCACGTCTTCCGTTTCCAGCAAACGGGTCAATGCCGCCAATCTGTCATTAGGCTGGACCACGTAGTAACGCTGGCTGACATTTTCCACCGTCACAGTTTCGGACTTGATGTCAATCAGCATCGGATTGTTCATGAACTTACCAGCCATACGCTGGATGGTGTCGGATAGGGTAGCCGAGAAAATCGAGGTCTGGCGATTCGGGGCCTTTACGGCCTTCATAATGGCTTCGACGTCTTCAATGAAGCCCATCTTGAGCATTTCATCGGCTTCGTCGAGCACGAAATAGTGAACATTGCTCAGGTCGAGCTGTTTTTGGTTAATCAGGTCCAGTGTACGACCCGGTG
Source organism: Chloroflexota bacterium (assembly GCA_022616515.1). Taxonomy (GTDB): domain Bacteria; phylum Chloroflexota; class Anaerolineae; order Aggregatilineales; family J027; genus JAKEEQ01. The sequence goes on along the minus strand of JAKEEQ010000247.1, from coordinate 26,925 downwards.
TGCCGACAACCACCTGCACGCCTTTTTCGAGGCGGCGTGTTTGCCGGGTATAGGATTGCCCGCCATAAATCGGCAGGACGCGGACACCCAATTGATGCCCATAGCGATAGACAGCTTCGGCTACTTGAATAGCCAGCTCCCGTGTTGGTGTCAGCACCAGAACTTGCAGCGCATCACCCTGTAGGCGTTGCAGCATGGGCAATGTAAAGGCGGCTGTTTTACCCGTGCCGGTCTGGGCTTTACCCATAACGTCACGCCCTTCCAGCAGCGGGCCAATGGCGTGTGCCTGGATCGGGGTGGGTTCGGCGTAACCGAGTTCGGCTACAGTTGCCACCAGTTCTGGCCTCAAGCCAAGATTTTCAAACGATGTCATATGTTCTCCTGCTTATTTGCAGCAAAAAACCCACCGCTTCCAATGAAGAGTGGGTGCTTCATTCGTTACCTTTATTATTATAGGGACAAAACCGCCGAAAGCAATGGGTTTGTGAAAGATTAACATATTGTTTATATGATACGCAAAATGTGAAATACATTATCGACCCCTCTATCGCTGGCGCGACATCTCCCCCAAACATGGGAGGACCGTGCTGTACCTGTTGTCGACGACGACTAATGGGGTAGATGCGGATAGGTGAACGTTCCCTCCCCATGCATGGGGAGGGTTAGGGAGGGGTCAATAAAGGTCACCACCTGCGATACAATTCACATTTTGTGTATGATGATTGTGGCGGGACACTGACAAGTCGGGCCTACCATTTCACGATTCAGCCAATTGCTAAGAATTGCCTGGCATACAGCGAATGGGAAATTTAATGCTGAGTATCTGCCGACAATGCGGGAACTATCACACAGAATATCAGTTTGAAGAGGTGGCATTTCTCTGTGTTAACTGCGGCTATCGTCAAGAATTTGTTCGATTGCCGCTGTTTGTAATCACTGGTGCCAGTGGAGCGGGTAAATCGACGATAGCCTTACACCTGGCCCACCGTCTCTCCGATTTTGTGGTGCTAGAGGTCGATACCTTCCTACAATGTGCGCCGCTTAACATAGACAGTGATTACCGGGAATTCCGGGATTATTGCCTGCGCGTAGCACGTGAAGTTATGCAACATGGACATCCGGTTGTACTGGTAGGGAGCGCCACTCCGGGGCAGTATGAATCCTGCCTGAATATCGGATTTTTCAGTAAGATTGTTTACTGTGCGCTGGTGACAGATAATGCCGTGCTTGCTCAAAGACTGGAAGTTCGCCCGGACTGGAGAGCATCCAGCCATCCACAGCAGATTGACATTATGCTTACCTATAACCAGTGGTTTAAGGATAATGCTGCGAAGTTTGGACTGTATCTGGTTGATAATTCAACTCAATCTATCGAGGACACCGTTGGTTCGTTGTTAAACTGGCTGAATTCATCTTGATCAGATTTACCCTGTGAGCGTTAACCTTACTGAGCACGGCCACTCGCCTCCACATAAAACAACCGCGTTGTGACGCCATTGTGCGGGCGTTCGTAGGCCGCCAGTTCGGTCCAGCGGGCGTTAAAACGACTCAAATCCAATGGCTGCTGGTCATCCGACAGGAAATACCAATCGCGCTCCCGATCAAGATTGGCCTCCCATTCGTCCAGCGTTTGCCCGGCAAATTCCACGCGCCATTTAAAATAGGGGCAGTCTAGCTGCACATCATGGTCGGCGGGCAGATAGAGGCGCAGCGTGTGACAGGCCGCCACAAATCCCGCCACCGGAATCGTGCCATCTTCACGCAGAGGTTCCAATTCCGGCAAATCAGCGGCGGCTTCATCAAGGGCGTAACCGGAGGCCGCATTCTGGAAGTACTCAAAGGTGTCGCGGTCGATCATGGTGAGTTGGGTTGGATCAGACCACGCCTGCACCGTAAAGTTGAGGCCCATCACCACACTTGTGAGCATTGCAATTATCGTGCCACCCATCGCCAGTTTATAGACGATACCCTCCGACCATTTTCGCCGCCAACTTTCTACAGCGAAGGCGATAACCAACAGGCTGGCGGGAATCGTCGGGACGAAATAGCGGGTGCTGGGCCGGGCGCTGACGATAACCACGAATCCCGACAATAAGATGATATAGGCGGCGAGGATGGTGACGCCGCGCTCCCAACGCCACAGGATGCCAATGATAAACAGGATAACCAGCGGTGTGGTGAAGAGGATGTAATGCGAGTCGGAATAAAAGTCGATGTTGCCCCAGAATCGATCAAGGCGCGATTGATTTTCCGTTACATACAGGGTGGTGGTGACGACTTCCTGTTTTTCTTCAAGTCCTGCCGCTTCCTGATATACTACATAGCTCAGGGGCAGGAGCAGCAGCAATCCTGTGACGCCATATATCAACATCATCCGCCGCATCAGGAGTGAAAATGATGGGCGGCCCAGATACATCACAGCGACAGGGGGTAACATTGCCAGCGGCAGCGCGGTTAATTTAGCAAGGATGCTCAGACCAAGCAGCAATCCGCACAGCATCGCATATCTGGGCGTCGGTTGGCGGGCGAATTGCACCGAGGCAATTAACAGACCCAGCGCGAAAATCATCATGAAGGTGTCGGCCAGCGCCAAACGTTCAAAAAACACCATATACGGCACAAATATATACAACAGCACCGCATTCAACCCGACCCGGCGGCTTTGAAACAACGTCACGCCAAGGCGGTAGGTGAGGGATGCCCCTAATGGAGCCAGCACCGTCACCGCCTGCCGAGCTAACCATGCGCCGCCCACGTTTTGTGGATTGAACAGGCCCAGATAGTAATACAGCAGGAGCTTGCCCGGCAAGAATGAAGCCGTCGCGTCATCAAATCCAAAGACCATTTGTGCTCGAAGAATGTGCAGGCTTTCATCAACGAAAACGGGTAGGGCCATGATATTGTGGGCGCGAACAGCCCACAGCAGCCAGAGCAGAAAAGTTAAGAGCCAGAGCCAGTGTTGTCTCATCTAGTTGCCACCATATAGTGTTGGGGGTAAGCTGAAATTTAATGTACAGTGGATTTTATGTATCGACTACTGCCAAAACGCGCGGCCTTTGTTAAACTTGTAAACAGCCCTGATACAATTCCTCTGGGGACGAGAAATGACTGACTCTAGATTGTTTTTTGCCTATGCCCGCGAAGACGATGCTGCTTTCGTTGAGCGGTTATATCAAGATTTGAAAGTGCGCGGCTACCAGACGACCGACGCGGAACCATTGATGACAATGGATTATGCGGAGCTAACGGAACAACTGCGCAAAATTATTATGGATACCGACCAGCTAATTCTGGTCATCGGGCCACAGGCGCGTACCAGCCCGATTGTGCGGCTGGCGTGGACGTATGCCTGGCAATACTGCAAAAGCGTTATCCCCATTCTGCGTATCGACGCCAATCTACAGCTTCCGCCGACGTTGCAGGGCGTGGATTATGTGGATTTTCGCAACAACCGCCGCTACGAATTCGCGCGGGACGAGCTTATCGCCATTCTGGAAACGCCAGTCGCGCGAGTCGGCGAATTACACGATGTCCCGGCCCTGCCCAAGTATTATCTGGAACGGGAGGATGCCCTTGATACCGTCAAGGAATCGTTGTTCACCGATTCCGTCCCGGTGACGATCACCAATCCGCAGGGCGGCAGCGGCAAATCGATACTGGCGGCGGCGATTGCCCGTGATTGCGAAGTCCGGCAGGCGTCGGTGGATGGTGTATTCTGGGTTCGCTTCGGCGAAAATCCTAACCTGCCGCTGCTGCAATCGCACCTCATCCAACTGCTGACCAACACCGACATCACACCATGCATTGATGGGGAGATGGGCAAACAGGCCGTGGAGGAAGCCTTTCGCGGGCGGTCGTGTCTGGTGGTGCTGGATGACGTACGCACCGTTGAAGATTTCAACGCCTTCGCCGTCTTTGGCACACAAACCGGGGTCCTGATTACCACCCCCAATCAGGAACTCAGCAACCAGATTAATTCAGCAGACTACAATCTCCCTGCTCTCAACGATGAAGAAGCAGCCCGTTTGATGGCGCTGGTCTCCGGGCAAAAATTAAAGACACTGCCCCCCATGACGCTCGACATCATCCGCGCCTGCGAAGGCAATCCAATGGCCCTGACCATCGTCGGGGCGACACTGCGCGGCAAGCCAAACGGGTGGGGTACGGCGCTGCACCGCCTGCGCCAGACTAACGAAGAAGATCAGGTCGTGGCGCGGGCTATCCAGACCTCACTTGATACCCCTGCCAGCGAAGGCACCACCAAAATCGGCTACAAAATCCTGTACTCTGATCTGGTGATTTTTCCGGCTTATGCACAGGTGAATGACGCACTGCTGCGCCGCCTGTGGGCCGAAAATACCGATGAGGTGCTGGCAAAATTGACCGAGAAGCATCTGGTCGAGCGCGACGCGGAGGGCAATCTTTCTATTCATCGTCTGCAACACGACTTTTTGCAAGAGACGGTCAAAGATGCGCAGCCGGTTCACCAGCGGTTTCTCGACTCGTACAACACAACGGATTGGGCACAAGTGGCTGATGATGGCTATATCGTGGCCCAGCTACCCTTCCATGTAGCTGGAGCCGGACGGGTCAAAACCCTGCATAAACTGCTGCTGGATTTCAACTGGATTCACAACAAACTCAACGCCACCAACATTAATGTACTGCTGTCCGATTTTGATTTTGCGCTGGCCCAGAGCATCAAAGGTACGGTTAGTTCGATTGCCATCTATGATGATCTGAAAATGCTGCGCGACGCACTGGGGCTGTCGGCGGAAGTGCTGGCCCACGACAAGTCACAACTGGCCCCGCAGATTATCGGTCGCCTGCTCGATCACGAGTCGGAGATTATCCAGCAACTGGTGGAACGGGCCATTCGCTCAAAATCGGGTATCTGGCTGCGCCCGGTGACGAACAGTTTGCAGCGTCCGCGCACATTGGGTCGTTCGTCGTTGAATGTCACCGCCAGTTTTTTCAACCAATCGCTGGCGATTACCCCGGATGGTAAACGGGCACTGATCGGGTCACGGCGCAACACTATCCAGATCTGGAATCTGGAAACCGGGGCACGTGAGAAAACCCTGTCGGGCCACAGCGGGGCTATCTGGGCACTGGCGGTTTTGCCGGATAATAAACGGTTCGTTTCCGCTTCCGATGACTACACGGTCAATGTGTGGGATATGGAAACCGGGGAGATACTGCGCACCCTGCGCGGCCATACCGGGCCGGTGTGGGCGGTGGCGGTAATGCCCGACGGCAAGCATGTCCTGTCCGGGTCTGCCGACACCAATATCAAGATGTGGGATGTTGAAACGGGGAACGTGGTGCGAACGCTGTCAGGCCACACCGAGGAAGTCGCAGATATTGCCGTATCTGGCGATGGGACCTACATTGTGTCTGGCTCGTATGATAATACCATCCGCATCTGGTTTGCCGATGGCTCCATCTGGAAAACGCTGCGCGGGCATACCCGTCAGGTGAATGCTGTGATGGTGACCCCTAACAATCAGTTTATCGTGTCGGCCTCGCGGGACCGCACCATCCGCCTGTGGAACATTTCCACGGGCACGGAAAGCGCCCGCATGGCGGGGCACACCGAAACCATCCGCTCCATCGACATGACAAAGGACGGCCAATGGCTGGTGTCGGCCTCGCGGGACCGCAGCATCAAGGTGTGGGACCTCGTTAGCCGCCGCGAACATGCCACTATTGCCGAGAATCTCAGTTCGGTGATGGCGGTGGCCGTGGTGGACGATCAAGTGTTGATGGCCTCAGCAGAGATGCCGCTGAAAATGTGGGAGATTTTATCGGGCAGTGAAACGCTCTCGCTGGAAGCCCACACGCAGCGCATCGACTCGATGCAGGCCCTGCCGGACAAGCCACAAGTCATCACCGGCTCCTATGACCAGACCATCAAATTATGGCACGTGGAAACAGGCGCGGTCCTGCGCACCTTCCGCGAACACCGGGCCGGGGTTGACAGCATCGCCCTGACCGACAATGGGCAGTATGTGGTGTCCGGGTCGTGGGACAACACGCTGAACGTCTACAGCCTCGAAGATGGTGTGCTGGTCCATACCTTAAAGGCCCACATTGAGGGCATCACCGCGACTGTTACGACGCCAGACCGCCAGTTTGTCATCGCTGCTTCAGCCGATAACATGGTCACCGTATGGGATCTGGCTAGCGGCAACAAACTGCATACGCTCAAGGGTCACGAGGGTCCGATTACGGCGCTGGCAGTCACACCGGACAGCAAATGTGTCGTATCCGCCTCCCTCGATAAGAAGCTGGTGCTGTGGGACATCATCAGCGGCAACCAGCGCCACCAATTTGAGGGTCACACTGATGGCGTGACCGATGTGGCGGTCACCGGGAATTATGTGCTGTCTTCATCACGTGACGAAAGTATCCTGCTGTGGGATATGCAGACCGGGCGAGTCGTGCGTCACTACGGCGGGCATAAAGGCTGGGTGAACTCGCTGGTGCTGACCAACGATGGTTTTATCACTGCCTCGGATGATGCCACGATCAAAATATGGCATCTGGAGAAAGATACGCCGCTGCGCAGCCTCGAAGGGCACACACATTGGGTGTGGGATATTGCGCTGGCGGGTGATTATTTGTTCTCGGTGTCATCGGACAAGACCCTGCGTATGTGGAAGTTGGAGGATGGCGAAAATATTGCCACCTTCACCTCGGACAGCCCGCTGATTTCCTGCACCCTGTCCTCGGATGGCAAGACCATCATTGCCGGTTCGCAGGCCGGGCAACTTCACCTGTTAAAGATTGAGGGGGTGACCAATTAGGCGTATCCGAACCGTGTGTAGGGACGGCGTTGGTTAGTGACGATTTCCCTTTATACAAGCGGTTCTGTAGAGACACAACACCGCCGTGTCCGCTTCACTACCCCGCATTCGCCAGTGATTCGTTTCCGGTACCAAAGAGCCGCTCCGCCCGCTGGATGGCGCGGTCCATCTCTTCCAGTGGATTTTCAAGAACAGGCCCATGCCCGACCGCTAACCGCGCCGGATTCAGCGCCCGCATTTTCTTCACGCTGGCAAGTGCAGTCGGCTTGTGCCATGTCACCATCGCTGAAAAAGGGAAAGGCCGGACCAGTTCACCGGCGACGATGGTTCGGAAGACCGTGCCCATCGCATCACCGGCAATCAGGGTGTAATCGCGGGTATCCAGAAACGCAATGTGTCCCACCGAATGGCCCGGCGTGGCTATCACCTGTAGTGATCCAATGTGGTCGCCATCGTTGGCGGTCAGCGTGGGCTTTGTCTCTGGCATTTTGGCTTTATTGATCTTCCCCTCTGGTTCACCGGGCAGCAGACGATTGTCGCCGCTCATGCGAATCGCTTCGCGCTCGGAGGCAATCACTTCGACATCCGGCAGTGCCTCGTAAAGTTTATCCAGCGACCCGATATGGTCGGGGTCGGCATGTGTTAACACGATACGCTTGATGGGCTTGTCAAGCTGCGCGGCAGCCTTCAAGATGCCCTTTGCGCTCCCCGAAAAATTGGTATCGACCAGCGTCAGGCTGTCATCCTCGATGACGATGAAACTGTTAAATGCCCACACACGGGTGAGTTGGACAAGATTTCCATATCGTGTGATTTTCACGGCGGTGCTCCCAAAACTAATAGCGTTAACCTTGAAAACTAATTATATTAGCTTTTGTATTGATGTCAAGGTTAACCGCGTTAGCCATTCTATCCAACAGCCGGGATTTCGGTGTATTCGGGTCTCTCTTCCGTCCCGATATTTGGAAGCCAGCGCACGGCGACAAATAATGCACACAGCATCATCGCCAGCGACACAACAAATAATGGACGATAGCCAAGATACTGCGCAATGGTACCGCCGATAACAGGCGCAATCATGGAAACCACAGCGGCTATGGTATTTGACAGGCCCACATAAATCGGGCGCTGATCGGGATGGGCATAACCCACCAGCCAGTTTATATAGCACGAGAACAGGTTGCTGCCACTCGCCAGCCCTGCCACCAGAAAGCCAATGTACAGGACCGCTGGCCCAATCATTCCGGCCAGAAGTGCGCAAACCGGCAAAAGGATTACACTGCTCAATGCCAGTTGGATATACAGCAAATTATTTCGCGCCCCTAACCACGTATAGAGCAGCGCCCCGCCTACGCTGCCAATCGTTAACATGGCAATCAGATTGGGGACAGCAACGGCGCTTGACAGTCCCAACTCCGTTGTCGCAAAGCCGATGTAGAACGGGTCCGCCATCATAAACAGGCTGGTGAACATCCTGACAAAAATGTATGACCTAAATGGTACATCATCGCGCAGCACACGGCCCAGATCGGGCAGAAATTCAGCAAGGGACGGAATCTTCTCAACAGCCCTGCCGCCGGGAAGTTCATGGAAGAACAGACCCGGCAGAATCGAGAGGGCGAAGATAATACCCGACGCACCGAACAAGATCGCATAATTGTTCGGAAACGCTGGACCATTTTCACCAAGCACGACCCCGATTAGCGGCGCAGCTATCAACATGACGATGCCCGTAATCGCCGCCGCCATGCCGAACATACGGGCACGCCACCGGTTATCCAGACTGGTTCCCGTCAAATCAGCCCAGGGTACACCAACCAGACCGTCACCGAAGGCCATGATGCTGTAGCTGATAAAAAATGCCAGCAGGATGAGGTTCGGTTGGTCTTTGCCAAGCCACACGGTGATTGCCGCAAAGATCAGCATCATGAATCGCACCGGGATGTTGGGGCCAACAAACCACCATTTTTTATTGGCGTGCCCGACAATGTAACGGGCAATGAATAGCTGGGGCAGCGGATAGCCTATCGCAAACATGCCGCTTGCCAGTCCTATCAGGATTTCCGAGTCGGTGAGATGGCGCACAAAATCCGGTATGACGGTAGTCGCCCCGATGATGCCCAATCCCAGCGTGAATAAAATGTTGTCGATGAGAAAATAAGGAAAATTATGGCGATAAACCCGTTCACGGAACGCCGGTGATATTTCATTGAGAGCGGAATCGGTCATCTTTAGCCTGTCTTTGTTGAAACCAAAGCGATTTTACACAGGTTGGGGATGACACGTCTATTCCGGGTTATTCGCGGATGGAATTATCGGGTGCCTTTATTGACGGAAGCCATGCTCGTAGTGTTGGATCCCTTAGGGCGCATAAATACAGGACGTGCCGTTGCACGTCCCTACGAAAATCGGGAGGCTGGTGTAGGGACGCCCAACGGGGCATCTTGCGCGACTATTCAACGCGCGGGTCGCTACTCGTCCGTATCCGCCAGACTTTCCGCATGGGCAAATAACGCCTCAAAATCGCCATCAAAGGGTATAAAGGTGCTCTCGTAAATCATTTCGCAGTCATCACGTCCGCCCGCAGTGGCGTGATAGCGATAGGCCAGAGTGTCCTCATCAAGGGGCGTAAAGGTCTCGGTTATCTCATTTTCGAACTGCCCGAATTCCTGTGTCCAGACGATCTCGTAAGCGCCGCCAACATCAACGAATTCTTTGCCAGCGAAAATAATGCTGTCTTCACCCACCTGCACCGGGACCAGCAGTTCCGGCAGTGTCCAGGCGCGGCCTACCTCCACCCCTACTCGCCCCAGACACTCGGCGAATTGGGTATATTCGATGATGTCCCGTTCACTTTCGGTGTAGACGGTAGCTTCAACGTCTTCCAGTCGTTCATAGAGCAGGCTCGATGAAAATTCCTGTGTGCCGTAGAGGGACATCGACTCAGCGTGCATCGTGTTTTCATCGAGAATTTCAAGTGTCGCCGCGAATGTATAACTTTCCTCAATGATGGTCGCGCCGCTGTAGAGGCCGTCGTCTCCAAGCGTATAGATGACATCCACGCCGCTCCACACCTCGATCAACGTCTCGCCGTCATCCAGCGTTATAAACACCACGATTTCGGGCAAAGCGTCTTCATCTTCAACGGGTTCAGGGTCGCCGTTTTCATCCAGAAAGATGACCTGCCATGTAGATGTTTCAAAAGCAGGTGGTTCGTCATCCTGTGCCACGACCGCAGGCACAACCAGCAGGCACAATGCAATCACGCCGATTAGGATTCTTCTCATCAGTTTCCCTCCAGATTACATCCTGCATTATCCAGTGATATATCATGTTTCGCAAATACACTTTTCCGAATTCACCGAGTAATGGTAAATGGTATGCTATCGCCACCCTGCATTGACTTCATGTTGACAGCGGCGGACACAGCACTGCTGTGTCCCTACGATTACCCACGACTTTCGTAGGGACGCCATCGATGCCGTCCGCCAGCCAACCATACTGTTAGCCTCTTTTTTTAGCTGCAAATACGAAAAAAAAGCGACCACATCGGGTCGCTCCAATTAACTGGGAATAACATGTTCGGTTAGAGCGGCGCAAACTGGGCAGTGAAATGGCGCAGGAAAGGCGGCTGCCACGTAATCTTGACGCCTCGCAGCCTATCGCGCACCTCACTAATGTGCTCAAGCGCTTCCGCCACATAATCAATATGGCTCTGCGTATAGACTCGTCGTGGGAAGGCCAGCCTCACCAACTCCATTGCGGCGGGCGTTTCGCTGCCGTCGTCATGCACTTTGCCGAACATCACGCTGCCAATCTCCACGCTGCGAATGCCACCTTCCAGGTACAGCGCAATGGTCAGGGCCTGCGCGGGATATTGTTGTGCCGGGATGTGGGGCAGGAGTGCTTTTGCGTCGATAAACAGGGCATGTCCGCCGGGTGGCTGCACAATCGGGATGCCTGCTGCGGTGACTTTTTCGGCAAGGTAAGCAACGGTTCGCTCCCGATATTGCAGATAATGCGGGTCAAGAGCTTCACACAGGCCCTGCGCCACCGCCTCCATATCATATCCTGCCATTCCACCATAAGTCGGAAAACCTTCCGTCAGGATGAGCAGGTTACGGCACTCCACCGCCAGATGATCGTCATTCAGGGCAATGAAACCGCCAATGTTGGCGAGGCCGTCCTTCTTGGCGGACATCGTGCAGCCGTCAGCATAGGAGAACATCTCGTAGGCGATCTCGCCGGGTGTTTTATGCGCATAACCTTCTTCACGGGTTTTGATGAACCATGCATTTTCGGCAAAACGGCAGGCATCGAGGAAGAAGGGTATACCCGCTTCGCGACAGATGCCGCTGATCTCGCGGATATTCGCCATACTGACGGGCTGCCCGCCTCCCGAATTGTTGGTGATGGTGAGCATCACAATAGGAATATTCTCCGCGCCAACTTCCCGTATCGTCTGGCGGAGTTTTGCCGGGTCCATATTGCCCTTGAACGGGTGAATAAGCTGCGGCTGGCGACCTTCATCAATCACCAGATCACGTGCTTCAGCCCCCATGAATTCGATGTTAGCGCGGGTGGTATCGAAGTGATTATTGCTCGGCACGACATCGCCTTTCCCGGCGATGTTCGAGAAGAGAATGCGTTCGGCGGCGCGGCCCTGATGGGTCGGGATGACATGCTTGAAGCCGGTGATGCTCTTCACCGTGTCCTCAAATTTCTGGTAAGAGGTCGATCCGGCATACGACTCATCACCAAGCATCATGCCTGCCCACTGCTGTTTGGACATGGCCCCGGTCCCGGAGTCGGTCAGCATATCAATGAGCACTTCCTGACTTTGCAGGCCGAACAGGTTGTAATGAACCCGCTCCAATGCAGCGGCGCGTTCTTCGCGTGTCGTAAACTGGACAGGTTCAACCGATTTGATACGAAAGGGGTCAATGATGGTTTTGAACTGCATACAGCGCTCCTAAAACTGTACATGGGTGGTGGTTTTATTCTAGGAGCACTACCACGTGATTTCCCCTGCACTATGTCATTGAAACCCCGCGCATTTGTCCTGACTTAGAGATAAAGCCCATGGAAAAAGTGATAAGATAAATGAAGAAATGAGTTAAACAGAGTCTGATAAGGATAAATGATCATGAAAACTTTGGACGAGGTTGTCCAAGAATATGAAATCTTAAAAAATGAGTCAGAGGATTATTTAGACAGATATGGACGTTCAGGTAGGGATTCTAACGATAGGAAGGTGCAACATCTGGAAAAATATGCTCGCTTGTTGGAACTCCTTTCTCACTTACGTAGGTTGCATTTATCCAAAGACTTTCAGTTTCGTATCTCTCTATTGGCCTTATGTGTTTACGAACCGGAATGGAGAACGAGTATAGTACTTGATTATAATAATTCGGAAGGTTTTATTGTTTATTTACAAGTTGGTCCTGAAGAAGCCCATCTTCACCCCTACATGATGAAAAAATTTAAACTAAGCGAATTGGAGGCAGTGTTGGAGGAATATGTCGATTTAGCCAAATGATGCTAAATCAGCGAAAGCATCGGTTGTGGTTCAGGGAATGTCGCTTTCGTGCCGTGAATTGACGAAATTTGGCCGGTTGACCTCAATATTGTGGTGATTAACCGCCCCAGTCTATTTCACGAAAGGTAACAGCATATCTCTCGGTCACCAGCTTTTTCAAGCAAAGGAGCGTGATGATGGCAATACAAAAAATCAACCTCGATGCCCCGCACCCGGAGCTAGATGCTCTTGTGGACCTCATTGAGGCAGGTGATGAAGTAGTCCTGCTGCGTGATGACAAAGAAGTGGCACGGCTGGTATCAGTGACAGATAAAGTAAAACAGACACAAAAACGTCGCGTTCCAGACCTATTTCCGGGGATATGGATAAGCGACGATTTTGATGAGCCGCTCCTTAGTTGAAATCCCCTTGATAACACACGACACCTCTAATTGAATGCACACGACGGAAGAAATGCAACTTCAGTAGTTAGACTCCGGATGTATCCGACCCCTCCGAATAGTGGTTTTCCGGAGGGGCGTGGTACACCACGTCCCACATCAAAAAAGGGCGACCTCGCAGCCGCCCCGGTGATTGCTATTTGGCGATCATGCTCACGCCATGTTCAATTTCGGCTTGATGCAGGGCATCATCGAAAATCTTGAGGCCCTCGTCAGCCATGTCCTTTGTCATATTGAGAGCGGGCATAAAACGCAGGGTATTCGTTCCCGCGCCCAACATCAACATGCCCCGGTCAAAGGCGTGATGCACCACGTCATTACGCAGGTATTTCGCTGGTTCTTTCGTTTCATGGTCTTTGATCAGTTCAACCCCGATGAACATGCCAATTCCCCGCACAACGCCCATACTTGGATGGCGCGGCATCATCTCTTCCAACGCATCGAGCATGTGCTGTCCGACTTCGCGGGCATTGGCAATCATGCCGCCTTCGCCCAGCAGTTCAATCGTTGCCAGTGCCGCCGCGCAGCTAATGGGGTTGCCGCCGAAGGTATTGCCGTGTGAACCGGGTTCCCATTCGCGCATAATCGAGTCGCGGGCGATGATCGCACCGAGCGGCATTCCGCTGGCGATGCCTTTGGCGCTGGTGAGGATGTCCGGCTCAACACCGAAATTCTCAATGCCCCACCATTTTCCGGTGCGGCCCATGCCGGTCTGAACCTCATCGGCAATCAGCAAAATACCATTTCTGTCACACAGGTCACGCAAAGCCGGGAAGAATCCGGGGGTTGGCACGACATAACCGCCCTCACCCTGAAGCGGTTCGACCAGCACCGCCGCCACTTCACCGGGCGGGACAATCGTCTGGAAAATCACCTGCTCCAGATAATCCACCACGCGCTCACCATAATCATCATAGCCGTCCATGTTGAGCAACGGGCGATAGGGGTCAGGATAGGGGATATGGGTCACGCCGGGCATCATGGGGAAATAGCCACCGCGTTGGACCGTTTTACTGCTCGTGACCGCCAGCGATCCCATCGTGCGCCCGTGAAATGAACGCAGAAAGCCGATGATCTGGGGGCGTTTGGTGTAATAGCGGGCCAATTTCAAGGCACCTTCGACCGCCTCCGTGCCGCTGTTGGCAAGGAAGACCCGCGCCTGTTCTTTGAAAGGCGCAATCTCTGCCAGCTTTTCACCAAGTTCAATCTGGACCTGATAGTAAAAATCTGTACCCGCCATGTGGATAAATTTGTCGGCCTGATCTTTGATGGCCTGCACGACTCGCGGATGGGAGTGCCCGGTGGCGTTAACCGCGATGCCGGTGGTCATATCCAGATAGCGATTGCCATCGACATCCCACACCTCCGAGCCTTTGCCATGCGACATCACAAAGGGATAGTCGCGTGTGTAGGAGGGGGAAATGACTTTAGAGTCGCGCTGAATGTATTGTTGTGCCTTTTCACCGATATGGTGTTTTATTTCATTTGTCATGTAAGCTCCTTGGGGGTGCAGCAAAAAATAATCTTCGACGGACGCACCGTTGGGCGTCCCTACACAAATCGAGGCATTGGTAGGGACGTGCAACGGCACGTCCTGTGAACTTTAGTTGGATTATACGGGCGATAGGGGGTAAATGCCAGCGTTGCTACTTGCCCGCCTTCGGTTCAAAACGATAGCCTAAACTCAACTCGTTGATGATATAAGCGGGGGCTTTGGGGTCAATCTCGATCTTGTTGCGGACATGCCAGATATAGACGCGCAAATAATTAATGTCGTCAATATATTCAAAGCCCCACACATTTTCCAGAATTGTGCGGTAGGGCAGCACACGCGGCGCTTCTTGAATCAGCAGTTGCAGCAGGCGGAATTCAGTAGGCGACAGGCGGATTTGCTGTTCATCCACCACCACGCGGCGCTGTGTAAAATCGATTGCCAGATGCCCGTCATCATAATCCACGCCATCTCTACGCATCATCTCGCCATCACCGCTACCTTCCAGCGGCATCGGCGGATATTCGAGGGCACGGCGCAAATTGGCTTTGGTGCGGGCCAGCAGTACATCCTTATTAAATGGCTTGGGGATGTAGTCATCCGCTCCCAACTCCAGCCCCTTAACAATCTCCTCCGGTTCAGAGCGGGCCGTCAGCATGATAATCGGCACGGTGCTCAATTCGCGCACCCGTTTGCAGACCATAAAGCCATCCATGTGGGGCATGGTAATGTCAAGGATCACCAGATCGGGCTTTACATCAAAAACCTTCTGCAAACCGTCTTTGCCATCTACCGCCAGCGCCACCTGATAACCGGCGCGTTCCAGATGACGGCGGACGACATCGCGTGTCATCTGGTCATCTTCAATCACTAAAATAGTTTTATGTCTCTCACTCACCACATAGCTCCTACCTTATCCACCCATATTATAACCGATTTACCGATTTTTGCTCGAAAATAACGCTTGTATCAACCGCATAGCTCGTTAGAATCAAGGTAACTATTCACCAAAGACTTTTCTGGAATCTTCATGTCAAAACAAAATACGCCGTCCAGACAGCAATATCTGGATATAAAAGAACAATTTCCCCACGCGATTGTTTTTTACCGGCTGGGTGATTTTTACGAAACCTTCGATGAGGATGCGGAACTGGTGTCGCGCGAACTGGACATCACCCTGACCAGCCGCAAGGTAAGCAAAAACGAGCGCGTCCCGATGGCTGGCGTACCGCATCATTCCGCCGAAAATTATATCGCACGCCTTGTAGAAAAAGGCTATCATGTCGCGATTGCCGACCAGTTAGGCAGCGAAGCCATCAATGGGCTGGTTCCGCGTGAAGTGACGCAGGTGGTCACACCGGGCACGATTACGTCACCTTCCATGCTGCATGACCGCCAGAATAATTTCCTGATGGCGATTTTCCCCGAAGCCGGTTATGACAGTGACCAGTGGCAGAATGTTGGATTGGCCTATGTGGACATCACAACGGGCGAATTTGCCGCCACCGAATTCTCCGGGGAGAATGCCGCTGTAAACGTTTCTGATGAGTTGGCACGCCTCAGCCCGCGTGAGGTACTGCTGCCGCAAACGTGGGTGCAAAAAGGCGTCACCATGCCCGCCGACTCGCACATGACACCGCTGGCCGATTTCCTGTTCGATTTCACCGCCACCCAATCCGCCCTGATGCACCAGTACGAGGTCAAACATTTACAGGCATTCGGATTACAGGATAGACCGTTAGCCATGCGGGCTGCCGGGGCGATTGTGCAGTATTTGCAGGAAACGCAGCCTACCGCGCTTGATTTGCTTGGTGTAATTCATACCTATTCCACCAGCGGGTATATGTCACTGGATACCGCCACCCGCCTCAATCTGGAACTGACGAAGGCACTGCGCAGCGGCTCAACTCGCGGATCGCTGCTGGAAGTGATCGACCGGACCGTCACGCCGATGGGAGGGCGTTTGCTGCGGACATGGCTGGGCCAGCCGCTGGTGGACATCAAGCGGATTAACGCCCGTCTGGATGCCGTACAGTCCTTCCACAGTCAGGGAACGCTTCGCGCCGAAGCCCTGAGTCTACTCAAGCAAGTCTCCGATCTCGAACGGCTGGCGAACCGGGTGATGATGGGCCGCGCCGGGCCGCGTGATGTGGCGACGCTTGCCGAAACCCTGCGCCTTATCCCGCAGCTACGCCAGCTTGTGGGTGGCGAACAGGCATTGGTCCCGCTCGTGAAACGCCTGTCGCCGCTGCCGTCGATTGTTGAGGAAATTGAGGCAGCCCTGAATGACGCTGAAGATTTACCGGCTGTCATGAATCAGGTGGGGGTCATCCGCGCCGGGTATGATGATGAGCTTGATACGATTTATGCCACCGCTAGCGACGCCAAAGAATTTGTGGGGACGCTGGAAGCCCGCGAACGCAAACGTACTGGCATCAAATCGCTCAAAGTGGGCTTCAATAAAGTTTTTGGCTATTACATTGAGGTCACCAATGCCCATTCGGACAATGTGCCAGAGGATTATGTCCGCAAACAAACACTGGTCAATGCCGAGCGGTATATCACGTCACAGTTGAAAGATTACGAAACAATTATTCTGAATGCCGACGAACGCGCCCTTGAAGTGGAGCAACGCCTGTTTGATAAACTGTGCGCCTTCATCGCCAGCCACAATCATGAACTGCTGGAAACCGCCCGTTCTATCGCCCATCTGGACGTGTTTGCTTCACTGGCCGAGGTAGCTGCCCGCGAAGGTTACACACGCCCGGTGCTGGTGGAGGATGATATTCTGGATGTCCGCGATGGTCGCCATCCGGTGGTGGAACGCGCCCTTAAAGGCGAACGTTTCGTGCCAAATGATGTGTTCTTCAACAATGAAGAGCGGGTGCTGATGATCACCGGGCCAAATATGGCGGGCAAAAGCGTCTACATGCGACAGGTAGCGTTGATTGTCCTGCTGGCGCAAATCGGGTCGTATGTTCCCGCCAGCGAAGTTGTCATGCGCCCGGTGGACCGGATTTTTGCGCGGGTGGGTGCGCAGGATGAGATTCACGCCGGGCAGTCTACGTTTATGGTGGAGATGACCGAAACCGCCGCTATTCTGGCCCATGCCACGCCGCACAGTCTGGTGCTGCTCGATGAAATCGGGCGCGGAACGAGCACCTACGATGGCATGTCGATTGCCCGTGCGGTGGTCGAATACATCCACAACACGCCGCGTCTGGGCTGTAAAACATTGTTTGCCACCCACTACCACGAATTGACCGAACTGGAAGACATCCTGCCGCGTGTGCGCAATTATAATGTGGCGGTCGCCGAAGAAGGCGATCATGTCGTGTTCCTGCATCGCGTGGTGACGGGCAAGGCCGACCGTTCCTATGGCATCTATGTGGCGAAGTTGGCAGGCGTGCCGAAGGCAGTGGTCAACCGGGCTACCGAGATTCTGCAAGAGCTTGAAGCACAGGGCAGTGATTTTCGCGTGCGCGAACGGGAAAAAGATAGCGCTTATCAGATTTCACTGTTTGATGATGCTCGCCATCCCGTCATTGAGGCGCTCAAGAAGGTCAACATTGAGAACATGAGTCCGATTGACGCCATCACGCGCCTGTATGAACTCAAGCGAATGGTGGAAGAGGACTAGGCTGTGTTACAATGAATCACATTGAATGGTGGTGATAACCCCCTCTGTCCTTCGGGCATCTCCCCCATGAATGGTTGGTGGGGGTACACTTTTTCGTCAATGGAGACGAGTCGTGGTGCTGGGAAGCGGGCGGACACGGCACTGCCGTGTCCCTACCGAGCCGTTCATTTAAAGGCGAAACGCCATTATGCCAGGCACGTAGGGACGCCCCGTTGGGCGTCCGTTGCCGAAACAGCCATGATCTTGTGCCGTTAGCTGCGGCTTTTAGAAAACTGTACCCCGTTCAACCAAACATGGGGGAGACGGTTCCCTCCCCAATTCTCCCCATAAATGCGGAGATGTCGCGCTAGCGACAGAGGGGAAAGAGAGTCAGGGAGGGGTAAAAAAACAAACATCCAGATAAGTTACACGGTGAGCGCAATGGACTCTTATTTTCCGATAACCAATCCCAGTTTTAAAACACAGGAAATGGCGCAGCATCTTCAGCATACCGCCAACGAACTTAATACCAAATTACGCACGGAGAAACAGCGGCTGCAACCTTATGGCGTTTCTTTACCAATAAACACCCTGCGCAATCTCGATGAAATTCATGGAGAGTTTGATAAGCTCAACAAACGGATTCAGGATATGCAGTTTGAGCTGTTGCAGCTTCGCAATCTCGCCAAAACCACTGCGATGATTAATTCCAGTCTCGAACTGGAGGAAGTGCTGCTGACGGTGATGGACCGTATGGTGCAGTTAGTGGGGGCTGAGCGCGGCACGATTGTCCTGCGCGATGAGGAGACAGGTGAACTCGAAGTGAAGGTCGCCCGCAAAATCGGCACATTCCCCGGCCAGCGCGATGAACTGCTGTTCAGTAAAACAGTGGTGCGCAAGGTTATGGAGAGCAACCAGCCGCTGCTCAGCACCAATGCGCAGGAAGACCCGGATTTGCAGAACGAAAATCCCGATAACAGCATCGCGGGCTACAATTTGCGCAGCATTCTGTGTGTGCCGCTGACCTTTCGCGATGAAGTGGTGGGCGCGGTGTACTGCGATAACAGTATGCGCGACGGGCTGTTTGGCAAGCGTGAACTGCGAATGCTCTCCGCGTTTGCCAATCAAGCCGCCATCGCCATCGAAAACGCCCGCCTTTTTGAGCAGATTAAATCGACCTTGCAGGAAATTATCGAAATTAAATCCCTGCTGGATAACATTCTGGCCTCGATTGCCAGCGGTGTGGTGACGCTGGACCGGCAGCAGACTATCACCATTTATAATCCCGCCGCTGAAGTCATCTTCGGGCGCAATGCAGCCCAGACGGTGGGTCATTCACTGGATGCGGTCCTGCCACCGCTGTATTACTTTATGCGCCGCAACATGTTCCAGCGAGTCGGGCTGCGCGACGAAGTTATTGCGGAAGAAGCCGAAATTGAATTTGATGGTCGCGGTCCACTCAGCCTCAACCTGCAACTAACGACTCTCAAAACGGCGAGTAATGAAACACAGGGGCTGGCGCTGGTAGCTGACGACCTGACCGAAGTCAAGCGGCGTGATGCAACACTCGCCGCGGTGCGCCGCTATTTGCCACCGGTCATGGTCGATAACATCCAGCAAATCAACCAGATTGCCCTCGGTGGGGAACGCCGCCGAATTACGATTATGTATGTGGATGTGCGTCCTTTTGATACCTTCAGCAGTGATCTATCGCCCAAAGGCTTGATGGAAACACTCAATACATACCTGACGATTGCTTCAGAAGGCATCCACCACCACGCCGGGTTGATTGACAAGTATATGGGCAGTGAGATTATGGCGCTGTTCAACACGCAGCTCAATCCCGCCGAGGATGAACATGCGTGGCAGGCGGTACAGGCGGCGCTGCGTATCGCGACCGATTTGGCGACCCTCGCCAAATATATGCAGCATGGTGACACCAACGAGGTCTTCTTCCGCATCGGCATCAACACCGGGATTGCCACTATCGGCAACGTGGGCAGCAGTGCCCGCCGCGAATTCTCCGCCATTGGCGACAGCGTAAATTTTGCCAAGCGTTTGCAGGAAAATGCCCGGCGCGGGCAAATCCTGCTTAGCCAGAAGACGGTGGATGCTTGTGCCGCACAGCTTGAAGAAGCGGAATGGATTGGCCTGAGCGATGTCGGCGAGCTTGAGGTGAAGGGCAAATCGGAGCTAACCACCGTCTATGAATGTTACGAAGTGAGGGACTGACCATGACTTTAGTAACCCAGCATATCGACAGCCTTACTACCGAGTTGATGCGCCTGAACTTCATGGCTCAGGAACTGGCCTTCGGGATTGAATCGCAGCACCAGTTGCTCAAAGTGCGCCAGATAGGTCTGACCAATCCTATTGTGGACGAGGTTAAATCGCTGGGCACGACGATGGCCGAACTGGCGGAGCAGGTAAGCGACGAACAGACCGAACTGGCTCAACTGCGTGCGCTCTCGCAGACTGCGGCCCTGATTAACTCATCGCTGGAATGGGAATCGGTTATCACCAAAGCGATGGACCTTGTGATTGGCCTGACCGATGCTGAACGCGGTTACATCATGCTGATGAATGAACGCACCGGGAAGTTTGAATTTCTCGTAGCGCGAAACATGGACAAAAGCGATATTGACGATGACCAGTTCGCCGTCAGCAAGACCATCATTGATCAGGTGCTGCGGACCGGCCAGCCCATCACCACCAATAACGCTCAGGAGGACTCGCGGTTTAAGCTGGAAGACAGCATCATGCGCTACGACATGCGCAGTATTATGTGCGTACCGATTGTCTATCAGAATGAAGTTTCCGGCGTCATCTACTGCGATAATCCCTTCCAACAGGGGACTTTCGGGCGCAAAGAGGAACGCCTGTTGATGGCCTTCGCCAATCAAGCCGCCATTGCTATCAAGAATGCGCAGCTTTTTGAGCAGATGAAAGACCAGATTGCCGAAGTCACCGAAATTCGGCAGTTTCTGGACAATGTGTTTTCGTCCATTGGCAGCGGGATCATCACGACCGGGGCCGATGATCTGGTGCATACCATGAATCCGGCACTGGAGGAGATGCTGGATGTCTCGGCGGAGGATTGTATTGGTCGTCCGCTGACGGAAGTCCTCCCGGCGTTATATGAAGGCTTTGATACGGTCATGATGAACGTCATGGAAGAAAACACGGTTGAAGTCATCGAACTCAACACCGTCCTGCCCAAGCGCGGTCCTTCGTTCCTGAGTTTGAAGGTCAGCCAGTTACGCGATGAAGATGGACGAGCTATCGGGCTGGCGATTGTGGTCGATGATATGACAGAAATCAAGCAGCGCGACGAGAAACTGAATGTGCTGCAAACCTATCTTCCGCCCGCCATGCTGCAAGACATCACCAGTATTGACGTGATTGGTTTGACGGGTGAGGAGGTCATTTCGGTGGTGTTTGCCGATGTGCGCGGCTTTACCAGCTTCAGCGAGAAACTGGAACCCGAAATGGTCATGGAAATTATCAACCAGTACCTGACCATTGGCGCGGACGCCATCAATGAACAGCGCGGCATTATTGACAAATATATGGGTGACGCGATTGTGGGCCTGTATGGGACGCAGCTTAACCGTTTTGAAGATCACGCCCTGCGTGCCGTCCAGACCGCCATCACCACCGTTGAGCATGTGAAAGTGTTCCACATGGACCTGCCCGAAGAATACCGGCTGTCCTACGGCATCGGCATTGACACCGATCTGGCGATTATGGGCAACGTTGGCAGCCCCAGCCGCAAGGAATTTACGGCACTGGGTAATGCCTTGATTTACGCCAAGAAATTGCAGGAAATTGCCCAATCCAACGAGGTTATCATCAGCGAGGCGACCTATGAGCAAGTGAAGGATGATGTCGAGGTTGAACCTGTGGAGCGCCCGACTCGCAGCGGTGACAAGATCCTTCAGGCGTATAAAGTTCTGGGTCTGCGGGCGTGAAAGAGGATTCGGCTCAGCAGCGCACCCGATTAAAATCGGGCGCTATGCAAAGCAAAATCCACTAATGCAACTTGACAAAATAAACGGGTAAAAGTTGATGAGTTCGGTGCGTTGGCTGGCGGACGCCATATATGGCGTCCCTACGAATGACCCCGACTTACCGTAGGGACAGCATACATGCTGTCCGTTACGCCCTAAACATACGGTCTACCCGGATAATTCGGAAAACGGCATAAGGGATTTCAAAAGAGCAAATGCAATGAACGGGTAAGGGGGAGGCATGGCTGGTCGTGTGCGTTGGCTGGCAGACGCCATATATGGCGTCCCTACGAAAACCCACGACGCCCGTAGGGACACAGCAGTGCTGTGTCCGCCACTATCAACATGCGGTCCATGGGGCGATAGCACGCCATTTACCATTACCCGATTGTTTCGGAAAATTGCATTAGTGCACTTTGGTTTTTCTAGGCGGGGAATTAATTCTCCGGCGCATTATGCCAACATTTTCCTACCATTTCCGGTAATTTCAAAAACCAGTAGACGACGGATCATCAATGAAAGGCTTTAACGGATTTCCGCCCGGCAAAACACCCCATATTCGCGTGCCATCGCTGTTCTTCAGCGAACTGCTGCCGTCTATTGACCACCTTGCCGAGATGAAGGTAACGGTGTATTGTTTCTGGGCATTGCAGCGACAGGAAGGCGAGTATAAATATGTGCGCCTGTCGGAAATCATGGCAGACGAGATTTTCATGGCGGGCTTGGGTGATACGCTCGAAAAACAGCAGCGCGAGTTGATGGAAGGGCTGGAACGAGCGACCGCGCGGGGCACACTGCTGCATGTGACGCTGCATTTACAGCACGAGAGTGAAGAAATTTACTTCATGAACACCGTCAATGGGCGCAATGCGGTAAAGGCCATTGAATCAGATAACTGGCTGCCCGGTGATGCCAAACGCCCTATCGCACTCATCATTGAAAGACCCAACATTTTTGTGGTATATGAACAGAATATCGGCAGCATCACCCATCGCATCGCGGACCAACTGCGCAGCCTGGAAGATGACTATCCCGAACAATGGATTGTAGACGCCATCTATATCGCCACCGAGAACAACCGCCGTTCCTTGCGCTATATCGAAGCCATTCTCGAACGCTGGAATAGAGAGGGTAAACATGGATTCACTGGACAACGTTCTTCAGAACATGACTCCTCAGAAGAAGACTTCTCAGACTACATCGAACGCTGAACCCGAAGCAGTTTGTCCCATTTGTGATGGGTTAGGTCTCGTTAAAAAACGGGTCCCCGAAGATCATCCTGATTTTGGCAAAGCGTTTGCATGTGCTTGCCAGCAGGAAAAACTGGCTGCCCGGCAGTCCCAACAAATTTACGAGATGAGCAATCTCAGTTCGTATGCCCATTTGACGTTTGCCACCTTCCAGACCGATCTCGAATGGCTGTCTCCAGACCAGAATAATATCCTGCGGATGGCTGTCGAACTGTCTCACTATTTCGCACAGCAGCCGGAGGGGCAATGGTTGTTGCTTCAGGGCGGCTATGGCAGCGGCAAAACGCATCTCGCCGCCGCGATTGGCAATCATCGACTGGCGATGGGTAGACCCGCTATTTTCATGACCGTGCCCGATTTACTCGATCATTTACGGCGCACTTATGGCCCCGGAACCGATGTGCGCTACGACCAGCTTTTTGACCAGCTCAAGCAGACGCCGCTGTTGATACTGGATGATCTGGGCAGTGAAAGCCCGACGGCGTGGGCCAATGAAAAAGTCTTTCAACTGCTCAACGAACGCTATGTCAATGTACTGCCGACGGTCATCACGACCAATCACAGCCTCGAAGACCTCGACAAGCGCATCAGCAGCCGTCTGGTGGACCAGCATCTGACGCGCATCATCCGCCTCGATTTGCCTGATTACCGGCGCGGCGGTGAGCTTCAAAATCGCAGTGATCTATCCAATTTGCGGCTGTATGCCGACATGACATTTGAGACCTTTGACCGCCGCCATCAATCCCTACCACCTGAGACCACTGTTAATCTGGAACGTGCGCTGCGACTGGCCGAAAATTTCGCCAATCATCCTGAAGGCTGGCTGGTGCTGCTCGGTGAGCACGGCGCGGGCAAGACCCATCTGGCGGCGTCCATCGCCAACTATCGCCAGATGATGGGCGATGATGTCATTCTTGTCACCGCTGCCGACTTGCTGGATTATTTGCGCTCGGCGTTTAATCCGAATTCGCGGGATAATCTGGATACGCGCTTTAACGAAATCCGCAGCGCGCCGCTGTTGATTCTGGACCATTTTCAACTGACAACGGCCACCGCATGGGCCAAAGAAAAATTGTTCCAGATTCTGGATTACCGTTATCTGGCGAAGCTGCCGACGGTCATCACCAAAGCCGGGGATGATATTAACGATTTGGATGCGAGTTTCCGTAGCCGTTTACTGGATACGCGCATCTCGAAGATCTATCTAATCACCGCTCCCGACTATCGCGGCGGGGTATCTGCTAAACGGAATCGCTAAGCGCACGCCGGTCTATTTCAACACTTCCAGATTACTCGTGACCACACGGAAACCGTGTGCTTCATTACGTTTACCGGGGCTGTTTCCGGCGCGGTAGGCGATTACGGCTTTATGGGAGCGGCTCAAGCATGAGCAGCCACGCAAAGAGCGCTGCTTGCGGCTTTTGAAGGCCACAACCGCCGGGTTATCGAGTTCATTCTGGCACCATTCCCAGACGTTACCCACGATGTCCAACACGCCATAAGGTGAGGCCCCCAGCGGATACATGCCGACCGCCGTCGTGCGCAGCAAATCGCTCTCGCGGCAGTTGACATAATGATGCTGCCAGCTATCGCCCCAGGGATAGGGATGCGTTCCCCCGGCGGCCCACTGCCATTCCCATTCGGTGGGCAGGCGAATTTCATAGCCCAGATGATGACTCAGCCAGCGGCAAAACGCGGTGGCGTCGTACCACGAGACATTCTCCACCGGGTGGTTATCGAATTTGCGGGGCTGGCTCGGCGCGTCGCGATGTGTGCCAATTGCCATCCACCAGCGTTCATCATACCAGCCATCATCGGCTTCAATAAACGCCATATACTGTGCATAAGTGACCTGATATTTTGCCATCGCAAACGGCGCGACTTTGAAACGGGCAGCGCTGACATCGCGGCGGTTATCGGTCAGTGTGATTTCGCCTTCAGGAATGGCACACCACGCAATATCAGGGACGCCATTGTTATCCAGCCCCACGCCGGGCCGCGTATCGCCCAATTCATTCAGACGGTCGCCGATGCGCACGCGGCGATAGTGGGTGGTTGCCGGATTATGAATATCATCCAGCAGGCGTTCATGTTCGGGTTTGAGGAAAGCCCGTTCGCTGCTGTTGAGGGCTGGCTGCAAACGGCTGGCCACCGTCCGTGCATCATCCAACTGCCGCCCCATCCACAGGAAATCGTCGGCGCGATCATTGTCCTCCCACACCCGCACCGCCTGCCGCAGCAGTCTTAGCTCTGGCGGTTCGGCTGAATCATCGTCGGCTTCCGGTGTAATGGGTGGCAACTTTACCATCCGCCGCGCCAGTGTTTCGAGGTGGTGGCGGAATTGTGTGCCAAATTCGTCCGGGCGGGTATAGCGGTTGAAGCCGGTTCGAATCGAGCCATCATCGTGCACAAACTGCTTGAAAAACGTCTCGACGCGCTGCCACTGCTCGTAGCGATCCATAAAATCCGGCTGACCGGGGCTGAGCAAAATCTCCTCGGTGCGGCGATAAACGAGCACTTCGGGGCGTCCGAAACGCCGCGCCGACTGCATGGCATCGTGAAATTCCCATTCGGTGCCGCTCATGAAACGTGTGCCGTCCGATTTTTTGTATTCTTCAGGGAGCGGCGTCCCCATCCGTGACCAGAAAATAACCACCACAATGTCACATTCCGAAGGCTTGAGCAGACCTTCGTTGATGGCCTGCTGCGGGGTCATCGTCGCCAGCATGGGGGCACTACCGCCCGGTTTATCCCAGGCAATGGCCTCCATGGTGATTTCGTCAAGGCTGTTGTCGAGTTGTTCAATGATTTCCAGGGCAATGGCGCGTTCACCGGCAACATCACCCGGCGAGGATAAAAATACACGTAAATGTTGTGGCATCATAACTTGTCCCTACAATACACCCGATTCGCGTAGGGACGCCCAACGGGGCGTCCTCCGGCAAAAACATTTCCCAAATAAGAAAGAGGTGGCGTCTACCACTTCAATGCTATCCAGATGAGGGTTTGGGGACAAGTCCTAACGATTGGGGCATTAGAGGAGTTGAGCCAGTGCCGGGACCTGCGCCATGGGCCGCTCGAATTCGGGCATACCACGCAGTGCCGCCACAATGTCCTCAGCAGAAAGGTAGTCCTTGTCGTCTTCCCAGATGGGATACAACGTCGGGCGCTGGTTCAGCCAGTTCCTGAACGTCTTAAATCCCGCCGGGTCATTGTCAAACCGTCCTTGCGCCACGATCTCACTGTCCACCATCACTGCCGCATCAAAATAGGCTTGTGAAATATCCACCCCATTATAGGTTGTCATCGTTCATCGCTTTCGGCTATGCTGAAAGCATTGGTTAACACATCTGAAACGGGATGGTCATGACCAACCTTGTCCAATGCAGGTTCATTGACCTTAGATACTGTTCGATCTCACCATCCTCATCGCGCTGGAGGACACTATCTACCTTGCAAGTTCTCACCCTTCAGGGACACGTCGTGTTCACTCCAGCGCTTTCAGGTCTTTTCTACTTTAGCATACAAGGGACACGGCATTGCCGTGTCCGCCCGCCATCCAGCACCACGACTCGTCGTCATTTTCGGAAAAATGTACCCCCACCAACCATGTTTGGGGGAGATGTTGGGCTAGCGACAGGGGGGGGCATAATGTATTTTACATTTTACGCTCTATGTGAAATTAAAAAGCCACCTGAGCATCCCATTGAAAAGACTGAACGTCGATGCTAAAGCGTGTGCGCAAGATGCGCTTGAGTAAATGAGC
>JAKEEQ010000246.1 GCA_022616515.1 Chloroflexota bacterium | reverse complement strand
GTGCCGCCAATCCGGCCATTGCATTGAGTGCATAGCGACCCTGAGTACCATAGGATTGCACGCCTGACGCATAGAAGATCGTTGCGAACCATCCTAAAATAAAAGCTACAATAACAAGACTCTGGCGCACATTTAGCCAGTAACTTTCTGACCATCCTGAAACCACAATCTGCCTCAAATAGGCAATGGCAATGTACGCAGTCCCGGCGAATCCCAATCCCAGACCGATCAAAAAGAGACGATCCAGCCAGATATTTACAAGAAGCGTGTCGAACCGTGCGAACATATTGGTGAAAATATCAGGGAACGTTTTTAGTGCATGGTCCAGCACGAATTCATTCTTACCATTGGCGGATGTATTCAAAATCTGAGGATGATCATTGGCAACAAGCCATCCATGCGTTGCTAGATTGTGCAGATACCACCATCCGCCGAAAAGGATAGTCAGGAAAAGAATTAGCGGAACATAGCGCCAGCTTCGGCGCTCTAAAACAATCGCGATTCCAACTGGAACAGCCAGCATGCCCGCATACGTTTTAGTTGACAATGCGAGACCTAACACGACTCCCAGGCAGATACTGCGTTTGAATGTCCATGCGCTGTTAATTTGCAATAAAATCAGATAGAGGGTGAGCGTACCTAAAAGAATCGAAAGATTATCGTTATTCACCGAAGCAGAAACCCGTTGAAAAAGAGGTAGAAATGCGATGCTGCTCAACGCTAGAATTCGCCGGTAAAAGTGCCGGGGCCAAAGCAACGTGCAAATCTGGTAGCAAAACCAGAGGGTTATGAATCCCAGCACAATGGATGCGATTCGTAAAGCAAATGTAGCACGTGCCGTTGGATCATCCTTATATGGAAAGTTTTCACTCCGACTATGCAACAAAAAGTTTCTATTTTGCTGAAGCAGGTTACGGTCTGGTGAACTCACAAAATAAGGATTTTCCCATGCTTTGTTGGGTGGAGTAATGCCATCCTGATCGGGATAGGGTGAATATGTATTAGGCCCATATTTATACGCAAAGTGAGAATCGGGCATCACCATCAAAATAGGGCCGAGCAACATATAATATAGTGGAGCCTGCGGGAACTGCGACCAGGTACGGGTATAAGGGTCCGGAAAAGCTTTTTCATCCGCTATAAATCTTACATATTCATAGTGTAATGCTTCATCCGGTGCCTCAAACAGCGGCCCCAACGCATAATTGAAGGAAAGAACCAGATAACCGATCAAAATAATGCCGAGAAAAACCTTTTCTTTTACCCGCAACAGGCTACTCCATTTCTGTTGGCCGTTTTGCTACCACAAGCAAGGATCCACCAAATGGGAATGAAAATCCAGCACGAGCCAGCATGAGGTATTCCAGATGCATAAACCGGGCGAGAATCCGATTGATAACCGGGTTAATCCGAAATTCTGAAATCAGGTCAAAGTCTTCCCCATTGAAGACAGTCTTCTGTCTGCTTAGCCACATGAATGGCAGCAGCAGTGATACAAACGAGGTCACTTGCAAGACTTCAAATCCGGCGTTCTCCACTTTCGTTATTAAATTCTGCCGTGAATAGCGCCGCTTGTGATAGCTCAGTTCATCTATGACACTCCACAGGAACTGATGCTGTGGGACGCTTATCATCAATCCGCCTCCCGGTTTAACCGCCTGATACATCTGCTTGAGTACCACCTGATCGTCCTCAATGTGCTCGATGACATCGAACGCGCTGACGACATCAAACTCATCTCGAAAAGGAATCTTTCGCGCATCCATCTGAAAGAGGGTTGCGTCCGGCACACGTTCTGCCGCAAATCCCAGACCAGCACTGAGTAGATCACTCCCCGAAATCGCTATCGAGGGAAAGGTTCGGGCCAGCTCCTGTAGCACAAAGCCTGTACCGCAGCCGATTTCAAGGAAATTTTGCGTCTCTGGAAAATGTTTTCTCAGCATGTGAAGGATCAGGCGATTGCGGGCTTCAAACCAGAAGTGGCCTGTTTCTATTTGTGCCAGTTCGCGATGAAACTGAGGATCATAGTGATCCATATCGGCAGCGAGTTCCGGGGCAAGGGCAAGAAAACCGTCAATATTTTGTGGTGACTGTTGGCAGTGAGGACATGTCCAGTTCTCACCCTGAAAAGTAAGGTTACAGGAAACGCAAACCCTCATTTATCTGCTCACTTGCTAAACCAGCGATGATACCATAATTGGACGGCGGATGTTCGAAACCCTGCCTGCTGGTAGGCTCGCTGCGCCGCGATGCTGCGTCCCTGCGTCACCACCTCAACATGTTGCAGGCCCTGTTGGTGGAACCAGTGCAGGGCCTGCTGAATTAAACGTGTGCCCAATCCCTGACCGCGTGCCGTCCCATCAATGCCAAACAAACCAATTTGCCCGCGACCATCATCAGGGTAACAGTGGCAGGAGATAAACCCGGCAGGTTGTCCCTGAACCTCTATCACCCAAACGCTGTCGGCATAACCAGAACAGCTTTTCTCAATCCACGTTGCATAAAGTTCATCACAATGTTCCTTTAAAAAGCGACCATCGTAGTAAAATCGCGACTCGGTAAAACTGTGACTGGCAATGTTACGCAAAAATGGTATATCAGCCGTCTGGCAGAGGCGAATCTCCGTGTCCTGAGGGTCCGGCGGTGGGGAATTAAAGCGCTTTTCCAGTGTCAGGCGAATATCCACCAGATGAAAGCCATGTTTCTCGACCAGTTTGACCGTCTGCGAATCGTCACACTCGCTCAAAAAGTAAAGACAATCAATCTGGTTTTGACCGCACCACCCCAGAATCAGCGGCATTTGTTCGGAATTGAGGGTCGTTGGCTGGCAGCGGGCAATGTTGAGGCCAAAAAACCGCGAATCCCATTCGAGGTATTTACACAGGTCATTCATGAGCTATCGTCTCGCGGACTGCATAACTGGGCCGCTCCATCTGTCGAAAATACATGCGTGCCAGATACTCACCGATGATCCCCAGCGCAAATAACTGGACGCCGGAAAATATCGTAATCACCGACGCCAGAAATGGAAACCCCTGCACCGGGTTGCCTTCAATCATAAAACGACCCAACACATACAGCAGGAGTATGAAGCCAAACAACGCAAAACCAAAGCCTAACCAGCTTGCGAATTGGAGGGGTAAGATGCTGAATCCCGTCACCATATTGAGGGCATGAGCCACCAATTTTCTGAAGGTGTAATTTGAAGCGCCGATTTGACGGGTGTTGTGCTCGACATCCACCACCGCAAAACGAGTGGTTCCCCACGTCAGCAAAACATCAATGGATACGTACGGTCCCGTAAAATTGACAAATGCGTCGCGGACCTGAGTGCGAAAGGCACGAAAGGCACTGATGTTACGGGCATTTTCCGCCCCCATTGCCCCCTGAAGCATCAGCTTGGTGATTTGCGACGCGAGATTGCGCCACAAACCGTGCTGCATGGCCTGCGGTTTTCCATACACCACATCGCAGCCCTCAGTGATTTTGTTGATGAGTTTGGGGATTTCCTCCGGGGGATTCTGGAGGTCATCATCCATCGTGACAATGATCTCATAACGCGCGGCACGAATGCCACACAGCAGTGCATTGTGCTGGCCGTAGTTGCGCATCAAATTGATCGCCTTCACCCACGAATAACGCCCCGTCAATGCTTCAATGACCTGCCACGATTGATCGCGGCTGCCATCATTCACCAGAACGACTTCAAACTGTTCGAAAAGAGCCGCCAACGCTTTATCAAGCCGTTCAAGCAGGATAGGCAGGCTTTTTTCGCTGTTATATACAGGGACAACCACCGAGCATGATTGACGTTGAGAGTGGGACATAAGGCAGGATCGTACCTGTGAAAAAATTGTATGGCCCGCAAATTATAACAAACAGTACCGGCTTTCAAAACTCCAAAGGTACATTACTTGATCAGGGGTGCGCTGATTTGCATTATAAACGAGCGTGTAGGCCGACCTGGTGCTGGCCTACTTCGAGCCGTTCCAGGCGACGTGGGAACACATCTCGCGGCAATGGCTAATATTGAAATCTCGAATTGCAACCAAATGCTCTACCACGTGCCTGGCGGTGGAGTTTGTAGACCGGACAACAAAACAAGGAAGGTAAGGTAGCCGCCCTACGCTCACTCAGGGTATGATATAGCCATACAACACAGTGATCTTCGGACGATGGGAAACTGTCAATGGACCTTGCCCGGCTACGTCTCGCCCCTGAGCAACTCCGCCGCATCTGCGAAAGAGATCGCTTTGACTTTCGCACCACATCTGAACTCCCCCTGAATCGCTCCATCATCGGTCAGGAACGTGGTGTGGCAGCCATTGAGTTTGGGATTAGTATCACCGCGCCCAATTTCAACCTGTTTGTGTTAGGGCCAACCGGCTCTGGACGGCTGACGGCGGTCAAACATTTCATCAATATGCAGGCCATCAATCAGCCTGCACCCGATGACATCTGCTATGTACACAACTTCGCGGAACCCCATCGTCCCAGGGCAATTCGCTTGTCTGCCGGTAGAGCCTTGCAGTTTAGAGCCGACATGGAACATTTCATACAGAAGCTGCGGGCCGAGCTAGCGGCTCTCTTTAGCGGGGAGCCGTTCCAGCAGGCCGAGCGGATGATTGTTGCTTCGCTGATGACCGAACGCGACAACCTCATCAGGCCGGTGCAGCAAATGGCGACAGCCAAAGGGTTTGTGTTGCAGCAAACGCCTCAGGGCGCACTGATGATAATCCCGGTGCATGAGGGCCAACCTGTGACGCCCGACATTCTTGAGTCGCTCAGCGCAGAGCAGCAAGATGAAATCCTTACGAATCGCCGTGAGCTTGAAGTGATGCTTGAAGATACCTTCCAGCAAAGCAGGTCGCTTCAGGAACGTGCCCAGAAAGCTTTATCAGATCTCCAAAAAGACTTTGCCGCACAGGTTATCGACTCACACATGGCCGAGATCATGAGCCACTATGATCTGTACGGGGCTATAATTAACTACCTCAAAGCAGTGCGCGACGATGTTCTCAATTCGCTTGACGAGTTTCAGAATCAGGATGACGAAACCCTTTTTGGTGAGCATGGGCAACGACCATCCACCCCGCCGGTGCTATCACCGACCCATGACTCCACAAAACGCTATACGGTGAATGTCCTCACCGCCAACGATCCTGATGCCGGTGCGCCAGTGGTGCTGCTTGATCTGCCGACCTACCAGAATCTCGTAGGACACATTGAACATGTGGTTCGCTACGGCATGATGACCACCGACTTCTCCTTGATTCGCCCCGGTGCGTTACATCAAGCTAACGGTGGTTTTCTGATTGTGCGTGCTTCGGACATTTTGCAACATCCGTTTGCCTGGGAGCTTTTGAAGCCTGACGTCACGTGATGTCGACGACTATCTCAATCGGTGCGTCGATCAACTTTGCGCGTCCAAGCCCATC
>JAKEEQ010000245.1 GCA_022616515.1 Chloroflexota bacterium | reverse complement strand
GTGGGTGCAGATGACGGTGCCGTCGGCCTTGACCGTGCCACCAGAATTTGACAAAGAGGATGCGGCCTTTCCGTACCACACGTTCATCAATCTCATTCTGGGACACAAAAGCATGTCCCATATCACCACCGAATTCCCGGATGCGTATGGCAAACCGGCGGCTCATGCCCTGCTAGAAATCCTTTTCCCTGAAAAACGATCATGGCTGCTGCCCATTGCCTGATGACAGAGCCGATGGAGTGATATAGATGCACCAGGATTTCGATTTTCCGGGAAGGTCCGGTTAGTATAGTATCGGGAAAGATAGTCTAATGTTTGGCGGGGACAAAATTTAAAATGAAATTACTGCTTGCTTATGCCAGCCGCAAGGGGTCAACCAGAGATACGATAGAAAAGATGGGCGAACGGCTGACTGACAAAGGATTTGAAATCACCGTTACTGATTGCGATGAGGTGCATGATGTCAGTGACTACGACGGGATTATCATCGGCTCCGGGATTTATAAGGGAATGTGGCTGCCAGCGGCGGAAACATTCTTGAGGCGATTTAGTGAAGCACTAGGAACAACACCACTGGCGGCATTCATCCTTTGCATCCGTATTCTGGAGCCAGATGGCCGCGAGCATGTCATGACGGAATATATGCCCATGCATTTGTTGGAAAAGCTGAATGTCATCAGCCTTGAAGCGTTTGCGGGTCAGCTTATTGCTTCGGAAATTGAATGGCACGAGCGGTGGACGCTGACGATTCGTTATGATGGCGCGGTCGATCCGAATCAGACCTTTGATGAGGACTATCGCAGGTGGGACAAGATATATGCGTGGGTGGATGAGATAGCCGAAAAATTTCGAGAGGCGTAGGCGGGGACTAAAGCAGTCCCCATTTTATTAGAATGCTACGTAGATGTTCCACATTATAAAGAGCACCAGCATAAATATGAAGAAAAATAAGCGACGCACGTCATAACTCCCCAGCCTTCATGCACATCTATACATATATTACCACCAGAAATGGGTCGTTTACTTACTTCAAACGTACGTTTTACAGACTTCTATCGTCCGGTCGCCAATCGGGTGGCTGATGTTGATTCCGCCACCACAGACCGACCGGGTAGCCAATCATTTTGGCAATGTCACCAACGATGCGAATGACAACCAGCAGCAACAGTGCCCCCAATTTTTGCAGCAGGGCGAGTTGTTGCCAGTAGTCAGTCAGACGCTCAATCGGGCGGCGCAAGTAGATGTATGCGCCCAGCAGATATAGAAGCCATAAGGCTGGATAGACCAGCACGCCCAACACAGCAATCAACGGAATAGCCACTAGATAGGTGAGATAGCGGGCGACATGACGTTTGCGCCACAAGTCGGCTTTGCCGTCGCCGCGTGCATAGCGAAAATACTGTACAAAATAACTGGCAAGACTGGTACGGGGTTTGAAGTAGGCAATAGCATCCGGCGCAAAGGTAAAGTCGCCGGTCAAGGCTTTGAGGCGAATATCAAAGATCAAGTCTTCAGAGTAATCGAGCCATTCTGGATAACCACCGACGACGGCCCAGGCGTCTTTGCGGAAGGCAACGCTGCGACTGGACGGTAAAAATGTCGCAGAGTCGATGTCGTCGAGGGTTGGGAGGATGGTCGCACTCATGGCTATCTCAAAGGGAGAGGCATGGTCATAATCGGGAAGGAAGAATCCAGCGACACTGTTTGGTTCGGGGTCATCTTCAAAAGGTTTGATTAACTCGGTCAGCCAATCCCGGTGCAGGCGAACTCCGGCATCGGTGCTGGCAATTACCGGATACTGCGCCTCGCGGATGGCGATATTGCGCCCCTGGCTGATATTGACGCCTGCACACGCGATGAGATTAATGGGCAGTTTATTGGCAAAACGGCGAATGACATCCGGTGTGCCATCGGTGCTGCCGCCATCGACAATCACAATCTCGTCCGGCTGACGGGTTTGATGCAGGAAGCTTTCGAGCCATACGCCAACAGTATCCGCTTCATTCAAGACGGTGGCAATCAGCGAGACCTTCATTCGTTGTCCTCGTGGAAGGGCAGGGATTTTTTGAGATTAAAGCGGAGTTTGTTGAAATCCTGATGGGTTCTATCGGAGATGGCAAAAACGGGTTTGCCACGCTGCCCTGCAAAAAGCCCCACAATGCGAAAATGCCATTTACCGCGATTGCCGACTATCATGAGACCTTCGACCTTTTGTTGACCGCTGCGCTCGGTTGGTTCAGGTCCGAGCAGGCGGTGGCGGGTCAGGTGTGATAAATATTTCCACGGAATGAAATGCGATTTCCAGACCAGCGGTATCACCTGTAATCCATCGTCGTGAACGTCAACGGCGGGATGCAGCGATGTGAGCAGCAGGACCGGCGTCACCACTACCAGCATCAACAACGCAGTCAGAAAGAGAAGGGGCAGCACGTAAACAATCGACAGAATCAGTAAAGCTACTACCGTAACAAACGATATGCCCAGAACGACAGCGGCAAACCACCCAATGAGTCGGGTTCGGGTAGGATTTAATCTGGGGTGTGTGGAAATCGGTGGCAAAGTGTTGTATCCTGCAATCGTTTTGAAACCCGAATAATACAACAGCACGTCAAGGGAAACAATTGGACTCCATAGAAGTTGTCATAGATGATATTGCCGATAATGGCGAGGGGTTGGCTCGCTTTCGTAAGCAGAGTGTGCTCATCCCTTTTACCATACCGGGTGAGCGGGTGCGGGCACGAATCGTGAATGATGAGAAAAAGCCACTGGTTGCCGAAGGGCTGGAACTACTGGAGGCGTCGGCGGATCGGGTCCAGCCGCTGTGTATCCATTTCGGGCCATGCGCGAATTGTCACTGGCAACACATGAATTACGAGGCGCAGCTTGCCCTGAAAACGGATATTCTGCTGACCCAACTTGAGCGTTACGGGAAATTTGACAGCGACAAGTTGAATTTTCAACTGGCAATGCCCAGTCCGCTGGAATGGAATTACCGTACGAGAGCGGATTTTTATCCAGATGCAAAAGGGGTGCTGGGCTATCGGACCAACGATAAACGCCGCGCCATGCCGATTGAGGAATGCCACATTATCCGGCCCGAACTGTTTGCCGTTTACGAAGACCTCAATCTGGATATTGAAAACTTGACACATGTGCGCCTGCAAATCGGGGATGGGGATGACATCATGGTGATTCTGCGGACGGCAGATGAAAGCATCCCGGAGCTTGAGATCACGTCTCCGGTATCGGTAAATTTTCTATTGAATGATAATGTACCCATCAATCTGCTCGGCAAGACACATATTGTGCAGACGCTGCTGGATGTGCCGCTGCGGGTGACGGCGGGTACGCATTTTCGCGCCAATCCTGAGCAGCATGAACAGTTATTGGTGGAGGTGGTGCGGCGTCTGCCCGATGGAATGCCTGCCGTGCTGGATTTGTATGGCGGGGTGGGCACATTTTCGGCGATTGTTGCGCCTCACGCGAGTCAGGTGACATATATCGAGAGTTATCCACCCGCCGCCACCGATGCCGAGGAGAATCTGGCGGAATTTGAGCATGTGGATATTGTTGAAGGGGCGGTGGAAAATCTCTTGCCCGATCTGGTTGACGCGGAAATGGTTTATGATGTCGCGATTGTGGACCCGCCACGCAGTGGTATCTCCAACGCCGCGCTGCAAAGTCTGGCGGAGTTAAATATTCCCTTGATTCTGTATGTCAGTCAGGAGCCGGAAACGTTTGCGAAAGATGCCCGATCACTGGTTAACCAGCATGGTTATAAACTTGCTGAAATCATCCCGTTTGATTTTGAGCCGCAAACCTACTATGTGGAATTTCTGGGAGTATTGCAAAAATAATGATTGACATCAACATGGTCGAAACGCTTGAGACGATCACCGCTATCGCTCGTCAGGCAGGAGCAATGGCGCGGGAAGCCTTCAATAATCCCCGCGAGACACTAACCAAAAGCAGCGGCGTTGATCTGGTGACCGACACAGATAAACGAGTTGAGGCGTTTATTGTGGAAAGCCTGACCGGGCACTTTCCCGACTACAGTCTGGTAGGTGAGGAAGGCGGCGAATATAACGCAGGGAATTCATATCGCTGGTTTATTGACCCTATTGACGGCACGACCAATTTTGCACACGGAATTCCCCATTTTGCCATCAATATCGCGCTGGCGGATGCGCAATTGTATCCGCCGCTGTTGGGCGTGATGTACGACCCGATGCGCGACGAGTGTTTTTCGGCGATTCGGGGGGAAGGGACAACTTTGAATGGAAAACTCCTCAAAGTATCCAGCACGCCGACGCTGGCGCAATCGGTTGTTGCCAGTGGTTTTCCCTATACGAAATGGACCGACCCGGATAACAATGCGGATCGTTGGGGGCACTTTGTGGTACGGTCACGGGGCGTGCGCCGGATGGGAGCCGCCGGGTTGGATATGGCGTATGTTGCTGCCGGGCGGTTTGACGGATACTGGGAACATTACCTGAATGCGTGGGATATTATGCCGAGCATCATCTGTTTGCTGGAAGCAGGCGGACGGCTTTCTAATTATGCAGGTGAACCGCTTGATCCACATCAGATTATAAAGTTGAGAGTGGTGGCGTCGAATGGTTATATTCACGATGAAATGCTGACCGTGTTGAGAGAGGGCTACAATGCTCCGCGTCCCGGCCTATGATCTGATTGCTGAGGAATATATTGAGTTTGTCCTTCAGGCGGATGACCCGACAACAATCCTCGGGTTGGCGACACAATCTCTGATTGAGATGATGGGTGATGTCAGTGGTCAGGTTATCTGTGATCTTGGCTGCGGAGAAGGGCATCTGTCGCGCACCTGTCGTGAGTTTGGCGCAGCGGTGGTTATTGGGGTAGATATTTCGATGCTATTGCTGGCGGCTGCTCGTCGAAGTGGTAGTTCCGAGATTGTTTATGTGTGTGCAGACGGGCAAAATCTTGAGGCGCTGAAGGCGGAAACGTTTGACCTTGTAGTCAGTAATCTGGCGCTGATGGATATGGCTGACCTTGCTAAAACGTATCAAGCGGTCTATAACGTCCTGAAACCCGGTGGCGGGCGATTTGTGTTTTCGATCACGCATCCCTGTTTTCAAGCACCGCAGATCACAATCGAGTCGAATGGGCGACTCATCACTCAGTATGCGACCGAGGGGCAGTGGTTTTCAGAAGGCATAGGCATTCGGGCAAAAGTTGGCGCATATCACCGGACAATGGCAACATATATCAACTTGCTAGTGGAAACAGGGTTTATTATTGAGAGAGTGCTAGAACCAACGTTGCCACCTGACACCTACCCGGAGATGAGTCAGAATATTCAGGTTGAGATTCCCGCAATTATGGTCATGAAAGCAGCAAAGCAATGAAAAGACTTATTCTCGTTCGGCATTCCAAGCCCAAAATGAGCCGGACGATTCCGGGTCATGATTGGAGACTATCAGAGCGGGGCCGCAAACTGTGTAAGCCGCTGGCGGACAAACTCAGCGCCTACGATGTGGATATTGTCGTGACCAGCAACGAACCCAAGGCCGAAGAAACTGGCGAAATTATCGCGGACCAGTTAGGTGTGTTGATGCGGACGATTGGTGGTTTACAGGAACAGGCCCGCTTCACGACACCCTGGTATGAAACGGCTGAAGACCGAGCGGACGCCATGCTGCCCATGTTTGACAATTGGGACGAGGTTGTTTTTGGCGAAGAAAGCGCACAGGCGGCCTATGAGCGTTTTAATTATGCTATTGAAGGGCTAAACGAGCGTTACGAGAACAAGGTGGTTACAGTGGTGACGCATGGCACGGTGATGGCACTGTTTCTGGAGAAGCGGGCCGGGCTGGATGCCAAAGAGTTCTGGCTGAATATGGGCATTCCAATGTATGTCTCACTGCTGCCCGATGGGGATAATTATAAGGTTGAAGCCATTGTAACGGATGTCGAAGAATGAGTCTTGAAAAAGAAAGCCTTGCTATCCTGCGAGATGCGCTGGATGTGCTTGAAAAAGGATTTCAGGACCTGCCAGCGTACCAGCCAGCACCTGACATGGAGGCCCTGCGGTCGGTCATGATGACGGTGGCTGATAAAATGCAGGATAACTATCCCTACCATCATCCGCTGTATGCCGGACAGATGTTGAAGCCGCCCCATCCGATTGCACGGCTGGCCTATATGCTGGCGATGTGGATTAACCCCAATAATCATGCACTGGATGGCAGCCGGGCCAGTTCACCCATGGAAAAAGAAGCGGTGGCAGATATTGCGGCGATGTTCGGCTGGGAGAGTCATCTGGGGCATTTGACCAGTGGGGGAACCGTTGCCAACATGGAAGGGCTGTGGATTGCCGGTTGTGAACATCCGGGCAAGGCGATTGCTGCCTCAACGCAGTCGCATTACACCCACCATCGACTGACGGGCGTACTTGGGATTCCGTTTATTGAAGTGCCGGTCGATGAACGAGCGCGGATGGATGTAGATGTTTTAAGACGGTTACTGCAACGGGAAGATATTGGCACAGTGGTGGTAACGATTGGAACAACAGCAACAGGCTCCATCGACCCGCTGCCCGAAATTTTGGCTCTGCGAGATGAATTTGATTTCCGTATTCATGCTGATACAGCTTACGGTGGCTATTTTGCGCTGGTGGATAATCTGGGGGAAGAAGCGCGGGCGGCTTATGATTTGCTGTCCGAGGTCGATTCGCTGGCGATTGATCCACATAAGCATGGCCTGCAACCCTATGGCTGTGGCTGTATCTTATTCAAGAACCCGGCGGTGGGGCGTTTTTATAAGCATGATTCACCCTATACTTATTTTACTTCGAGCGACCTGCATTTAGGGGAAATTACGCTGGAATGTTCACGGGCCGGGGCGTCGGCGGTGGGTCTGTGGGCCACGCACCAGATGATGCCGCTGGTCATGGGTGGCACACTGGCAAACGGTCTTAGCAAAGGGCGTGAGGCAGCCCTCGACCTACATCGCCGTCTGGAAAATGACAGCCGTTTTACCCCGGCGTTTGCGCCGCAACTGGATATTGTGGTGTGGGCGGTTAATGGGCAAACGTCGGCGGAAGCATCGTGGCGAGCGCAGCAAGTATTTGACGCCTGCGCGGCGAATAATTTGCATCTGGCGCTGGTCAAGCTGCCCGCAAAATTCTTCAAACACGCGCCATTTTCGGTTGACGAGGACACCCTGACCTGTCTGCGCTCGTGTCTGATGAAACCGGAGCATCTGGAATGGATGCCTCGCATCTGGGATATTCTTGACCAGTCGACGGCGATTATTCTGGACGAAGGAGGGCATCCAGCGGTGAAAACAGCTCCTGCACCTCAAGGGCCTGATTACAAAGATTGACGCCACCCGCCTGAAGCCAGCGCGAGAGCGTACTGCTGGAATTGCGTCCGCGTGAAGCATCTCCCCATAGGCCAGTACCCCATTGATAGTAATATTGTGATTCCTGATACCACTCGCTGCGCGGGATGGTAACCACGCTGGGGCCACCATTGTAGCAGGCCAGCGCCACCCCTACATCCGGGTCTTTGTCAATCGCGCCGTCAAAGTTGGGGTCGGCTGACCAGCGCAGACAATCACGAAAATGCTGCATTCCGGCACGCACGTTTGTATTTAAGTCAAGCTGATTCTGCCCCGATTCAAAGTGCAGCGGCATGACCTGAACCAGCCCCTGTGCACCGGCTGGTGATGCAACATAAGGATTGCCACAAGACTCAATCTGGATAATTGTAGCGACGATATTGGGATTAAGGTGAGCTTCCTGTGCCCAGCCGTAAATGGCCGGTTCCCAGTACTGTACAGCAGGGTGAAAAAGGTTGGCTAACTCCGCATCGGGATCATAAATGCCGTCATAAGCCGACGGATCTTCGAAAGGGTCTCCAGAGGAAAAGAGATCAATCAAACCGAGTTGTTGATTTAAGAATAGGAAGGCAATCAGAGCCAGCAGCGTTAAAGCTGGCACATAACTGAAAGCCCGACGAATTCCGGCTAAGTCAGGAATGCTCAGGGTAGACTGGCGAACCTGCTTACCTTTTTTTCCTTTAGAAGTAGTAGTAGATTTTTTAGGCGGCATCAGTTGTGTTCCACAACCTCGGTAAGTTCATCAGGAATTTGAGCAATATCCGGCAGCCACAGGGTAAAGGTGCTGCCTTTACCAACTTCACTTTGCACAGAAATACTGCCACCCATAATGTCGCACAAACGGCGCGTAATTGCCAACCCCAATCCTGTGCCACCGTAAGTTCGTGTGGAATTCTCTTCGGATTGGGTGAATGCCTCAAATAGACGTTCAAGTTCGTCTTCTTTGATGCCAATGCCCGTGTCGGACACCACAAAATTGATACCACGATTCGCACTGTGAATGTTTAAGGACACGGTTCCGCTGTGGGTGAATTTAGCGGCATTACCCAGTAAATTGACCAGCATCTGCCGCACCCTGAGTTCGTCACCGTACAATTTTTTGACATCGTCGGCGATTTCCATGATAAAGATGTTGCCGTTTTTGGCAATTAGTGGCTCGACGGCGGCACGAACGTCATCGACAAGATAGGCGATACTGAAACTGGTCAGGGATAGGTGAACACGGCCTGCTTCGATGCGAGCAATATCCAGTATATCGTTGATAATCCCCAGAAGATGACGGCTGGCGCTGCTAATCTTGATAGCATCAACCTCAACGGTCTCAAGTTTGTTGTGTCTTGCTTCCTCGATAATTAGTTCGGTATAGCCGATAACCGCGTTGAGCGGAGTGCGCAGTTCATGACTCATGCTCGCCAGAAAATTTGTCTTGGCTTTATTTGCATCTTCGGCGGCTTCCTTCGCCTGTTTCATGGCCTGTTCGGCGGCTTTACGGTCGGTGATGTCTTGACTCACGCCGATGGTTGCAATTCGGCTGCCATCGGAATCCACGAGCGGCAATGCCGTGACGTCCATAACGCGGTGGACCTTATCTCTGCGCACAACCTCAATTTCACCCTGCCAGCGACCGTTCTGATGAATACCCTGAATAATCTGCTCATTTACCGACACGCCAGTGCGAGGAACATGCCACATTTCGGCGGGCGTCTTTCCGATGAGTTCCTCTCGTTCATAGCCGAAGAGTCGTACTGTGGCTGGATTGATGTCGATGATCTTTCCGGAAAGGTCGGTCAGAATAACGCTGTCGCTGATATTTTCGAAAATGAGGGCTTCGCGCCGCAATTCGCGTTCATACTCTCTTTGTTCAGTAACGTCACGTACAGCGACCACACGAATCGGGCCAGTTTCGCGTTGGACCATCCTACCGCGCACCTCGATGATGAAACGCTGACCATCACGTTTTTGGGCAGCGATCTCGTACATCTGCTCCGAACCGGAACGTGCATTGGCAATGGCCGTCTCGCGATCTTCGGGCGCAACCAGATCATACACAGACATACCAATCATTTCGTAAATTTCATAGTCGAAAAGAGTGGCAAATGCCGGGTTAGCATCAAGGATAAAGCCGTTCTGATGAATGACAATGCCTTCAAAAGTGGCATCGGCGAGGGTGCGAAAGCGGTCCTCATTTTCAATGGCGAATTGAGCCACGAGTTCGATTTCCTGCTGGCGGTTGGCAAGGTTAATAGCGTTCTGGGTACGCACATAATTCGCAATCACCGATAATATTGTTGCCTGCAAAATAAAGAACAAAAACGGTGTCCAACTATCGGAATACCCCAGAATACCGAGGACAATTCCGTAGCCAATCAAGGCAACCATCAGGTTTCCTAGATACCAATTACGGTCAATCATAAAAACACCAAGCCCGATAATCAGAAGGCCGATGTTGGTGGACAAATGAGGGTGGGGGTCGAGCAGCATGTGGACGAAACTGTTAACCCCGACCACCCCGGCGATGAAGGTGCCTACTGGATAGACCGAGGCTCGTGTGAACGTTTTCTGGCCCGAATACCAGTACAGTGTGAAGAGCGACAACGCACTGCCACCCGCGATGCCCATCATGATGGGCGCAACATCGCGAGGTAAGATCAGCCAGTGGCTGAGCGTCAAAATGACGTATAAAACGCCCAACCAGAAACTCAGTGGACGAATAGCATTCTTCACAAGATTATGTGGTTGAAAAGCCATTTAATCCTTCTGATATCTATCTCGTAAATCCGGGTTGTCTTCTAACAGTTTCTCAATCTTGGCAGAAAGCCGGGGCATGCGAAACGGTTTGGTTTCAAAGGCGTCTGCACCTGCTTCCATGGATTTCACCCTGTCTTCGTGGGTGGCGTGGGCGGTTAAGGCGATAATGGGAATCTGCTGAGTTTCGGCACGGTTTTTCAATTCACGGGTGGCTTCCCAGCCGTCCATTTCAGGCAGACTGATGTCCATGAGGATGAGGTCTGGTTTTTCTTTTTCTGCCAGTTCAATTGCTTCGCGTCCGTTGGCAGCGGCAACAACAGTATGTCCTTCGTGCTGAAGGCGACGTACCATCATATCGCGATTCATTTCGTTGTCTTCAACCAGTAGTATTTTTGCCATATCCCTGAAACCCTTACCCTTTACCTGTTGTAAGTTTAAAACAGCAAAATATAGATGAAATTAAATATTTGTTCGAAGTTGTTAACATTGACGATGGGGATTTTAAACAGTATAATTGCGCGTCGCTAAGGAATTAAATCAGACAGCCAATTTTCCCCTCTATAGCGTCTTATCATACTGCTCTTAGTGGTGAAAAGAGAGAAT
Organism: Chloroflexota bacterium; assembly: GCA_022616515.1. Lineage (GTDB taxonomy): Bacteria > Chloroflexota > Anaerolineae > Aggregatilineales > J027 > JAKEEQ01. The sequence continues at coordinate 14,614 of JAKEEQ010000245.1, read as the reverse complement.
TGGAGACTTTCAGGAATGTATGCAATCATCCGAACAGGTGGACGCCAATATCGTGCTGAAGTTGGCGAAACCATTGATGTGGAACGCCTTCCCCACGACGAAGGGCAAACGATTGAGATAGAAGAAGTGTTGCTTGTTGCCTCTGAGGATGGTGACCTGGTAGTTGGGCAGCCGCTGGTTGATGGAGCAAGTGTGACGGCAACAGTCGTAAGCCAGTATCGGGACAAGAAAATTCTTGTATGGAAATATAAGCCCAAGAAACGGTATCGGCGGCGGCGTGGGCATCGTCAGTATTATACTCGCCTGCAAATCGAGGCGATTAACTATTAGGACAAGGGAGAAAATCACATGGCGCATAAAAAAGGTGGTGGCTCCAGCCGTAATGGTCGCGATAGCCAAAGCAAGCGTCTCGGCGTGAAGAAGTTTGGCGGTGAGTTTGTCGCTCCGGGCAACATTATCATTCGCCAACGGGGTACACGTTTCCACCCCGGTGAAAATGTATCGATGGGCAAAGATCACACCATTTTTGCCACCAGAGAGGGTTTTGTGCATTTCTATCACAAGCGTGATGGCAAACGTTATATCGGCGTTATCGAAGAACATCCAGCCATCTAGGGATGCTGCTTTTCTCCAGCAGTAGTGCCCGTATGTGGCTGGAAAGTGAGGAAACATGAAAGAGAAGATTCATCCCACCTGGTATCCTGAAGCTGAGGTTACCTGTCTGGCCTGCGGAACGGTCTGGACGGTGGGTGCAACATATCCAGAAGCCAAAGTCGACATTTGTGCTAACTGTCACCCGTTCTATACCGGTGAACAGCGTATTGTTGACACGGAAGGTCAGGTTGACCGCTTCATGAAGCGTTTGCAGGAACGGGACCGTCGTCGTGCAGAACTCGAACGGGCGGTAGAAACGGGGCCAGATTTGAGCGCAGCAATTGAAACGCTCGACATCGGCAAACGCTATATTCAGGCGATGTTGGACGATGGTCTGGAGACTATCGGTGACGTTTTCGAGCGTCTCAGCGACGAAGGTGATGAGGGCTTGACACGCATTTCAGGCATCGGCATAAAGGTACTTGCTGATGTCAAGAAGCAGTTGCGCAACCTTGGTCTTGAGGTTCCAGAAATCGACTAGACCAACCGTTGAAATGATTAAGGCAGATGCTGTCAGGGTATCTGCCTTTTTTGTTGGATTTTGCAAAACAGGTACAATTCAGTATAGCAATTGGCATCATTCATCCAGGAGCACATCCAATGCAAATCTCTTTGCAAGAAGTTTTGTCACCTGTCCCCGGATATGAAACGTGGGATTATATTGTGTATGTGATTTTTGCACTGTCTTTGATAGGTGTGTTGGCTTCAGGTACTGAAACCAGTCCCACTATCTCGCTATTTATGGCTGTAATACTTGTTGGAGCGGTCACAGATAAAGCATATGGATTGGGGTATCTATTTGGCCCGCCGAATGCGACACATGCTGTTTATGTTCAGGAACATTTAAACACGTACTGGACGATGCTAATGAGAGGGGCCATGTTCGCAGCAGCAGCTATCGCCACAATCACTGCACAGAAACGAGCGACCAAACTAAGCGCTGGAGTGCTCACTCTAATTATCTTTGGCTATACGATTGGGCGTTGGTTTGAGGCTGAGAGAGGCAATTTAGGGCTTCAATCTTTGTCAATGATCCCAGAACCCCACATGTTTTTTATGCAGGGTTCCCTTGGCGTGAGTTTATTGATCGAATCAGGCTATCGGTTCTGGCGTTGTCGCATAAACCGGCTGTAACCAGTTGATATACTTGTCGTTGTTGCCGCGAACAATATTAAAGTAAAGATCACGGAGTTCGCTGACCAGGGGACCCATTTTACCATCGCCAACGGGACGGCGATCCACTTCGGTGATAGCAGCAATTTGAACACCGGTTCCGCAGAAAAACGCCTCGTCACACACATAGAACTCGGTGCGGTCGATGGGGCGTTCCTCAACTTCCAGTCCCAATTCTTCCCGGATTAGATGGATGATAGTTCGCCGCGTGATGCCCTCCAGAATATCGGAGTTGACAGGTGGTGTGATGGCTTTTCCATTGCGGAAGATAAAAACGTTCTCTGCACTGCCTTCTGAAATATGGCCGCTTTGATCCAGAACAAGGGCTTCATCGTAGCCGTTTAATAAGGCTTCTGTCTTGATAAAGGCGGAATTGATATATGCCCCGGTAAATTTGCCCCGTGCTGGAATGGAATTGTCGGAGATGCGACGCCAACTACTCACCGCGACTTTCGCACCCTCTTCCGCATCGACGTAGCGTCCAAACGGCACTGAGAACATCGAAAATGTGCCTTCAACGTCGTTCAGCCGTACGCCAATGAGGGGCTGGGATTTATACACAAGGGGCCGTATGTAACAGTCCTGCTGATAACCTTCTTTTTGCAGTAATGTCAACAAGATATTGACGAGATCACTGACAGAGTATGGTAAATCGATCATGAGCATTTTGGCCGAATACAGCACACGCTCAAAGTGCTGTTGGGGACGGAAAACAAACAGTTCTTCTTTATCGGCATTCCAATAGCCACGCAGCCCACCAAATGCGCCTGTTCCATAGTTAAGCGCATGAGTCATGATGCTAACCGTTGCTTCCTCAATGGGAACAATCCTGTTATTAAAAAACGCATATTTGTTTTGCAATGAAGACCTCCCTTTCAGTTAAATTGAAAAGCCCCCGGCAGCACCGCCGAGGGATATATGAGATACCGGGTAGTTGTTACTCTTCCGTGGCCTCGCCTTCAGGAGAAGCTCGCCAAATTTCGGATGCTTTGTCGATGTACAAAACGCCATCAAGATGATCGATTTCATGTTGAAATACGCGAGCCAACCAATCACGGGCTTTAATACGAATATCCCTACCGTGACGATCCTGTCCTTTTACAGTGACGGCCACATGGCGGTCAACCTTACCAAAGAAGCCCGGAATCGATAAACACGCCTCGACACCTTCGACCGTATCACGCGACGATTTGATGATTTCTGGATTGACGACCACGTGGAGAATGCCAGCGTCTCGACCATATTCTTCCAGCGACTCTTCATCATCCGGTAAGCGGATAACGATAACACGCTGGCTTTCGGCAACCTGTGGTGCAGCTAATCCCACACCGGGTGCATCAAGCATCGTTTCTACCATATCATCAATGAGACGTTGGAGTTTCTCATCAGCAAAATCTGCCACACGGCGTGCTTTTTTGCGCAGGACTTCATTATCGGGTGTGATGATTGTTCTAACAGACATTGTTTTACCACGACTAACTTGCAATTTCGCAACGCTATTCTACCATGAGTCCTACGCGGAAAACACCGTCGCCCTACGGGTAAACACCGATTCGCATTACAAACGCCAGACCTTTGTTATACTTAGGGCATCGTTTTTAATTAGTTGCTCATATTGGAAGGACGCCATGCTTCGTGTGAAACGGCGATATGCGATATTGGTCACGGTTCTGCTTATTGCTTTCATCATTAGCGCGTGCGGTGGTGGTGATGAAGACCCGACACCAACGTCGTCTCGCAATATTTTTCCTTCAGTGACGCCCGTAAATACAGCTATAGGACAGGTTGAGTCGCCCACACCGCTGCCAACTTTCAGCGGAGGCAGTTTCCCAAGCTCAACACCGTTCCGGTTTCCGACGGTAGGTGCTGCACCAACGCTGCCTTCTCGTCTGCCGGATAATATCCAGATCAACTCGCCTGTATCAGGCGGTATCCTGACCGGGGCTGTTACCATTTTTGGCAGCGCCAGTCATCCAGATTTCGTGCAATATGCTCTGGAATATGGACCTCAGAATAATCCAAGCAATCTATGGTATCCGATTACACCACAGGCCGTTACCGTGCCGGTCATCAATGGTGCGTTGGGGGCATGGAACACGACGCTCGTGCCGGATGGTGTATACCAGATTCGACTGCACGTGTATCTGACAGGGGGCCGTGAGGTAACCAATGCCATTGTGTCAAATATGACCGTACGGAACTCAGTGCCATCGGCTACACCGCAGGCGACCAACAATCCGCCGACGATTGGGGCTATTGCGCCATTCAGGATGATTGCAGGTACCTCGGCGACTCTTGCCATCGGCATTTTTGACCGCGATGGTGATTCGGTTACATTTTCAACGTTTACCGACAATACAAATGTCGTTACTGTCTCACCTGCCGGGCAAGCCATCAGTGTGAACGCGCTTAATCCTGGCGTTGCGACGGTAACCGTTCGGGCGACCGATTCTCGTAATGCATCAAGCCAGACCAGTTTTATTGTGACAGTTGAGAGACCGCCATCAACCAACAATCCGCCAAACATCGCGGCCATCCCAGCGCAGACACTACAGCAAAATACCACCATTAACGTGCCCATTGTTTTGAGTGATCCAGATGGTGATGAAGTCAGTTTCACGGTGTCGAGTGCAAACTCAAATATCGCCAGTGCGGTTGCCTCCAATGTCAACGACAGTATCAACCTCACCGGCACTGGACAGGGATCAACCACCATTAGTGTTACTGCCGAAGATTCGCGGGGATTGACCCGGACGGCGGTGTTCTCGGTGGTGGTTAATCCACGAGTACCGGACAACAATCCGCCGTCCATCGGTGCGATTAGCGGCCAGAACGTCAATGTCGGCCAGACCCGACAGGTCACGCTCTCGACATCCGATCCGGATGGTGATTCTTTGAATATCACCGCTTCTTCAAACAATACCAACATTGTAAGGATTGCTTCGGTCAGCGCCAACGTCGTCCAGATTCGAGGTGTGAACGCCGGGTCCGCATCCGTTACGGTGGTCGTCACGGACGGGCGCGGTGGGACGGCTAACACCACATTCAGTGTTAGCGTAAGCGCACCACCGCCACCTAACCAGAACCCGACGATAGCGCCGATTAGCAATAAGACGCTGGAACTCGGCCAGACTATCAATGTTGATGTTGTGGTCAGTGATCCTGATGGCGATGATCTGACTATTGCGTCCAATTCAAATAGCGCTGAGATAGCGGCAACATCGCTGGTTGATGCCGACACGATTTTAGTTACAGCCACTGAACGCACCGGAACCGCCGATATTACGGTGGTTGTTGCCGACGGTAAGGGCGGCAGCGCCACCACATCGTTCAGTGTCACGGTCAATCAAGCCTCACAGCCAAACCGTAACCCCACGATTGGACAGGTTGCCGATGTCGCAGTTAATGTGGGAACCACCATCAATGTTCCGCTCAACGTCAGTGACCCCGATGGTGATTCGGTGTCGCTAACAGCCTCGACCAGCGCGTCAAATGTCGCAACGGTGTTGGTCGGCGATGGGAATACATTGACAGTGGGTGGTGCCGGAACCGGAACAGCAACCATTACTGTTTCAGCCAATGATGGAAGGGGCGGCACTGCAACCATGAGCTTTAGCGTCACGGTATCTCAAGCTGCTACAACGGCTCCATCGAACAGGCCGCCGACCATTGAAGATGTTGGCCCACAAAGTGTTGATGTTGGGCAATCGCGACCTGTTGTGTTGACGATTAATGACCCCGATGGCGATGAATTGACGGTGGCAACCAATGCTAACCCGGAAGGTGTCGTTGACCTGAGTTTTAATGAAAACACCAACACCCTGACCATCACCGGCTCTACGGCTGGCACGGCTAATGTGACGGTCACGGTCAGTGATCCAAGTGGTGGAACGGACAGCACAACCTTTGACGTGACGGTTTCAGAACCCGCTCCGGCCAATACGCCGCCGACCATTGAAGATGTTGGCCCACAGAGCCTTGACGTTGGACAGTCGGTTGGTATCGTTCTGACCATCAACGACGCCGACGGTGACCCGTTGACCGTGACGCCGACCGCGGCGTCGGGTGGGGTGGTCAATTTGAGCTATGATGAGGCCACCAGTACCCTGACCATTACCGGGTCTGCCGAGGGCACAACCAATGTTACGGTCGAGGTCAGTGATCCCGATGGTGCCTCCGACAGCACAACCTTTGCAGTGACGGTATCTCAGCCAGCACCTACCAACAATCCGCCGACGATTGCGGATGTTCTTCCGCAGAGTGTAGAGGTTGGACAGTCGATAAGTGTGTCTCTGACCATCAACGATCTAGATAATGATCCGTTGACGGTGGTACCGACCGCAGCGTCGGGTGATCTTGTTGATTTGAGCTTTGATGCCAACACCAGCACCCTGTCCATTACCGGGGCGGCGGCTGGCACGACCAATGTTACGGTTGAGGTCAGTGACCCAAGTGGAGCTTCCGACAGTACCACCTTCGCGGTAACGGTCTCGGCCCCGGCTCCGGTGAACAACCCGCCAACGATTGGCAACGTGGGTGCGCAAGCCGTAGAAGCCGGTAGTTCGGTGGATGTGACGCTGACCGTTGACGATCCTGATGGCGATGCAATTACCGTTGCAGCTTCGGCGGAGCCGCAAGGCATTGTGAACTTCGGTTATGATGAAGCCACCACAACGTTGACCATCAACGGACTGGCTGAAGGCACAGCGACGGTTACCGTAACCGTGAACGATACCGGCGGCCTGACCGCGTCGACGAGCTTCCCGGTGACGGTCTCCGCTCCGGTCCCCGTTAACAACCCGCCGACGATTGAAGCTGTTGGTGCGCAATCTGTTGATGTGAACCAATCCATCGAGGTCGCGCTGACGATTGGCGATCCGGATGGTGATCCGCTGACGGTCACACCGAGCGCTGATCCAGAGGGTTTAGTGACATTGAGCTTCAGTGCCGAAACAAACACCCTGACCATTACCGGTGTTGCGGAAGGTACGCCGACAGTCACGGTCACGGTGAGTGATCCGTCTGGTGAACAGGCTTCGACGAGCTTCCCGGTGACGGTCTCCGCACCCGTTGGACCACCAACGGACACACCAGCACCTGTCTTTGACATCACGCAAATCGACGAACTGCCGGATATCACGGCGCTGATGCCAACACTGCAACCAATCTTTAATGCCGGGGTTCAAGCGGGTAATCGTGCGAATGTGGTCGCGTTTGCTGGAGATGATCTGGTGAATAACGGCTCCGAGCAACCAAACCCGCTGAGTCCAATCGCTGAGGGGACGTATGATCTCGGTGATAATACGAATTTGCAGGGGATCACCGACTACTTCACGGTTGAAGCAGCGCATATCGGCGTAGATGGTTCAAGCACCAGCTTTGGTGTCAACAGCGCGGCGGTTGGCGACGGCTGGAACCCGGCGACATTGCTCAATGCAAATGCTACAGATGCACCATTCTGCCAGCAGGGTGAGTCGCCGCTGGCCTGTGAACTGCGAGTGGCGCAACCCGCGTGGATGATCGTCGGTTTCATCCCGGCCAATGCTACGACGCTCGACCCAACACAGTTCCGCAATAACCTGCAAACGGTGGTGGATACCATCATTGAAAATGGTACGATCCCCGTACTGGTGACGCTGCCGAACGATGGTTCAGTCGATCCGGGGACGCTGGCACAATACAATCAAGCGATTGTGGAAATTGCTGATGAGCGAGGCATCCCGGTCTACAACTGGTATGTTACCGTCAGCAACATCGATCCGTACTCCGTCGGCGGCACTGGTTCGACCGACTTTACAGCAGGTGCCTTGAATTCCGGCATTAATCGCCGCAATCTGGCAATCCTGCGTGTTTTGAATCGTTTGCGCAGTAACCTCACGCCGTAGGATGTTTTGTTTGTAGGCGAAAGCGGTATCGCAGAGATGCGGTGCCGCTTTTTTTATTTGATTACGCAAAATGTTTATTTTTTGAGATGCAATTCACATTTTGCGTTTGATTATTCAGCAACGACGCACCACCACTGGCCTAGACACTCCCACCTCGACCATATATACTCCGCATGTCATTTACGCAGAAGGAGCAGTGGAGATTTGCGGCGCTACACGAACTGGAGTCTGATATTCATGATGGGCATACTGGCGATTGCCGCTTTGACTTCCCGTACATGGATTCCAGAAATTCAGCCTTCGTTAGTCAATGAACCGGAAACTGAACAGTTTGGCTGTCCAGGCTTTATTTCGGATGATCAATGCGAAAACTTGCGCAACATCAATGAGGTGAACCCGCAGCTTGCTGAAAATCTACGCGAAGGGCTTGATCCAGATAACGATCTGGAAGCCCTCGAAGAGCCAACCATTGAGGAACTTGCCGACGAACTCAATCCCAATACCTCCGATGAGCCGCAACTAAGCCGCGTCAAAGTAGGCACGTTCTCTGACATTGACATTATTCGGACCGCCAGCGGTGAGGTTGGTATCTACGAAATTATTTTCCCGAACGACCCCACGCAGGCGTGGCGATTTTTGTCCTTTGGAGAAGAGTTCCGGGTGATCAGCGCGGCGGATTTGCGGGTCTATCTATCACCACAGGCCAATCCTGACGAGGATAATCCCGAAACGGTTTTCGAGGCTGAGCCGCTTGAAGTGGCGCTGTTGAAGGGGAATATTGGCAATCAGAATTTTGAACTAGACCGCACACTGGATTTAAATCAATACCGCAGCGTTGTCATTTACAGTGAAGAGTATGATATTATCGTGGCAACGGCACCCATCGTCACCAACTAGAGAAACAAAAAAACTCCCGGTTGAACCGAGAGTTTGAGTGAGCGGGCAGCGGGATTCGAACCCGCGACCTTCTCCTTGGCAAGGAGACGCTATACCACTAAGCTATGCCCGCAACTATACCTTAAATTATAACCAGGATTTGCCTCCTGACAAGGGTTATTTTTTCAAACAGGATGAAAGATGCTGCGCCGAGAATTTCAGCGACGGCTCCGCCACATTTTGGTAAATTTCAATAACCGGCTGCGTGCTATGAAAGCCGCCAGCGAACGCCCGTTTCAGTTTTTCAGGGTGATGCTGGAAGGGCCAGAGATTCAACTCACCATGACGGTGGTAGGCGTGACCCTGACCATCGGGACTATCGGGTTTATGGTGTTGGAACGCTGGTCGCTGATTGATTCGATATATATGGCTGTGATCACGCTGACGACAGTCGGGTTCGGTGAGGTCGAAGAGATGTCGCCGCACGGGCGCATGTTCACCATTATCCTGATTTTTGGTGGCGTGACGGTGTTGGCCTATGGGGCGTCGAGCACCGTAGAATATATGGTTACAGGCAAGGCCCTGAGAAAATTGACGGAAAGACAGCGTGAAGAAATGATGGATAACATCCGCAATCATTTTATTGTTGCCGGATTTGGCCGGGTCGGGCGTGAGGTGGCGCTAAACTTTCATAATGAGAATATCCCGTTTGTGGTCATCGACTCGGACAACAGCGCCATTGACGAGGCCGCCGCACAGGGTTATTTATCCATTCTGGGGAGCGCCACTGAAGATGATGTGATGCGCGAAGCAGGGATTGAGAAGGCGCGGGGCGTTGTCGCGGCAGCCGGGGATGATGCGACCAATGTGTATGTGGTGCTGACCGCGCGAGGATTGAATGAGAAGCTGTTTATCATTGCCCGCGCCACCGACCAGAGTTCCGAATCCAAGCTGCTGCGTGCCGGGGCAGATCGCGTGACGTCTCCCTACATATTGAGCGGTCGGCGGATGGCAACGCTGGCGCTGCGACCACATGTTGTCGATTTTCTGGACATTACCGCAAAGTCGCACATGTTGGACCAGTCACTTGAAGAAGTAGTGATCGAAGACGGGGCAATTATTGCCAACAAGACCATCGGGCAGATAGACTTAAGACGCCGCGCCGGGGCCAACATCCTTGCCATTTATGATGTCAACGGGCAAATTATCAGTAATCCGACGGCAACGACCACGCTTGAACCGGGAACACGACTAATTGTATTAGGCACGTCAGATCAGTTGCAGGTCACGGAAGCGCTGGCGAAAAATATTACGAGATTGACGCAAGAGGAATCGAGATGATTATTGCCTGCCACACCTGGGCTTATGACAACTTATCTTTACATGATGCGGTAGGGACTATTGCGCGGTTGGGCTTCCGAGCAGTTGATATTGGGAGTGGCCCGCATCTTAATCTGGGTGAAATCGCCAAAGACCCGGAAGAACATGGGCTGCGCATTCGCAAAATGGTGGATGACTTCAACATGGACATCACCGATCTATATCTGGTGATGACGCACGTCAATTCGCCGGACCCGAACACGCGCAATATGCGCCTGCGAATGTATGACCGGATGTTGAGTTTTGCTGAAGCGCTGGGGACACCGGGCATCACGATTTCTCCCGGAATTGTGCACAGTGATGGGTTGGAACATAGTTTTGCGCGGGCGATCCCGTGTTTGCAGTACATGGCGGACCTCACCGAGCGGCGCGGGCTGCGTATTTCATTTGAACCACATCTTGATTCAGTTGCCCCTGATCCAGAGTCTGCCCAGAAAATGCTGAAGGCCGTGCCGAAGTTGCGGTTGACGCTGGATATTGCCCACTGGATAGCACAGGGCAGCGGCTGGCGTGAGATCAAACAGATGCTGCCCTATGCGGCTCACATACAGATACGGCAGGCGCAAAAAGGAAAGTTGCAGACACCGTTTGCAAAGGGTAAGCTGGATATTCCGCGACTGATTGAGGAATTAGAGACACTCGATTATCAGGGTATATTGTCGATAGAATATATGAATGCTGTCGGCTGGCATGGCATGATGCCGGTTGACACGGCTAAAGAAATACTTTGTATGCGCGATGCAATTCGTCAGGCACGACAACACTAATTTAAGGTGACATATGCGACTCGCTGGCAAAACGATAGGAAATTATAAAGTTATAGATGTACTGGGTGCGGGCGGAATGGCTACCGTCTACCGTGCACGCCAGACCAACATTGAGCGCGATGTCGCCATCAAGGTTATGGCAGCCGCGTTTGCACAACAGCCTGATTTTGTGGAACGATTTAAGCGCGAGGCTGAGTTATTTGCTCAACTGGAGCACCCTCACATTTTGCCGATTTATGATTATGGTGATGAAGATGGCTATCTGTATCTGGTGCTGCGTTTGATGGAAGGCGGGAGCCTGGAAAGCCATATGCGCAAACAGGCACTGACGCTGGCGCAAATCAGCAAAATGATCACGCAGATGGCCCATGCGCTTGACCATGCCCACAATCAGAACGTTATTCACCGCGATATTAAGCCGAACAACGTGCTGCTGGATAAATTCGGGAATGCTTATCTCATGGACTTTGGCATCGCCAAAATTTTGTCCAACTCGCGATTGACGGCAACGGGAACACTGCTTGGTACACCGGCCTATATGGCCCCTGAACAGTGGAAACTCGACCCAATTGATGGACGCGCCGACATTTACAGCATTGGTGTCATGCTTTATGAATTGTTCACCGGGGAACTGCCTTTTCCGGGGGAAACGCCCTTTCAGTTTATGTATGCCCACCTCCATGAAGAAGTGCCTGCGGTAAGCACCAAATTGGAGGGCTTCTCGCCGGAAATTGATGAAGTTATCCTGAGAGCAACCGCCAAAGAACCAGAAGATCGCTATCAAACCGCAGATGAAATGGCGGGGGCGCTGGATGAAGCCATTCGTAATGCCGACTCCTCCAGGCCGATTGAGGTTGGCGGCAGTAAGAAGAAAAGCGAACAAATCGGTAAAATCCTGGTCGCGCTGGAACGATCTGATTCGGGGTTGTATGCCATCCCGAAGTTGGAAGACTTTGTCAAGAAATCCTACAGCCAGACAACGGTCGAACAGCGCAAGTCTAAGATGGACGACATCTTCGACACGATAGAGAACAAGCCCCCCACCCAGGCGTTTGATATTTCGCAAATGAAAGATATGCTGTCACAGGGCAAAATCAATCAGGCGTTTTTGGGTGTTAGCGCCCAACCCGTGAGTCTGCCGCCCAATCTCAAAGATACGCTGGGTCAAGATACGGGCCTGCTAATTATTGGCGTAGACCCGAACAGCCCGGCTGAAAGCGGCGGACTGCATATCGGCGATATTCTGGTGACGATTGATGGCAAGACGCTGCAACATCAGGACGACCTGAAGGACATCTTGCAAGACGAGCATATCGGGCAGCCTATTGAGGTCAGCATCGTCCGCGCCGGACAGCACCGGACGTTTGACATTATCCCACAGAAGAAAGCAACGTAGAAAGCACGAAGCCCATCGTGTGACGGGCTACGTCCACTCGTCGAGTAGTTGGCTTTCATCCTGAATATCGCCGCGCTGGTAGAGCCGTTTATGCAGGGCGGAAATTTGCGGCGGCAGCGGATGGTGGTCACTTTGTTCGTAGGAAATGCCCTTCATAATCACCCGGCGGTCAGGTGATGCCGTCAGAATGGTGTCCGATTCAACGGTGCGGGCCGGGTAGATAATCATACCGGCTCCAATGCGGCAGTTGTGACCGATACACCCGCCGATGACCGGCTGGCGAATATCCTCATAGTTGCCCTTGTAGTTGAGGGCGCGGATGGGAGATGGCAGCAGGTTGAAGTCGGTGAAGGTTGTTCCCGCCCCAACAAAACTATTACGACCGACCACGCACATTTGCAGGCAGGTATTTTGCGCGACAATGGTGTTTTCCATGAGGGTGGTCATAAAAAGCGCGGCGCGGAATGGCAAAAAGCAGTTGTCGCCAACCACGCTCAACATAAGCTGGCAGCCCTGTGCAATGGTCACGTTATCGCCAATTACGCAGTTGTCGATCACCGCACCGGGGCCAATATCACAGTTGCGCCCGATTTTGGTGGGGCCAAGCAGCACGGCGCTGGGATGGACTTGAGAACCCGGCCCAATCTCGACCACTGATGAGCTTGACAGAATTTGCTTCTGCTCCAACACGGCCTGAAAAAGAAGCTTCAGGGCGAGGAAATTGTGGCGGGAGATGCGCTCCTCAAAGCGGCTGCCATGTGAAAAAACACCCATTGGAACTGTACAGTTAAATAGATGAACCCAGCTTTCGATGATGGAACAGGTCCGTTCGGTCAGATAGTGGGTCAGGTCCTGTTCTTTCTGGATTTCGCCATCTTCAAGGGCATCGACTTTGATATTGGTCATGCTGTCGGGGATGTTGTAATAGCCCTTCTCAATGAAGCCGGACGGGATGGCAAGCGGGACCCATTGGTCAGGATCAGCCCAACCTTTCGGGAAATACCAGATCTGGACGGGATAATAGGCTGGTCCATTTTGCGGCTGGACACGTTTCAGGCTGCTCAAGGGTATGGTGTAGCGCAGCCATGCCAGATCATCACCCGGCAGTACCGCCTGACAGGGCTGTCCAAGATTGCGGGCAGCGGTCACGAAATATTGCATGAATTCTTCATCAAAAAAGATATTATCGCGATAGATGAACACTTCATCGTTAGGGTTAACCCCCTCACGGCGGCGCGTTAAGGCATTTCTCAATTCGAGAATATCATTGATATCTTCTTCAACCGGGGTAGGGCCTAAAATGCGGTCAGTGACCTCTTTTTGGTGCAACTTGAGCAGCATAGGCAGGCCACCCGCACCAATTACTGTCAGGTTACGAGCAGGCTCGTTGAAGGGTGACAGCAAGACATTGTCGACAATCGTGAAATTACGCATAGCAGATTCCTGAAAAGGCGTGTTTTTATTTTTTGTATTATATCGGAAAGGAAAGCGCACTGCATATACAATGCCGATTTACACTGCTCCATAGCAGCTAAAGCCAGACGGTAAATGTACCCACAGACCCCCTTAATTGAATATAATGGGAATGAAGCAAGTATCTCTATAAAGAGGGGAACGTAAATGAGAACCTTGCTTGTTGCGGCTTTTTTTGTTGTCGCACTGCTGCCAGCGGCATGGTCTTCTGCTGCTGAAGATGCTGCATATACCGCCAATCGTTCTTTTCAAGAAGATGAACCTGTTGTGCTGGACCTCGCTACTGTATATGAGCCATCAACTATAGACCCACAAAAGAGGTGGAATGTTTTAGCAGAAAATCTATTTCTAGGATTGACAGACGTTGACCCGTTTACAGGGGAAATTGTACCGGAACTGGCAACATTGTGGGAGATCAACTCAGAAGGAACTACTTGGACATTTCATCTACGCGATGATGTAATGTGGTCGCAATACAACGCGGAAACTGAAACCGTAGAAAAGCTACGTGCTGTCACCGCTCATGACTTTGAGTATGCTTTTAGGCGTGTCTGTGACCCGCGTCTAAATGCCTTATTCACCGAATTGTTGGCCGCGCTGATTGATGAGTGCGCAATTCTCTCCAACATCCCAGATAGTGAAGCGACCGACGACATGGTGTTTGGTGGACAATTTCCGGTGCAGGCTATTGATAATATCACTCTGCGCATTGAATTGAGTAAACCTGCTGGTTACTTTCTGGCAATGACAACGACCTCGCCATTACGAGCCGTGTATTCAGAGTTAATTGAACAATTCAGTAGCGATTGGACCGGATCGTTTGTCGCTAACGGGCCATATTTACTCGCCTCTAAGTCTTCAAATATGTATAGTCTTGTAAGAAACCCCCATTTGCCGGATGATCTCTGGCATGGTGGCAACATTGATCAAGTCAATCTACGGATTGGGCAAGATTCAGAGACTGCATTGAACTCTTTTCGTGAAGAACAAGGTCTGGATAGTGTATCACT
>JAKEEQ010000017.1 GCA_022616515.1 Chloroflexota bacterium | reverse complement strand
GTCGAGATTACAACGGGTGTCGGTATTAATGATGCGTTCCTGACGGCAGTTGCCGCTGGAACACCTCCCGATATCGGAGCCAGTGGTCGGTACTCTGACTACATGGCAAATGGACAGGTTGTCCCGATTGACGACTTGTCTGCCGCTAGCGACTTTGTCAAAAAGGAAAATTTCGCCGGTGAAGCATGGGATACCGGTACATGGGAAGGCGTGCAATATGGGGTTTCCTCGATTGAAGCCTTCGTTCGTAGTGGTCTGAACTACAACGCCCGTATGGTTGAAGAAGCTGGTCTTGACCCCGATAATCCGCCACTTACATGGGAGGACTTGCTCGTATGGCATGAAGCCCTGACCCAATTCGACGATGCTGGCAACCTGCTCCAAGTTGGTCTTGACCCCTATGATGCTATGGGTGGTCAATTTGCGAATCCGCAAGATGGTTCGTTCGCCTCTCAATCCTTCGGCATTAAATGGTGGGATCCAGAAACACGGACAATCGATTTCACAGGTATGGCAGAAGCATACGACGTAATGGGCGAATTCGTGAAAATCGTAGGAGCGGATAATATCGCTGGTTTCCGTGGAGTAGAGGGTCAAGGCACATGGGGTCCAGCCTTCAGTGCTGAGGTTCAGGCGATGATTATCGAAGGTTACTGGCATCCGGGTGAAACAACCAGTGAACGCCCCGATGTTGCTGAATTTAACCGTGCTACATGGGCACCGGTACCGGCTCGTCGGGCAGGTACAAAGATGCAAATGGCAGGCGGACACATGGTCTTCTTCTGGAAAGATGCAGCAGTACCGGCAGAGGTCGCGTGGCCTGTTGCTGAATTCTTGCTTTCAGACGAGCACTGCAATGCAGTATTTGATATGATTGGTTGGCTACCGGCTTATATACCCTTCTTAGAGAACGCAGACCCGGAGAAATTCCCCGGACTGAAATTCTACTTTGACTCAGTATCTGAAGCCAACGAGTGGTGGCCGACGGTCAAGATGGAAATCATGTCATTTATTGCGACACGGAATGCGGAACTGCGCGAACGTGTCTTCCGCGGCGAGATGACAGGTGCAGAAGCAGAAGAGGAACTGCAAAGTTCGGTCATGCAGGAATGGGAAGAAGCTGGTTTCGGTTAAAGAGCATTTTTTGTAATATCTTTGCGAGTTGGGGGAGACAAGTCTCTCCCAACTCGATTCAAATCCGGTAGCACGAGGCTCTTTAATACTGTGCAGCGGGATCTCTTGAAACTTTGATAAATGCCTGATACACGACCAATCTAATTGCTAAAGACTGGGCGAGACACACCGGTAGCACCGTAGAATAACGTGGTCTGCAATTCTTGGTAAAACGGATATGATATATCGTGTCCCTACAATCCAGAAGGTTTCTGTAGGGACGGCATCCATGCCGTCCGCCGCAAACAACACAACCACCATGCTATTTTGAGGTCTTACCGGCACCCCTCGCCCAAACACATATCCTTAGAAACTTCTCTGGTCAAGCGCTAATATACTTAAATAGAATAATAGAGGGCTCTCAATGTCTAATTTTCCATTTTCTTTTTCAGTGTCAAAAATACGTTTTAAACGGCTGACACACGTTGAACAACGCAATCTTAGACTTGGACTGCTATTTGTTTCCCCATGGCTAATCGGTTTTCTGCTTTGGACATTGGTTCCAATTGCTTCATCACTCTATTTCAGCTTCACACGCTATACCGTCCTCCAACCGCCAACGTTTATTGGTTTAAGAAACTATATTAACCTCGCCAGTGACGAGCAATATCTGTTAGTTGTCAAAAATACGCTCTGGTGGGTGATTCTTGCTGCGCCTGGGGGGGTACTCAGTGCGTACCTAATTGCCAATTTGCTGAACACGAAAATTGTTTTCCGCCCCCTCTTTCGGGCGCTGTTTTTCTTCCCCTCCATTGTACCCGCCATTGTCACCACCACCGTCTGGTTGTTTCTGCTCAATTTACAATGGGGAGCCTTCAATTCCGTCTTGAAAGCGCTTGGGATGCAAACAATTCCCTTTATCTCCAATCCTGATTGGGTCAAACCCACCATCATCGGCATCCATATATGGGCGCAGGGGGGAGCCATGGTCATCTTTCTGGCGGCTTTGCAGGATGTCCCGCGTGAACTCTATGAGGCGGCAACGGTTGATGGGGCTTCAGGTTGGAGCAAATTCTGGCATGTGACGATACCGATGACCAGCCCGGTTATTTTGTTCAATCTGGTTCTCGCGTTTATCGCCGCATTCCAGCAGTTTGACCTGCCCTGGTTACTGACGCAAGGCGGACCAAATAAGGCAACTGAATTCTATGCAGTCTACCTCTACCGGACTGCTTTCCTTGACCTACGAATGGGTAAAGCAGCAGCGATGGCTTGGATACTGTTCGTCGTAATTTTGATTTTCACTTTTATTCTCTTCAGGACATCACGTAGGTGGGTTTACTACGGTGGCGGCGACCAATAAGGATTGTTTCGATGGACAAACAAATATCTGTCTATACTGAAGAAAGTGGTCAACTGCGTGCGCGTGTCGTGAGACATGCCGCAATTGGGGTCATTAAATACGGGCTGATAATCACCTTGACTGTAAGTTTTATCTTTCCATTTTTCTGGATGGCATCATCGGCAATGAAAGATGACGCACAGGTTTACACGGCCCCGCCAGTCTGGATTCCCAATCCAGCACATCCAGAGAACTTTATTGGTGCCTGGAGTTTACTGGATTTTAATAGGTTTACAGTGAATACGGTCTTCAAATATGCAATTCCAGCCGTAATCGGTACGCTCCTATCCTCGGTGGTTGTCGCCTACGGCTTTTCCCGCATCAACTGGCCGGGTCGCAATATTCTGTTTGCCATCTGTTTGGCGACTTTGATGATCCCATCGCAGGTCCGGCTCATACCGCTGTTTGTCATATTCAAGGAATTGGGCTGGGTCGGTACTTACTTGCCGCTCGTCGTGCCTACATTTTTTGGCAATGCCTTCTTTATCTTTCTGCTGCGGCAGTTTTTCTTGACGATACCCACAGAACTCTCGGATGCTGCCCGCGTGGATGGGGCTAACGAGTTTGTCATCATGTGGCGGATTGTTTTACCCCTGGCAAAGCCTGCTCTAACGGTTGTTGCCCTTTTCACCCTGCTCAATACATGGAACGACTACTTCGGTCCACTCATCTATGTCAATCAGGAGGCGCAGTACACGCTGGCCTTGGGCATTAACCGGCTGCGTGGGGCATTGACGGAGGTAGGCTCACAAGAACTGGGCTTTCCTTATCTCATGGCTGTGAGTACGATTGTGACTCTACCAATCATGATTGCGTTCTTCTTTGCCCAGAAGACATTTATTGAGGGTGTTTCGCTGACAGGACTGAAGGGCTGACGCGACGATGCCGAAATCCAAACGTCCGCGCCTCGTATTTCAGCCAAAAACTTCCCGGGGTATGCAACGTGGCATCAACCTGATGGCGGAGGCCGTGCGCCCCACGCTGGGCCCGCTGCCGCGCAATGTCGCCATAGACCGTATCGTTAAAACGGAAAGCCAATCATACGCCGAAATGCTGGACGATGGCGGCTTAATCGCCCGCCGTATCCTCCAGTTGGCCGATGCCGATGCCGACATCGGGGCGATGTTCATGCGACAGATGCTGTGGCAGCAGCACCAACTGGTGGGCGATGGCACGGCATTCACGGCGGTTCTTTTCCAGAGCATCTACAATCAGGGCCTGAAATATATCGTTGCGGGTGGCGATGCCATGCGACTGCGTGGCTTCCTTGAAAAAGGGATGCGTGTGGTCATCGACCAACTGGAGGGCATGGCCTGCACGCTTGAGGGCGACAGCATGATTGCGCAATTGGCACAGTCGGTCTGCCATGATGAAGCTCTGGCGCAAGTCCTCGGTGAGGTGTTCGATGTGATTGGAGTTTGGGGACAGTTAGACATTCGCCCCGGTCATGGGCGAGACATCCGGCATGAGTATTATGTTGGACCCTATTTCAAAAGCGGTGTCCTCTCCGAGCATTTCGTGACCAATCGCGCCAGCGCCCGTGTTGAGATTGATGATGCGGCTGTCCTGCTGACCGATATGGAGTTGAACGAGCCGGCGCAGGTCGTCCCCACTCTCAAGCTGATTTATGAGGGCGGATATAAGGGGCTGCTGCTCTTTGCCCGCAATGTTTCCGAAAAGGTGATGAGTGTGCTGTTGAGCATTAATCAGCAGTTGGCACCCTTCACCGTGATTGCCGTTAAAGCGCCGGATGCTCTGCACGGCCAGACGGAGTTCATCCAAGACCTACAGGTGCTGTTGGGTGGTCGTGCGCTATTGCGTGCTGCGGGGGAGAGTCTGGACAGCTTCAGGCTGGCAAACCTTGGCGCGGCCCGCAAAGTCTGGGCGGACAAAACTTATACGGGTTTCATCGGTGCGAAGGGCGCAGCGCGAGGCATTGTCGCCCATGTGGAAGACCTGAAAACCGCGTACACTCGTGCCGAGAAACCGGAGGATAGGCAGAGCTTCCTCTCGCGCATCAACCTGTTCATGGGCGGCGCTGTGGTTGTCTGGGTCGGCGGGCTGGCCGAACACGACATCACAACGCGCAAAGAACTGGCTGAGCGAACCTCGCAGGTGATTCGTAAGACGCTGATGAGTGGTATCCTGCCCGGCGGTGGGGTCTCTTTGTTGGCCTGCCGCTCGGCGCTCGAAACTTTGGCCGCGGCAGCGGATGATTTGGACGAACAAACAGCCTACCGGATTATCAGCCGGGCGCTGGAAGTACCGCTGTGCAGCATCCTGACAAACGGCGGCTACACGCCGGGTCCTATCCTCCATGACATCCAAGTGGCCGGGCAGGGCTGCGGCTTCGACCTGCGCTCTGAGCAAATTGTGAACATGGTCGAAGCGGGAATAATCGATTCGGCTGAAGTGATGAAGACAGCGGCCCACCAAGCTATCGCCAGCGCCGCGCTTGCGCTGACAGTCGATGTGCTGGTACACCACCGCAAACCTGAGACCGCTTTCGACCCCTAAGGTGAATGCAATGCAGACACAAGAGCATCTGATTGCTCAAGATTTGGTTTATACATTGAGTGCCGCGCCCGATGGC
>JAKEEQ010000244.1 GCA_022616515.1 Chloroflexota bacterium | reverse complement strand
GATTGCGATAAACGGCATAAATCACCACCATAATTAAAATCGCCAGCATGATATCCCCAGCCGGGAAAATGGCGCGAATGTGCTCCAGCCAGATTTCAAAGCGGGGCCAGACTTCATCGCTGCGCACAAATCGCCCCGGCTTGTTATTCGATGCGCCTGTGGAAAACAGCGACTGCGGTCGCCCCCAATCCCACAGGATGACGGCGATGATAGGAACGGCAAAACCGGGCAGAAAACGCACCATCCGGCGGTGACTGTACAACCCACCCATCATCACAATGACCGGAAGCACCCACAACGCCGTCGGCTTCATCATGACCGCCACGCCGTAAAAAAATCCGACGGTTGTCCAGCGCTGCAAGGTAATCTGCCACAGCGCAATGATGAGCATTGCCAGCATGAGGATGTCCTGAAAGGCCGAAGGGGCATAGCGAATTTCCAGTGGGGAGACGGTCGCGAGGGCCAACGCCAATAGGCCAGCCTGTTCTCCTGCCAGTTGTTTGCCGATGGCGTATAATCCTGCCAGCCCAATCAGGCTGAAAAAAACACCCGGCAGCCGCACCGCCAATTCGTTTTCACCCAACAATGCAATACTCCCACCCGTGAAAAAGAAGGTGAGCGGCGTTTTGTCGGTCGTGCGATAGATGAGATTGAAGTCGCCATCCACCATCATAGTGCGGGATAAATCAGAGTAGAGCGCCTCGTCGGGATGCAGGCGCGTGTCTTTAGCGGCCCCCGATAGGCGAATGCCTGCCGCGAAGAGTAATAACGCAACGGCTCCCAGACTATACCAGCGTTTCATAAACGTTCAGCAGTTCCGACACAATCACCGACCAGTCAAAATGCCGCCGCACATAATCGCGCCCGCGCTGGCGTAACGCTGCCAGCGTTGGGGGTGGTTTTGTGGTTCCGATCACGGTCCTCAATCTTTTGCGATTCATAAGCTATCATAACCGACTCGGTTGGAATTTTTCTGAATAATCTTTTCCAGATGGTCACTCTGCGCGAACTATTTGTACATGTGATGGAACGAATCACTAATTCTTATTTATTGGGTGTTTCCCAATCTTCTATTTGAAGTCCCGCCACGCGGCTAAACTCACGGGTGTTATGGGTAACGAGTATTAGGTCGTTAGCCAGAGCAATCGCCGCTATCAGTAAATCATATGGGCCAATCGGTGTGCCTGCGTTGGATAAATCAGCGCGAATTTGAGCGGCTTGTAGTTGGGCCGTCTCATCAAAAGGCAGCGATACAAAGCGATTTAAGAATTTTTCTTGTTGGGCAAGGTTCTTTGCCCTGGCCTGACTACGTAACGCACCGTAGCGCAGTTCAAATTTGACCACACTACATACACAAACATCGGTTTCATCTGTTTCGTCCAGCCGCTTTAAGACTTCAGGGGAACGTCCGTTAAGATAGCGAATACAGGTATTGGTATCTAACAAATATTTCATTCCAATGACTCGCGCTCTTCATAGTCACCCTGCGACCAACGCTCTATGGGACTGTCCCTTAATGACCCATAGGTCTCACTCAGGAATTGATGCCAGTCGCTTCGAGGAGGTTCGGCGCTTTGCGCTTGTTCCAATGAGCGCAATAAGTACCTGACTAGTTCCCATTTGGTGCTTATGGGTAATCGTTCCACTTCAGCAAATAATTCAGGGATGTTTGTCATGGTTCCGTTCCTCATTCATCATCATCTGGCCCGTCGTCGACCAATAACCGTTCCAACCGCTGCAATTCGCGCAGAAATGGCGCAAAGATTCACCAATCCCGATTTTCTCTACCCGAGCATTTACATATATTATATGCGATCCAGTTACGCTGAAATATCAACAGAATCTAGGCCAGCGTTTCATATACTTTCAGCAGTTCCGGCACAATCACCGACCAGTCGAAATGCTGCTGCACATAATCACGCCCGCGCTGGTTCAATCGTTGCCTCAAATCTACGTCAGATAACAGTCGATTGACGGCATTGGCGAAGGCTTTAGCATCATCCGCCAGCAGCATCTGATCGCCGTCTGTCACATCCAGCCCCATCGCTCCTAATATGGTCGAGACTATTGGGACGCCGCTTGCCATTGCCTGCATCAGCTTGAAACGTGTTCCACTGCCCATTCGCAGCGGCGCGACATAGACAGTTGCGCCGCGAAAATAGGGCTGCGTTTCCTCAACATAGCCTGTTAGGGTGATGTCGGGACGGTCACGCAGGCTGTCGAGGCGCGGATGAGGGCTTCTGCCGACTATGTAAAAATGCCCGTTGCTGATGTGGGGCAGGATGTCAGTGGCAAACCACCATACCGCGTCCACATTAGGCCGGTAATCCATTGTCCCGGTGAAAACCAGCGCGTTCTTGCCGAGACTTTGATCGGGTTCGATGTCCAGATAATTTTCCACGTAGATGCCGTTTTTGACAACGGTCACGGGTGTGTCGGTCAGTTTCGACAGCAGCCGTTTATCTTCGTCGCTGACCGCCAACACATGCGAGGCGATGTGGCATATCAGCCCTTCAAACTCCAACAAACGTTGCCACTGGATAAACGAGTACACCGAACCAGCCACACCCCGCGCACTGAGCCAGCTTTCGCGATCCGTCGCATACATAGAGCGCTGCAAATCGGCCTCAGCATTCAGCGAACCATAAATCAACGGAATGGTGGGGTGCGTTTTGTGGATGACGGGCAGGTAGGCTGCCATTTCGAGGCTTTCGGCGTGAACAATGTCAATATCCCCCTTAGCCAGCCGCGTCAGAATCTTGTCCAACGCGCTGTCCGACCAGAAACGGCGCTGCATATCGGCCCGGCGCGAGAGGATTAAGTTCAGAATACGGCGGCGGCGCGTCCAGAGATCGGGTTTTGCCAGTATGACTTCGTCTAATTGTTGGGAGAACGGGTTATCCGCCACTTTACCGGACACAAAACTAAACAGCACCACCTCATGACCATGATTGATCGCACCGCTGATGAGACCATGTGCTCGTAAAGCGCCTCCACTGTGCGGTGGATAGGGAAACTGTGAGGTCAAGAATAAAATTTTCAATCTAAAGTGTCCTGAAATGACGTTATTATTCCAAACGATAATACGTATCGGAGCGGCATCATGCCAGCCAAAATATTCTGGTTACATTACGAAAGGGTTGTTTACATCAAAATTGAAGGCATCCTGACCCTCGAACAACTGCGCGATGCCAATTTGTTCAACGTCCAATTGCTGAATGGGACGCGGCACAACCTGCCCGTCTATTTTATCGCCGACAGTCTCGACATGATACGCAGTCCGCAGAGCATTTTCGGGGTACAAAGTGCTGCTGAACCGCTGGTGACACATCCGAAATTCGGATGTATGGTTGATGTCCACAATAAATCAATGGTGTGGACGGTTTCTTTTATCATCTCGAAGTTGTTTGGGACATGCTGGCAGGGAGTGGCAACACTGGCTGCTGCACTTGAGTTTTTAGAGGGCATGGATACATCCCTCGGAATACTGCCGCACGAAATTCCTGATGGAGAAGCGTTGGCGACGGTGTTATAGTACATACAATGACATCTTCCAGATTGTGACGATTTTTGTCCCCTCTGTCGCTAACGCGACATCTCCCCATTCATGGGGAGAAATGGAGCGGGAACCTGGATTCCCCCATTTATGGGGGAAATGTCCGAAGGACAAAGGGGGATGTCCGAAAGTATCAACTGTAATCCAATGGAGTATTATGACGTACACACTACATGCCGAACGTCGTCTCCGTGACCAGATTTGCCACATCGGGCGCTTGATGCACCAGTTTCAGTACATTGATGGCGCATCTGGCAATATTTCCGTGAGGCTGGACGACAACCGCATACTGGCGACACCTTCCGGGCTGGCGAAGGGATTCATGAAGCCAGAGGAGTTGATTGTTGTCGATATAGACGGCAATAAGGCTGGGCCGGGCACGGCCTCCAATCGTGATTTGCGCCCCACCTCCGAAATCCTGATGCACCTCGAATGCTACAAAAAACGCCCGGATGTGATGGGGGTAGTCCATGCCCATCCGCCGACCGCCGTCGCCCTGACCATTGCTGGAGTGAGCATGCAGCAGTGTACTATCCCGGAGGCGATTGTCATTCTGGGTTTGATTCCCACCACGCCTTATGCCACACCGTCAGGACCGGAAAATCGCGATGCCATCAGCGAGTTGATTGAGAAACATGACGCGATCATGCTGGCTTATCATGGGTCGTTGACCGTCGGGCCGGATATATGGACGGCATATTTGCGGCTGGAAAGTCTGGAGCACAGCGCCAAAATTTTGTACATGGCGCAGCAGTTGGGCGGCGGGCCGTCGTTGCCACCGGAGCAGGTCGCCAAACTGCTGGAAATGCGCGAGAAGTTGGGCTTGGCACGTCCCGGCGACAACGAGCGGTACTGCGACCACTGCGGCGTCTGCCATCCCACCGGCACACATGTTTATCCCGAAGCGAAACCTGAGCCTGAACCGTCTGAGATTGAGCAGCTTGTCCGCGCACGGGTGCATGAGGTAGTGCAGGATATTATCAAGTCCGCACAGTAATCGTTGATTGAGACATCGCGCCCAATCATGTACAATCCCCGCGTTCATCTGGACTGGTTTCGCCGTCCCCCTTTGTCCTTCGGACATTTCCCCCATGAATAGGGAAAATTGGAGGCGTGAGAAGTTCCCTCTCCATTTATGGGGAGGGTTAGGGAGGGGAGAAAAAGGCTCATATTCTCAGAGCCGGAAGGACGTGCTATTGCGCGTCCCAAAGTGTAAAGATAAAAGATAGGGCAGCGTTGTAAAAGGGAAGACTACTTCCTCCAGCACCCCGTGTCCTGCCAGTGCGCCACAGACTAAAGTCTGCGGCTAGTGAAAACAAAGTCCACTGAAGGGACTCCATTGAATCCCTTTAGTGGATTTCGCCTTCCTTAGCGCCCGATTTTAATCAGGTGCGCTGCAACGACGGCACGCTGCACCAAACGCGATCTGACTGTTGGTTAGCTTGTAAAGCCGCCTTGACTTTACACCTATGGGACGCCCAACGAGACGTCTGCAAATAGAATCGGTAATAGTCACTAAATGCGGACTCGCGAGCGGATAAACCAGCTATGATGAACACGCGATCAACATAATCATAACCGAGAGTAATGCTCATGTCCGACCAGCAAGACGCCATTAAACACGCCGCGCCGCTTTCCAATCAACGCCTGATTCGCTCCACGATGGTGGTGATGGTAGGTTTTCTCCTCACCAAACTTGTCAGTTTAGGGCAGGTGTTCCTCATCGCGGACAAATTTGGCGCTAGCAGTGAATACGATGCCTTTGTCCTCGCCAATTCCGTACCGGAAAACATCATCAAGTTCATCGGGGTGGGAGCGCTGTCGGTGGCGTTTATCCCCTTTTTCAGCGGACTCCTGAATCGCGAAGACCCAGAAGGCGCATGGCGGTTAGCCAGCCAGTTATTCAATACGCTGCTGGTCGTGACCGTGACGGTGAGTGTGCTGGTGTTTGTGATTGCGCCGTGGTTGGTCGAAGTGGTCGTTGCACCGGGTTTTGATGAGCAGGCACAGCTTGAGTTGACCGTGAACAATATGCGTATTTTGCTGCTGAGCACCATTATTTTCACGTTGAGCAGTTTGCTGACGGGCGTTCTAAACGGCCATAATCATTTCTTCCTGACGGTGATGGCCCCAATATTTTTTGACCTCGGATTATTATTCGGTGTCATTTTCTTCACGGATTCGATGGGTGTCTATGGATTGGCATGGGGAACGGTGCTGGGGGCGCTGCTGCATTTCAGCATCCAGATT
Source organism: Chloroflexota bacterium (assembly GCA_022616515.1). Classification (GTDB taxonomy): domain Bacteria; phylum Chloroflexota; class Anaerolineae; order Aggregatilineales; family J027; genus JAKEEQ01. The sequence goes on along the minus strand of JAKEEQ010000244.1, from coordinate 28,878 downwards.
CCGGGTCTGTTCATGTTTCAAGCACGCTGGTATCCGGCATTGGGCTGGCGCGATAAAGAGCTACGCAGTGTAATTACCCTGATGATTCCGCGTATGCTGGCAAGTTTTGTTTTTGCCGTGAACTTTATCTTCATCGGGCGCATCGCCTCACAGCTTGGGGAGGGTGCGCCGAGTGCCTTCAACTGGGGCCTGCGCATCATGGACATCCCCGAAGCGCTGATCGGCACAGCACTTGGCTTCGTCATCTTCCCAACACTCGCCGCCTTGACCGAACTCGGTGAGGTGGATGAACGGCGGCGCGTATTCTCACAGGCGGTGCGTTTTATCTTGCTGGCGACCATCCCGGCAGCGGCAGGCATGATCCTCATCGGTAAACCTGCGGTTGACATACTATTTGCCGACCCTGACGAGGCGGCTCTGGTCTATGCGGTGGTGCAGGTGATGGCCTTCGCGATGGTCTTACAGTCGGTACATGAGGTGGTCGCGCGGGCTTTTTATGCCCAGAAGGATACCATTCGCCCGCTGATATTCTCGGTCGCGGGGATGGTGGTGACGATTATCGTGTTGTATACCTTCTACTTCATCTACGACGCCAGCGATTCAATCCCGCTGGCAGGCCCATTGGGGGTCGGTATCACGGGGCTGGGTTATCTGGCAGCCTTCATCACCGAACTGTCTTTGTTAACGATTGTTTTACGGAGACAATGGCAAGATATAGATGGGCAGAATATCTTAGATACGATAGGACGTACGCTGGCCGCCACGTTGATTATGGCTGTACCCGTCTATCTGGTCGATGCTTTTCTGGCGACAAATGTGTTCACCGAAGGTGGGCGTGTCGCGGGATTGATCCGAGCCGGAGTCGGGGGTGCTGTGGGTGCTGGCGTATTTATCGCGAGTGCGATACTCTTCAATATAGAAGAGGTCAAACAATTACCAGCCCTCTTACGTCGGCGTAAGCGCAAACAGCAGGAGGCCACGTCGGCAGCTTAAATCGCGACTTTTGAAAGGAGTCATCTATGCGCCGTAGCATATATCTTTTGCTGATTCTGGCTTTGACACTGGTGGCGTGTGGTCTTGGCTCCGATGAACCCACCCAGCAGCGCATCTTTGCCTCGGTGACGCCGGTTCCGTCGGTTGCACCGGCAAGTTTTGCAACCACGACCGCAGGGCCTAACACCCAGTTTGTAACCGCCACCCCGACATTGTTCTTTGGTGTAACCGCTTTTCCCACCACCAATGTGGTAGGACCTGTCCTGCCGCCATCAAACTGCGCCATTCCCAGTGGCTGGCAGCCATATCTTGTGGCCGCAGGTGACACGCTGGCGGTTATCGCGGCATCCATTGGCAGCACGACCGATCAACTTCAGGCCGCGAATTGTTTGACCAATCCCGACGCGATTTTTGTCGGTCAAACGCTCTACTTGCCAAATTTACCGGCCTTTGTCCCGACGCCGGTGGCAACCGTCGCCGGTACGACGACCTGCCCGATTCCGGGCGGCTGGCAGCCTTATATCGTGCAGACCGGGGATACGCTCAGTTTGATTGCGTTCTCGATCAATAGCTCGGTGCTGTCGCTGCAAAATGCCAACTGCCTGACCAACCCCGATGCGATTTTCGTCGGCCAGACCATCTATTTGCCCTCACTGCCGGTGTCGGCGGGGACGACTATTTTTACCACCGCCGTTCCAACAGTAGGAACGGTGCCCACCGCCATCTCTTTCCCGACGGCGACCACTGCGCCGGGTTCAGCACCTGTTTTCACCGAACTGCTGCGCATTTCGCCGACTCAACCCCGCGCCGATGGGGCCTCGGTGACAACTCAACGAACCGTGTCGCTGAGTGTTGGCGTGGTGCCATCCGCCACAAGGGTGCGTTATTTTGCCGGAACCTCAGCAACCGATCAAAATCCGGTGCTGGTCGGCATCGACAATGACCCGTTCAATGGCACACAGATTAACTACACATTGTCCGAGTTTGATAATGACCTGTTCTTTATCGCTGTAGCGGAAAACAGTTTCGGCTATACGTCATCCAACATCGTCCACCTGATATATGATCCAACCTTTAACACCAATCTCGGTGCGCCTGTCATACAGCCGTTTACCGCGCTCAATGGAACCACCTACACATTGACGCCAAATGCCACCGTCTCTATTTCGTGGACGCTGGCCCCACAGGATGCCACGCGCATTGAGTTTTACTATCAGGCGTCCGGCACAACGACACCGCAGCTTGTCGGCACGGACACCACGCCGAATAACGGTGCACTGGTATCGTGGGTTGTGCCAGCCTCAATCAACGGACAGGTGTTTGCTAGAGCCGTCTACGCCGCGCGAACGGTGGATAGCCAGCGGATCAGTGTCGTATCAGGACAATAATTAAGGTCTTAACGATTTATTTACGCAGTGTTTAGTGATAGAATTGATTCACTAAACGTCCGGCGGGTAAATCGTTATGAACAGGCGCTATAATCTCCTTGAAAAACTGGGTACAGGTGGCATGGGTGAGGTTTACCGTGCCTACGACCGCCTATCCGGTCAACATGTGGCGCTGAAGCGTGTTCTGTTTGAACAGGATAGCGACAGCGAGCTTCGCCTTGCCCTGACTCACGAATTTAAAACACTGGCGTCACTGCGTCATCCCAATATCATCAATGTGCTGGATTACGGTTTTGACGATACTGGCCTGCCCTTCTACGCGATGGAATATCTGGAGGGCCACCAGACCATTTTACAGGCTGCCGAGAACCTCTCTGAAGAAGCAAAAATAGACCTGGTTATCCAGCTATTACAGGGACTGGCCTACTTGCACCGGCGCGGTCTGCTGCACAGAGACCTCAAGCCCTCGAATGTGCTAGTGGTGAACCGCTCGGTGCGGCTGATAGATTTTGGATTGGTAGCCAAACCGGAACAGTCCTATGGCCCGGCGGGCACCTTTGCCTATATGCCGCCCGAAATCTTCACCGGGATGGGTGCATCGGAGGCCAGTGACCTTTACAGCGCCGGGTTGATTGCCTATGCCATCCTCACTGGTCACCATCCTTTTGACACGGATCAGGAACCACGCGCGTTAATCAGTGAAATTCTGAATGTCGAGCCTGACCTTTCGATGATTCCCGGCCACTTACAGCCCGTCGTGAAGCGTTTGCTGGCAAAGTTCCCGGAGGATCGCTATTCGAGTGCCATCAAGGTCATCGGGGCCATTCATAATATCTACAATCGCACCATACCCTTACGGACAAGCGCCATTCTGGATAGTCATCTGCAAACGGCAACCTTTGTGGGTCGTCAAACGGAGCTTGGACGGCTACTCGATGCAATGGCGGAGCTGGCACATCAGCACGCAGGCAGTGCATGGCTGGTCGGCGGCGAAAGTGGCGTCGGTAAATCGCGCTTGCTGGAAGAACTACGCATACAGGCACTGGTGGAGGGGATTCCGGTGCTGGTGGGGCAGGCCATTGATGAAGGCAGCGTACCCTACCAACTGTGGCTGAACGTCCTGCCCCATCTGCTGCTTCGCGTGGAGGTCGGTGATAGCGAAGCAGCGGTTCTCAAACCTATTGTGCCACGCATCAATGACATCCTTGAGCGAGACATCGGTGAACTGCCGCGTGATCTTGATGGGCATTTCCTGCTGCACGAGACGATCTTGAACCTGTTCCGGCGACACGAAGGCCCGCTGCTGCTGCTGCTTGACGATCTGCACTGGGCGAATATGGAAGTGTTGCAGCGTCTGCTGGACAACGACCTGCCGCTCATGATTGTCGGCACATACCGGGACGATGACAAATCGACGCTGCCGTCTGAAGTACCCGCTATGACCCTGATGAAACTGGACCGGCTTGGCCCGGATGCGGTGGCGGAACTCAGCCGGGCGATGATTGGTGATGCCGGGGAACGGCCCGGTGTGTTGGAACTGCTGCAAAACGAAACCGAAGGAAATGCCTTTTTCATTGTGGAGGCTGTCCGGGCGTTGGCTGAGGATGCTGGTGAGTGGTATGACGTTGGGCATAAGACGCTGCCGTCATCCATCATGACCGGGGGCATCGAAACTGTCCTTACCCGGCGATTGCAGCGAATCCCCACCCATCACCGCGAACTGCTTGAATTGGCGGCGGTGCAGGGCCGCGTCTTTGATACTGCGCTCCTGCGTTTTATACACGACATTGACGTGCCTGAGTTTTTGCAGGCCGGGGTGGATGCGGCGGTATTTGAGGTGTTCGACGATCACTATCGTTTTGCCCATGACAAACTGCGCGATAAGGTTCTCAGCGATTTAGCGCCGCACGACCGGGCACGCCATCACCGGACGATGGGGGACGCGCTCGTGGCGGCCTATCCTGATGCACTGAACGAACATGCGGTTGAAATTGCCCACCATTATGAGATGGCTTACCGCGACGGCGTTACCAATGTAGACGTTGGACATTATCTGTTTGAGGCGGGCAAGCGTATGGCACGTTCCTATGAAAATGACGTGGCGGTCGATTATTTTTCGCGTGCTCTTGAATATATTTACGATCCACAGCGCCAATTCGAGGTGCTCAGCGAGCGCTGTGCCGTGTTTGCGCTGGTGGGCAATCGTGCGGCGCAGGCACAGGACCTGACCAGTATGGGTGCTGTGGCTCGCCATTCAGAGCAGCATGCGGCAGTTCATTTAAACTGGGCCTATTACAACTTCGATATGAGCGATTACCCGCGTGTCATTGAACATGCACAGGCCGCGGTCGAACATGCCCGGTCAGCGGCAGATACCATTCAGGAGGCACAGGGCCTCGCCATCTGGGGATTTACGCTGCATGCACTTGGACAGGGGGACAGTGCATTGGAACTGGTAGATAATGCGCGTGAACGGATTGAGACTACCAACGATATGCTGACGCGGGCACGGGTATATAGCCATCTGGCGCGACTGTGGCAGTCGCGGGGTAACGCTGATCTTGAAGAACACTACTTGCACCTTGCGCTGGAAATCTATGAAGAGCAGGGTGATATTCGCGGTCGCGCCCGGTCCATGAACGCGCTCGCTTTTATGGTAGGCCGCGGCGGCGCTTATGAGCAAGAGTATGCATATTTCCTCAAAGCATTGGAGTTGTTCCGGCAAATTGGCGATAAAGATTGGGAAGTCAATTTACTGGGCAATCTGGGCGTATGGCATACCGAGCGCGGGCAAGTGGATACCGCCGCGCCGTATTTTGAAGAAGCGCTGGAATTGGCACAGCAGCTCGGCGATGATGACGCCGTAGCCTGGACACTGCTCGAACAGGGAACTTTATTTTTTGCGCAGGGTCGATATTCGCAAGCAGCGCGGAATTTTGAGCGCGGCGGTGTCATGTACCGTGCATTGGGCAGGACCATACCGCACGGCTATGCACTGGCACTGGCCGGGTTGCTGGCGATTCGCACCGGACAGATCGATAACGGAATCATGTATCTCGATGAGTTGGCGGCATTCCAGTCACCGTGGCTGGAATGGTATTACCTGACAGGGTATGCCGAATATGCCTTGCTCATCAACGACCCCGAATTGGCACTGGATTATCTCAAACAGGCTAGTTCAATGGCCGAGTCGAGCCTGCTTAAAGGCGCATACCACAACCACTATCTGGGAATCACCTTCACAAAAATGGGGCAAGCAGGGCTGGCACGCCAGTACCTTGAGCAGGCACGGCTCCAATATGAACAGGCGGGGCGTCCGGCGCACATGATTGAGGCGCTGGCGGGATTAGTTGCCCTCGGACGACACAAACATATGGGCGAAGTTCTGGAGTTTTTGAAGGCGTGCCCTGAAGTCAATGGCGCACATTATCCATTGCGCGTTTATTCGATGCTATATGAGGCAATGGCTGAAACGGGTGATCGTCGGGCGGATGCCGTGCTGGCACAGGGCTACGCACGGTTGATGGCGGTGGCCCGACATTTCGACGATGAAGTTGCCCGCCAGCACTTCTTTGAAAACATCCCCTGCCATCAAACAATTCTCACGGCAATCAGGGTGTAACGTTTACAAACACACGATGGCTGATGTAGGGACGCCCAACGGGGCGTCCTGTAGGTGTAAACTTACGCACAAGATGGCTCCAGGAGCGGGCAAACAGGCAGTCGTATCTTGCCCATCGGGCTGCTGTGGCTAACACACCCGATTAAAATCGAGTGCTAAGCAAGGCCAAATCCACTAAAGGGATTTTTGAGTGCCTTCAGTGCACTTTTGTTTTCGCTAGCCGGAGGATTTATCCTCCGGTGCAAATGAGCCGTTTTTCCTTATACAACAGCGACTATTCTCTTTACACCAATGGGACGTCATAGATGGCGTCCGCCAGCCAGCGCACCCGAAACGATGTATTAACTGTGTTACGCATCCGGCGATGCTTCAAACCGCTGCCAGATAGCTGGCGACACAATAAACAGCGCCGCTCCCAGAATTGTCACCCCGCCGATGAACAGCGCCGCATCCTGCCAGAATTGTTCTGGATACAGCCGGATGAGCGTATCACTGCGCGAAAATTGCCACGTACCCTCGGCGAAAAAAGTGTTATGGAACTGAGTGAAAAAATAGTTCCAGTTGAGCACAACGCCAACGACTAAGATGGCAATCATGGCAAAGGTGAAATATGCCCCGCGCCGCAGGCTCTCGAAAACCAGCGGACGAGTCTCCGGTTTGCGGATGAGCAGGATGATACTCAAAACAAACAATCCCCCGGTCAGCATCAACACCTGAATAGCGATGCGGGTGACGGTTTGCACATCTTCCATATGATCGAGTTCGCGGGGGTTAAAAGCCGGTTCGCTGTCAATTTCAAGGTCGCCCAGAAAACTGATGTCCTCATTGCTCAAAATGTACTCAATGCCATAGGGGCCATATTCCAGCCGGTCTGCCGTTGAGAAACCATACGGGTCTGCCGGGAAGCCGGGACGCTGGTATTCAAGGGCCAGAAACTGCTCGGTCATGGCGAGGCGAACACTGCCAAGCACCAGCACAAATGGCACGGTCAGGATAATGATGCCCTGCAAGATGGTTTGCAGCCACTGCGGCATCAGCAGCGGCTTCACATCTTCTTCGGACAGTGTGGTTGCTTCTGTATTCGTTGTCATCACTAACCTTCGCCTTCCAGTAAATAGTCGATCACCATATCGTCCACGATTTGCTCGACCGGAGCATGATCGTCGGTGAATAGCACATCGGATGTCACGACTGGCACGAGCGTATCGCGGGCGGTGGTCAGGACGGTATAGAGCAGCGGATATGTGTCGCGGTCGAGTGCTTCAATATTGGCGGTCAGATTTTCGACCTGTGTGGGCTGGTTGGTGGCGACCAGAATTGTGTTGAACGACTCCGGCACATCCATTGCATACAATGATGGATAGACCTGCTGCATGGTGTTTGCCATTGCCTCCACCAATCGGCGGTCATCGCGAGTACGGCCCACATTGATAATCACCACCCCATCATTCGTCAACTTGTCGCGAATCTCTTCAAAGAACTCAACGGTGGTGAGATGCCAGGGGACATACGGCACGCGATAGGCATCAATGCCGACCACGCTGTATCGCTTGTCTTGCTGGTTGAAGGCATAACGCCCATCCTGAATAATGACGTTGAGGTTGGGCATGGTCAGGCCCAGATATTGGCGGCTGGCTTCCACGATTTCCGGGTCGATTTCGATGCCGTCAATGGGAATATCGCCATAAACATGGGTATATTGGCGGGCAATCGTGCCCCCCGCCAGCCCAATAATCGCCAGATTATCTACGTCCTGCGGGGTGTGATTTGGATTGAAATATGGCCCGACGAGAAAATAGCCCCATGTGCGGCGGTAATAAATTTGCTCCGGATGCCACTGCGAATGATACCCCTGACCCTCATTGAGCAGCAGGTAGCGCGTGCCGTCATCTTCTTCGACAATCTGGATGAGATTGTACGCCGAGTCTTTTTCATAGAGGAGTGTCATGCCGGGCGGCGGGGGTTTGACAGGACCGCTTAAGGTTAAGGCCGCGAGAATGATGAGCACGGGCGGTATCCACAGCCAGCGGAAAATTGCCGCGCGGCGGGTGCGCCACAGGCCGATGAAGGCCACCAGCAATAATATCCCCGAAAAAACGAGAAAGGTGCGCGTGGTTCCGACCGCCGGGGTAATCACCAGCACGGGCAAAAATGTGCCAACGATGCTGCCGAGTGTGCTCAGGGCGTAGATGCTGCCGCTGACTTGCCCGGCCTTTTCTTTGTTCTCAATGGCGAGGCGGATAGCGAAGGGCGATACGGTGCCGAGCAGTGTCACCGGGACCGAGAACAGCACCAGAACGCCGATAAATGATCCTAATGCCAGCCCGGCCTCCAGATTGTTGACCGCTTCAGCGGCAAAACGCAGCACCGGGCGCGAAATAAGCGGCACGACCCCGCTCAAGAACGCCCCCAGAATGATGATCTGGTAGAGGGTGTGGTGATAGGGGGAGCGGTCCGCCCAGCGCCCGCCGATAAAATAGCCAACCGTGAGATAAATGAGCATCAGGCCAATGATGTTAGCCCACACCAGATTGCTCGTGCCAAAAATGTTGCCCAGCAGGCGCGATGCCGTCAGTTCGATGGCAAGTGTCGTCATCCCGCTGGTAAATACCGTTACATACAGATACCCGTTTTTACTCATAAGTTCCTTAAACCTTAACGCCTGCTCAATCGTAATAGCTACGAAGAGGGAAGGCAAGGTATCTATGTTAAAGACCATTCCACTAAATATCTACAAAACACCCGATCCCGGACATGAACCAACCGAAAGTTGGTTTTTCCATCTGCTGGTGATGAAGGACGAAACGCCTAAACATCTCCACGTTGACCTGATGAACGATGAATTGGTGGTGGAATCCGTCCACTGCACTGAAAAATATCTGGACGCTGTAAAAGGCATCCGCTTCAAGCTGTCCCCGGACTCGCCCCCGATGCTGCCGTCTGGCATACCAATCTGGAAGAAGCATTTGACCTGCGCCTGTCTTTCCGAGTGCCAGTTGCGCTGTTCGTCAATCGGATGCGATTACGGCTGATATTGGAAACACCGGACGGTGAAATCGAAGACGTACTGGATGCTCCGGTCAGTGTCTACCCGCAGAAGGTAAAACTTATCTTTCCGCTGAAAATCCCGTGCATTATCTTGCAGGGGTATGTCAACAATGGTGGACATAGCAACTGGAGTTCACAGTTTGCCTTTGACGCATTTGGCCTAACACCAACCTATGCCATCATGACCGCGCCCGAATACACCAATACGTCCATGGCGGGCTGGGATCAGGACATCATCGCCCCGGCAGGCGGCGTGGTCACCTACGCTCGAAATGATGTGCCGGATAATCCGACCGCCGGGCTGGTCGAGCCGGAATTGTTCAGGAATTTGCCGGAACCCGTATGGGCCGGAGCGGGAAACTGTGTGGTGATTGATCACATGACAGGTGAGTTCAGTATGCTGTGCCACCTGAAGCACGGTTCGGTGGTAGTGAAGCAGGGCGACAGTGTTGAGCAAGGTCAGGTGATAGGCAAATTAGGAAATTCGGGAAATTCCTTTGGCCCGCATCTGCATTATCATGTACAGGCCGCCCCGCTCATTTTCGCCGGGGATGCTCTGCCCGTGCAGTTTGACAACATTGAAGAGAAGATTCTATCACGCGGGACCTATGTGACTCCTGAGAATTAGTGAATAGTTAGACCAAAATAGAGTAAAATCCACACATAATTATGCATGTCAGGAATATGAGTTGTGGATAACAAAATCGCGTTATACGGACATCCCGGCTGTTTGATGGTTCGTCCTGCCAAAGTACTGCTGCAAAATTCGGGCGCACCGTTCGAATACATCGATATTCTCCAGGATAAAGATGCCCGTACGCAGGTTCGAACCATTAATCATGGCAATGAGAGCGTTCCAACGGTCGTTTTTCCAGATGGGAGTACACTCACGGAACCCTCCAACAAAATCCTGATTGCGAAGTTAGCGACGCTGGGTTGCCAACCTTCCCGCTCCGCCATCGTGATGGCCTATCTCATGGCGCGGGCGATGCTGCTGGTGCAGATTGCACCGCTGCTTGTGCTGCTTTATCTTATCCTTGAAATTGCTGGTGTTTTTTAGGAGAAACCACGAATGCGCGCTGATATTGATCGATTGATGGAAGTCCGTGGATTGGATGCGTTTATCATTCCGGGAGGAGAAACGGAAAATCCATTCCGCCGCTATATGCTGCCCGGCGTGACCAGCTTTGTAAATGGAACGATTGTCAAATTACGCGGCAAACCCGCTGTCGGTATCATGGCGTCAATGGAGGCCGAGGAAGCCAGAGCCAGCGGCCTAAAAATCCTGACCTATGAAGCCGACATCAAAGCCCATGAGCTTTGGCAGATTGACGATATTGACGAGCGATCCATTGAGTTTTTTCGGCGCATGTTCAATCTATTTGGCATCACCGAGGGGACCATTGGCCTCTACGGTTTTGGAGAATTAGGGGCCTCGTGGGAGTTCATGCAGTTAATTGACGCGCGCTTTGAGAACATCACCTTTAAGGGCGAGCGGATGAACACGCTGTTTGGTGAAGCGGTACGCACCAAAGACGCGGCTGAAATCGCCATTTTGCGCGACATCGGCCAGCGGACCTGTGACGTTATGCAGGCGACATGGGATTTCATTGCCGGTCACCGTGCCGCGAATGGAGTGCTGGTCAACGGCGAGGGCAATCCGCTAACGGTAGGCGATGTCAAACGATTTGTGCGCCGCCAACTACTGGAGCGTGACCTCGAAGACCCGCTGGGGATGATCTTCGCCCCGGGGCGCGATGGCGGTTTTCCGCACAGTGCAGGCCATGCCGATACGGTGCTGGAAGTGGGACATACCATTGTCTTCGACCTGTTCCCCAAAGACATCAACACCGGCTATTATCACGACATGACTCGCACATGGTCGATTGGAGGTCCCCCCGCCGATGTCGAGCGCGCCTTTGACCACACAGTGACGGTTATCAACACGGTTGTTGAGTCGCTGCAAGTTGGTGAGATGGTGGGTAAATACAATCTCATGAACTACGACATGATGGAAGAGTACGGCTATGAAACACCGCGCTCACATCCCGGCACCCAGATCGGGGCATGCGGGTCTGTGCTCGGACATGGCGTGGGGTTGCAAGTACATGAGCGCCCCTACATTTCCGAAATTGACAACGACAAAACGGGCGAGAAGGTCGAAATCGGCAACGTCTTCACGATTGAACCCGGCATCTACTACCCCGATAAGAATTTTGGCATCCGGCTGGAAGATACGATTGTCATCAACGAGGACGGCACGGCGGAGTCGATCACGCCGCTGCACAAGGAGTTGGTGATTCCGGTCAGGGGCTAGGGCCGATTTAAGAATTATCGTTATCGGCAGTCGCAAAAAGTTGACGGTTAGTTGCATTACTTGGCGGACGCCATATATGGCGTCCCTACGGGATTCATGGCTAATCGTAGGGACAGCATCCATGCTGTCCGAAGCTCTCTCATCATTATAAAAATCCCCCTCGACCAGGCGTCGAGGGGGTAATGATTGTTACGGCTCAATCAGCTCCCAGCCAAAGGCACCCAACTGCAGAATGGTACTGTCCGGCAGCACCATCAAAACCGTGTTGGGACGTTGCGGCACCAGCAGCAGCTCAACCGTTGAGTTGTAACCCAGTTCCGGTGCAGTTGCCCAGCCAAGCGTTTCGCGCACACCCGGATTGTCGGCCCAAACCTTGCCGAATCCGCGGATTGGCGCAAACAGTCCGTCCGGTGGTTCCTCCTCAATTCCGAGGTCCTCACCTTCCGTAAACGTATCTGGAAAAATCTCATAACTGCCACCGTTATACACTGCATAAATCTGCTGGGTATCAGCCCGCCACAGCATATAACCGCCCACAAATGGCTGATAGGCTGCCAGCACGCCAACCGTCCGGGAAAATGGACAGGTATCGGTGAGTGATTCGTCAAATGGGCAGTTCAATTCAATCCGGTGGAAGGCATATGCTTCGCGGTCCTGATCATCAGTGGCAATCAGCACGAATTCAGCGTTGGTTGAATATTCATTGGGCAGCGTGTATTCATAGACGCCCTGCGCGGGCAGGTCACTGGCGATGCTTTCAAGGAACACCTGTCCACCCTGTGACAGGCGGGTGATGCTGATAGACTCTGCATTTTCCACTTCCCACTCCAGGAAGATTTCGCTCTCGCGATCCGCAACTTCCGTGCCGCTAAAATTAATGATCCGTGCGGTAGACTCGGATGTGGGCGATGGCGTTACGACAGGCGTTGCCGGGGTTCGTGTCGCGCTGGATGAGACGGTTCCGGTCGGTGCGGAACCGATAATAGGCACGAGCACATCCACAGTATCCAGCACCGAGTCATCCCGGATGTCAACCAGCTTCATTTGAATATTGATTGCATCAATCCCCGATTCATCAACCGGGTCAACCGCTCCTTCGCCTTCCGATGGAATCCACAACAGTTCCCGTGGGAGTTCAATATTCACCGTGTTACCACCACTCTCGAAGATTTGTTCGAAGACGATATGGGTGGTCGCTGTGCGGTTTTCAACCACCCAGCGCACGGGCAGAGGTGTATTGTCACCGAGGTCGGCGCGATTAAAACTGTCAACCGTGACCACGAACTCGCTGATGGTTGGTGCTTCGGCGTCTTCAGGTGGTTCTTCGTACGGGATCGTGAGAACCCACTCCTCAATCACCGTTTCTTCGCCGGGACGGATCGTGTTGTCGTCGCTGTCGAGGATGCTCAAGCGATAGGTAATCGGGCCAAAAGTGCCATGATGAACGAGGACAGTTCTCTCGGACCCTTCGGCAACATCTGCCGCACTCATCACCAGCCATTCGTTGAGAAAATAGTGCTCGATGATCATGTCATATCGTTCACGATCAAAATTGTGAAGCCGCCAGCTTAACTCGACCTCGGTCTCACCTGCCTCAAGGTCGGCAAAAGTGATGCTGTCAACAGAGGCACTGAAGTCAATGATAGCTGGAGGTGACCCATCATCAACGTTTTGTTGAGGTGGCGTGGCCTGAGCGATCAATGCCCCGATCAGTGACAGAATGACAATGAGCAGTAAGATCAATTTGTGTTTCAAGTTTACGTTCCTCCCAGAAATGTCAATCTCTTCCATAATAGCAGGGGTTTGTATACGTTGCATTGATACAGCCCTGTGACTTCTCAACGCCTGCTGACGCTTACCTGACATTTCGTCTCGATTCAGGTGATGGAAGACACTACTGTAGAGGCGGTAGACTGGTTCGGCTTGAGAAAACAGGAGGAAAAGATGCGGGAGACAGTCGCGACTATTGCAGGGATGTCCTTTGTTTTTGTGATTTTCGGCCTTATCGGTCGTGTGGCGTTGGACACACTTCCGCCAGTAAAGCCTGACGATTATGCTTTCACCCTTTTGTGAATCCCTCCTCAACTTTGCGGGGGGATTTTTATGGTTCAACCTCGTTCGTAGGTCGGTTTCAGGTAAATATCAATCATATACTGCGGATAGCCAATGCGTTGGAGGCTGGTTTCGCATTGTTCTAAGATCGCGCCGTTATCTCGCCAGTGGGGAACACGTTTGATAAGCGTCTCCACTTTTTCACGCGGCGTGATAATCCACGTGTCGGCGGGCACATAACCGTAGTGAATGACCATCATCTCATCCAGCACTTCGCGGGATTTGAGATAAGGGGCGATGAGGACAACTTTTTTCGCCTTCTGCTCGTCCATCAGGAATTTGTAGACAAATCGCGCCGTGCCGCCCAGATCAACCAGATCATCAACCACGCCTACCACCTTGCCCACCACGTCAATCGATAGCGGGTGATTGATCGAGGGTTCGTCGAGGGGTTGGCCCGGTCCAGCATAAAATTTGACGCCTAACGTGCCGAAATCAATCGGCGGGATGTTTTTGTTGAGCGTCCAGGCCAGATGGTCATGAAGCTGCACCCCCGGCAGCAATCCGCCCATCGTAATCATCACCGCATGGGTAATCTGGGCTTGAGTGCTAATGTTGGCGACCTGATAACGATAGACCTTGTGGGCAATCTGGGTCGTGATATAGGTCGCCACATGATCGGGCACATACAGAAAGCGCAGGGTATCGAATTCAACGCTGACTCCGGTGGGATTAAGCCAGAAATCGGGGTCAATGGTATCGGTGATTTCGCGAACATGTTGGCTGTACATAATGGTCCTCGCACAGAGGGGGCGACGGCGAGAAGTGTAGCGGAAATGCGAAGAATTTTCCAGTGAGTGGGTTGGCAGGAGGACACTTTTTAAATGGGCAGACAAAAAAAGGACGTGCCGTTGCACGTCCCCCCTACAAACAACGGGGTCGTAGGGACGCCCCGTTGGGCGTCCTAATGTGCCCACAAGCGTTAGTTGAAGCGATTGTCGTTGATGTTTTGTCCAAAAGAAGTATTACCCTATTAACGTGAGTGGGATAAAAAAAGCCCTCCCGAAGGAGGGTGGAACTAAATTGTGTGTCGTCGTTCAGTCCAAACACAGTATATCCTGAACGGGGTTTTTTGCCAAATGAATATTTCTAGAGATTCGCCCATATCAGGGAAGCGTCAGCTAAATGCGTTCTACGATGCGCAGCTTTGCACTTCGAGAACGCGGATTAGTGTCGATTTCGTCCTCGTCGGCGGTGATCGGCTTACGATTAACTAACTGAACACGCGCCTTGTGACCACACGTACAAACTAGCTGTTTAGGTGGACAAATGCAGTCCGTTGCTTCTTCCTTGAACGTGTGCTTAACAATGCGGTCTTCAAGGCTGTGAAAAGTGATTGCCGCCAATCGACCGCCGGGTTTCAGCAGGTTGATGGCGATGGGCAATATGGCTTCGACGGCTTCAAGCTCGCGGTTGACGGCAATGCGCAGGGCCTGAAAGGTCAGGGTAGCCGGGTGAATTTTTGGCTTGCCGCGAATGGTATCCGCGATCAGGTCGGCAAGTTGCTTGGTTGTCTTGATAGGGCGATTCTCGACGATGACACGGGCAATTTTGCGACTCTGGCGTTCTTCGCCATAGTGAAAGATGATGTTAGCGATGTCTTCTTCGGGCAGGCCGTTGAGCAGTTCGGCGGCGGTAGGGTCTTCACTGGTCGGGTCAAAGCGCATGTTCAGCGGCGCGTCGTGACGGAACGAAAAACCACGTGCGACGTCATCCACCTGCATGGATGACAGACCTAAATCGAGCAGGATACCATCAACGGGTTCGATAATGAGATTTCCCATTTCCAGATAGGAAGCGTGGTGAATGGTAACGCGGTCAGCGAATGGAGCCAGCGTTTGCCGGGCAATAGCAATCGCGTCCAGATCGCGGTCAAAGGCGATGACGTGCGCGGCGTCATTGGCAGAGAGAATGGCATGGCTATGACCGCCCGCGCCAAGTGTTCCGTCAATATAGATGGGATTGGTGCGCTGGACGACTTGCAGGCCGTCCAGCACTTCATCAACCATAATAGGAATATGAGGTGATTGGGTCATGAAAAAATTCCGTGATTCCGGGGCGACCTCGCCCGCGTTTAATAGTCGGCGTAAACCAGCTTATAAATGGCCCCACGCCGGTCGATCACAAACAACTCGCCTTCGAGATCTTCCGCGAATGATGTAATCCGGTAGTCAGTATCCATAAAGACACGCGATTCCCACTCACCCGACGTTTGAGTGAGGCTCCAGATCGTACCCTCACAAAAATCGGCGTAGAAATAGGTTCCCTGCAATTCTAGCAGTTCCGCACCATGATACACATAGCCGCCTGTTACCGAGCAGCCCTCTTCGTGAGAATACTCGGCGATGGGCAGAACTGTCTCGCCGTTGGCAGTGCCGACATATTCATTGGACCCTTCAAAGGCATTCCAGCCGAAATTAAGCCCGCTTTCCCCGGCAGGCATGATGTCAATTTCCTCACGCTCCCTCTGACCAACATCGCCAATGTACAGGTCATCTGTTGCCGTGTCAAAACTGAAACGCCAGGGATTACGCAGTCCCCATGCCCAGATTTCCGGTGCGCCGCCACCATCAACAAAGGGATTATCGGGCGGGATGCCGTACAATTGACCGCTGGCGGGATTATCGACATCAATGCGGATAATGGAACCGAGCAGTGTGTCCGGATTTTGGCCGTTATTGTGCGGGTCGTCAGCAGCGCCACCATCACCCAGCCCCAGATATAGAAAACCATCCGGGCCAAACGTCAGCATCCCGCCGTTGTGATTTGGGTAGGGCTGACCGATGATGAAAATTTCGGTGCGGCTGCTTTCGATGGCGCGAGTGGAATCATAGACGCGAAAGCGTGCGATCACCGATTCTCGCACGCGACGAATCTGGCGGGTGTAGTACACATAGAAGTAGCCGCTTTCCGCAAAATCGGGGGGAAAGGCCAGCCCCAACAGCCCTTCTTCATTACCCATGTTGACAACATTCGAAATGTCCAAAAACGCTGTAGGCAGTATTTCGCCGTCAACCATGACTCGAATCCGCCCTTCTTGCTCGACGATAAAGTAGCGATTTTCAACCTGTGTCATAAATAGCGGCTGACGAAGCCCGTCTACAAACAGTTCAAGGGTGTAAGCCGGGTGATTGAGCCGCCAGCGGTGAACTCCCCGCCAGCAGCACCATAATCAACCCGGCAATGGTGACTATGTATCTCATGGGTTAACCGCGACCAGCTTCAAGATTTGCCCGCCGTGGTCAATTAAATACAGCTCGCCTTCAAGGTCCACCGCAAATGAAGAGATGTTGTAGTCAGTGTCAAGGAACACCTCATTGACCCAATCGCCATTTCCGTCCTTTGACAGTGTCCACACAATGCCGCTGCAATAGTCGCCATAGAAATATGTGCCCTGCAAATCCGGCAGTTCCGTGCCATGATAGACATAGCCACCTGTTACCGAACAGCCCTGATTGTGGTCATATTCGGCAACGGGCATCAACACATCCCCGTTCGGGCTGCCCTCAAACACCGCCGACGCCTCAAACGCATCCCAGCCAAAATTGAGCACACTCCAATCATCCGCCGGAAGATAATCGACCTCTTCCCATTGATTCTGACCGACATCGGCTATATATAGATCACCTGTTGTCGTGTCAAAGCTGAAGCGCCATGGATTGCGCAGTCCCCATGCGAACACTTCCGGCGCACCGTCCACGCCATCGGCAAACGGGTTGTCGGCGGGGATGCCATACGGCAGTCCATTGACTGGATTATCAACATCAATTCGTAGAATGGTTCCTAACAGAGTATCTGGATTCTGCCCGTTTTCTTGAGGGTCACCCGCACCACCGCCATCACCCAGCGCGATATACAGATAGCCATCCGGGCCAAATTCGAGCATACCACCGTTGTGATTGCGGGCGGGTTGGGTAATGGTCAGGATTTCAGTGCGCGTGGTTGGGTCGGCCTTTTCGAGATCGTTGGCGGAAACCTCGTAGCGCACGATATTGGTGTCATCGTTCACATCTGTATAGTTCAAATAAAAGTAAGGTGTATTGGGATAATCGGGGTGCAAAGCCATGCCCAGCAGCCCCTGCTCGTTTGCGGTGTCGTTCACGAGGTCCTGAATATCCAGAAACGGCTCCGGCTCAATTGCGCCTTCAAACACCACCCAGATAACACCGGACTGCTGCACCAGAAAATGACAGCCACTGCCGTCATTCGGCTCGACCATAAATACCGGACGTGCAATTTGGTCATTCACGACTTGCTCAAACGTGTACACGCCATCACCCGTGCCACCAAGTTGGGCATAGCCGCGCTTGAGCAAACCATAGGCGGTCAGAGAGATAATTCCAACAAATAAAATGGCAATCAGCCAGCGTCGTGGGGTCATTTTAAACTTTTCCTTTTCTTTTTCCATCTCATCCACTGCTCGATTGTTGCTGCACAAAACGCGAAATTCACCCCGTAGTTTCCTCCCCGTTTGCGGGAGGTGGTCCCCAGGACCGGAGGGGTAACACATTTTGCGTTTGTCACACGTTCATCATAACCAAAAGGGTCAAAAACCCCCAGAAAATTTAATGTACACTAATGTTCGAACCGCATTCCACACCCGATTTTCGCTAAATTTCAAAGTGTCATAGAATGGATGGAAACATCGGGCCAGGTTCAGGAGTGTAACCCCATGATACTAACCTCCAGGGAGATTGCCAGTGGTCAATTATTACCTGAAACACTCAGTTATGCAGTTCAGCAGATCCGTGTAAACGGCTACATTGTCTTCGACTCCGTCCTTCCTGCCGACTTTATGGCCGATACCCACGCCGCCTATATGGAATTGTTTTATGCTTTTTTACAGGACCCACCCCCAACGTCTGCCAAAAATCATTACCGGATGTTTTTGCCATTTAGAATGCCATTTGCCGATCACCGTATCGTCGCCAATTCGATTGTGCTTCAGGTGATTCATGCTGTCATGGGCAACAACCTGCGCTGCCACTATTTTGCTTCTAACACCTGCCTGCCGGGGTCTGAATACCAGCCCGTCCATTCCGACATTTACCCGCTCTTTCCCGAAGCTCAGGTCACCATCCCGCCTTATCATATGGTCTTTAATATTCCGCTGGTTGACAGCCTCGAAGAAAACGGCGCAATGGAGATTTATCCCGGTGGCACGCATTATAGCAATTACAGCCGCGAGGAAATCGCCGCTATCGCCCCATCCATGACTGCCATCCGCGCTGAAATGCCCGCTGGCTCGATCATGATCCGGGATGGTCGCATGTGGCATCGCGGCACACCTAATCTCAGCGACCACGCCCGCCCCAATATTGCGCTGGTCTATACCCGCAAATGGGTCAATATGAGCCATCTACCGAAACTCGAAATCCCCAAAACCCTCTACGAAGAACTGCCCGACGAGGCCAAATCCATGTTTCAGGATGAGGTCATCGTCGATGATGCCGCGTCGTATGCCGGGGTGTAAGTAGTGTGACGTAGCCGGACCATATCGTAGGGACGCTCCGTTTGTTACCCGACGTAGGGTTATCCTAACAATAGGCGTCATCGGGTTTTACCGTTGCGATCATAGACGAGGTGGCATCAAGAGCTAGTGCGCCCCGTTGACAGCGGGCGCGAACGGCCCATCAGAACGACATTTATGCCACCCCTGATTAAAATCAGGGCTACGCAAGGCTAATCCACTGAAGGGATTCGAGTCCCTTTAGTGGACTTAGGTTTGTTTAGCCGCAGACTTTAGTCTGTGGCGAAAGGCCGGGAGATCGTTGCCGTTTGACAGGTCATTTTCCCTGTCGGCAAGCCATCTCACGCTTGGTATATCCCGGTGTCGGTTAACCCTACGTCGCCTGACATGTATGGCATCCTTTGTGTTATCGGGTTTTCGTTGATGACGCATTCATTGATTCATTCCAGCAACCAAAAACTTGACAAGCTATTTCTATCTCGCTATTATTTAGTCAGCTAAATAAAATAGGCGGAGTATGAGCAAACACCTACAGGATTACGTCGGGTTTCGCATCATCCAATTTATCAAGGCCCACCGCAAACTCGCCGAAGCAGCCTTCAGTGAAGTCGGCCTCTATCCGGGGCAGGAGATGATTCTGTTTGAGTTGTGGGAAGAGGAAGGGCTTACCCAATCACAGCTTGCCGAAAACGTCTGCGTCGAGCCGCCCACCGTCACCAAAACATTGCAGCGCCTTGAACGGGCGGGCATTGTTGAGCGGCGGCAGGATGTCGAGGATGCGCGTGTATCGCGTGTGTACCTGACGCCGGAAGGTGCGGCCCTGCGTGATCAGGTACAGCAAATGTGGGATGATCTCGAAGCGATGACCATTAAGGGCCTGACCGATGCCGAAAAAGCTCTGCTGCTGCGCCTGATTGAGCAGATTACTAAAAATCTAGCCGAATAAGACTTTTTGTATTCCTCGCTCGTCGAGGTTATTTTTGGGCAAAATAGTTTGCCAGCTAACTAAATTACGGGGGATGAACCACATGACTCACTCAGATAACATCATTTTCGTGACCGGAGCAACAGGACAGCAGGGTGGCGCAGTTGCCAGACATCTGCTCGCTGACGGCTGGCGTGTCCGCGCCTTCGTCCGCAACCCGGAAAAACTCGCCGCACAAGCACTGGCTAAGGCTGGCGGGGAAATTTTTCAGGGCGATAACGATGACCGTGCGTCACTCGACGCCGCCATGCAGGGTGTTTACGGTGTGTTCAGTATACAAAGCTTCTTTGAGGGAGGCACCGCTGGCGAAACGCGGCAGGGGAAAAATGTAGCCAATGCCGCCAGTGTAGCCGGTGTACAGCATTTCGTTTATTCATCCGTCGGCGGTGCTGAACGAGATAGCGGCGTCCCTCACTTTGAAAGCAAGTGGCAGGTCGAACAACACATCCGCCAGCTTGGCCTGCCCGCCACCATCATCCGCCCGGTGGAATTCATGGAGAACTTCTTTTGGGGACAGGACCATATCCTCAGCGGCACCCTCATGAGTCAGGGTTTGCGCCCAACGCGCGTCAAGCAGTTCATCGCCGTCGATGACATCGGCGCTTTTGCCACCATTGCCTTCGCCAATCCTCATGAATATATCGACAAAGCCTTTGAACTCGCCGGAGATGGCCTGACCGAGCAGCAAATCGCCGACACCCTAAGCCGGGTGATTGGGCGTCCCGTGAATTTACTGCGCCTTCCCCACGAACAGCTTGAGGCTTCCCTTGACCCGTACATGCGGGAAGAACTGCTCAAAATGTGGCAGTGGTTCGATGAATCAGGCTACAACGCCGACATCAACGCGCTGCGCCGCATTTATCAGCCGCTGAAAACGCTGGAATCGTGGCTGCATGAAACTGGCTGGGCCGCCAATCAACCCGCTGCCACTGGTTGACCAGAATCGGGGCGGTCACACCTCCGTGATCGCCCATTACCACTACTATGGAAGGCTGAGGATGTAGCTGTAAATCGCTTCAATATCCTCATCCGTTAAATGCTGGAAGACATCCCAGGGCATGTCATCTTTATCAACCTGATAGCTGGCAAAGGTCATCCCGGTACGCAGGAAAGTCGTAAAGGTATCCACACCATAGCCATTGATCACCCCGCCCGGCGTCAGGTCAGGCGGCTCAGGTGCGCCGGGTCGCACCGGATCACCTCCGGCTAAATTCTCACCATGACAGCTCATACAGGCAATCGACGCCAGATATTCGCCGTAGGTGGCGTTGATACCCGGCTCTATTTGCGCCGGTGTTTCGGTGTCATGGTCGATCTGTGAAGCGGGCAGGAAATCACTGTTCATCACCACCAGCACATAGCCTATCGGGCCGAGACGGACCTCCTCCACTGCATTGTCCACCGGGGGCAGCGATTTCAAATAGGCAATCGTCGCGGCAAGGTCTTCATCCGTAAAATGATGGTAATCTGCGGATGGCATGAGAAACAGCGACCTGTTCTCGGCATCTAGACCATGCCGGATCGCCCGTACCCAATCTTCATCGCTATAATCCGCGCCAATGCCGCCGCTGCCGCCCGTCAGATTGGGCGCATGAACCACCATAACGGCGCTATTGTCAATGAACTTCTCGCCGCTTAAATCCTCACCATGACAGCGCCAGCAGCCTGCGACCGCCATCACCAGATATTCACCCCGCGCGATTGCATCCTCGCCGTCTGGAATGATAAGTGTTTCGACACGGACCTCATATGTTTCATTCAGGGCCTGCCGTGACACCAGAAAAACCCCTGTCGCCGCTAGAATCACAAGCATGCCAACCACACCGAGGATAATCCCCAGCCACTTCAATGCACGTCTCATGTTGTTCTCCTATAACGATTTCTCAGAGATAACGGGCGCTCGCCATCCCCAGCAGAGCAATGACCGTCAGTACGGTGCTAATCCGCGACTGAGAAATAGCTTTTGCCGCAAGTTCGCGCATTACAACCAGCTCATCCTCCCGAACTGCCTGACCACTATCTGGAATCTTTTCGACCAGAGTGGCTCCCAGCGTCCGCATGGTCCGCCCGGTGAAAGCCCCACCATGAATCCCCGCCACGATGCCTGCCAGTGCCCCCAGCCCCAGCACCATATTGCCGTTATCCGAAAAGTGAACTCGCGCATCACTTACGACATACAGCAATATCCCGGCGAGGACGGTCAAACTACCACTGAGCGGAAATATTCTGGCGAAAGCTGCATGTCCGAGCAGCGTCTTTAAATAGCGCATCCCGTTTTCCCCGGAAGCCGCCACCGACGGCAGGATAAAAAAGGCTATTGAAGCCCCGACGCCAACCCATACAAAAGCGGCGGCGATATGCAATAGGCGCAGTAAAATGAGCGTGTAATCCATGAAATCCTCCTCTAGAGGCTAAGCAGATAGGCAATCAAATCGGCAATTTGCCGGTCAGTCAGGCGTTGACGATATTGGCTGTACATCGCATTCGGGAAACCATCCACCACAAAAGCACCCGGTCGCACAATGCTGGTATAGGTATAATCCTCGGCTGAGGTATCCGGTTTGCGCGTTGAAGCCGTTTCTCCATAATCCTGCAAACTCGGTCCAACCAGCGTGCTTCCGTCAATCGTATGACACGCTGAACACACCGGCGCACCATCGATATACTGGCTGAAAAGGGTTTCGCCCCGTGACGGATCACCTTCGGGCAGGCTGGCCGCCGACTCCTCTTCAGAATTCGCACAGCCGGATATTGCCAGCACCACCAAAACCAGAAACGCTATCAATTGCTTCATCAGTCCCTCACGCGAATTAATAGGCAAGTTCAACGATGGAACGCTGAAAGGCCGGATCATCAAGGTGGGTGACAATACAGTGCGCGAGGTCCGCCCGGCTGATCTGCCAGCCTTTTAGCAGCGGTTGGTTAACGACTATCTGATAACGTCCGGTGCATGATCCGTCGGTGAGTCTGGGCGGGCGTATGATCGTCCAGTTAAGGTTACTGCTCTGTACGGCGGCCTCCATGCGCAGCATATCGGCGTAGAGATGGCGGAGTATACGCTGCAAGATATATCGAATGATGAGTCGTTGGAGAAGCGGCCTCCCTGAAGGCACTTCTACCCCACCCGCCGACACACAAAGCAAGCGACGCACCCCGGCAACCTGCATGACCGCCATGATATTGCCCGTACCTTCTGAATACAGAGTCATTGGTCTGGTTGAGGTAGTCCCCAATGCTGAAACAACAACATCCTGCCCGCGCATGGCCTCAGCAATGGTGTCCGGCTCCATGACATCCCCCTGTATCACTTTCAGGCATTCATGTTGAATATCAACAGCGGCGGGTCGACGCGCAACGGCGGTTACAGCATGACCCGCTGCAAGAGCCTGCCTGACGACGTGAATACCCGTACCACCCGTTGCGCCAAAAACGACAACCTTCATTCGCTTGTTCCCTGCGAAGATGATTTGTTGAACCATGTTAGTTTATCGGGATTCGCCATCACATAAATCCCGTGTATGCGGTCTGCATCCAGGCTGAGGAGCAGCACCAGACGAACCTCATCCCCGCTGACGAGGACAAACGCCGCTTCACCGTTTACCTCCATCACTTCCCGGCGTAGCGCTTCGAATCCCGGACGTGGCGACTGCATCACAAAACGAGCCACCGCCTCGCGCCCGTACAATGGTCCCTTGAGTGCGCCACGAATCCTGCCATTGCCATCCCCCCACAGTTCAACATCGTCGGTGAGGAGCTGCAATAGACTTTCTAACTCGCCACTTTCCACGGCTTCAATAAACTGGTCGAGAATCTGACGGTGCGCTTCTGGCTCTGGTTTGAAGCGCGGGCGGTTCGCTGCGATGTGCTGTTTGGCACGACTAAATAGCTTACGGCAGGCCGCTTCTTCTTTTTCGAGAATGTCGGCAATTTCCTGATAGTCGTAATCAAAGACTTCGCGCAGCAAAAAAACGGCCCGTTCCAATGGCGACAACTGCTCCAGCAGCACCAGAAAAGCCATTGATAAGGATTCGTATAATTCCATTCGCTTTGGCGGAGCGAGTGCCTCAGTGAGACCCGGCACCGGCTCTGGCAGCCATGAACCGATATAACTTTCGCGCTGCACATGGGCCAGTTCAAGATGATCCAGACAAAGCCGTGTCACTATCGTTTTGAAATAGGATGGGAGTGATATGATTTCATCTGTCGTTGCAGCCGAATAGCGCAGATAAGCCTTTTGCACAATATCCTCGGCGTCGGTCATGCTGCCCAGCATCCGGTAGGCAATCGAGAGCATCAGAGGGCGATAATCTTCAAACTGCTTTACATCGGACACAACAAGTCTCCTCATTTAAACAACGTGGCGGTTTCTACTCGCTATAATAAAAGACGGTTGAAGGGGAGTTTTTGTGACATGCACCTGCTACTGCTCTGCCTGACAGTCTTTCAACAGCCGTTCAACAACCTTGTTCAAGTCCATTAATTTACCCCGCTCCATCGCCGCGTGGAGATCATCCGGTTCGAGTGCATTTTCCAGCGAGGGCATAAATTCATTCAGTCGGTGCTGTACGTCGATAATAAACGCGGGATGGGACTGTATAAGGCCAACAAGTTCCCCGCTGCGAGAGGGTTTTCCATCTTCTAAAAAAAGCCATGATAAGCCGATAAGGATATCCAGAACTAACGGGTCGAAAGAAATCGAAGTCGCCGCTGCAAGTGCTTTACAAAACAGGCTATTTGCGCGACGATCTCCAAGCCTGAGAAATACAAAACCAAGATTTCCCTGGGTTATCATCGTAGCTACTTCCTCCCCAATTGCCTGAGATAAATCGAGACTTTGCTGAAAATATTCCTGCGCCAGCACATAATTTCCCTGCGCATAGGCTGCACCCCCCAGATTTCCCAGACTGGAAGCCTCGCCTTCCTTATTCCCAATCTCTCGAAATAGTGCGAGACTTTGCTTATAATGTTCCTGTGCCAACGCATATTCACCTCGATAGTGTGCCGAAGTCCCCAGACTATCAAGATTGAGGGCAATATTAACCAGGTCTCTGGTAGCTTTACTGATGTCAAGGCTTTGCTGAAAGTATTGGGTCGCCAGCTCGTGTTCGCCCTCATCCACTGCCACTCTCCCCAGCGTTATGAGGTTGAAGGCAATACTGTGCTGATCATTCACAGTGCGACTGATGTCCAGGCTTTGCTGAACATAATCGCGTGCATGTGTGTAATCACGTTGTAGATATGCTAAATTTCCCAGCGACCCAAGACCACGACCAATTCCGACCTGATCATTGATAACCCGGTAGATCTGGAGACTCCGCTGAAAGTAATCTGTCGCTAGTCCATATTCAGCCTCATGGTATGCCAGCATTCCCAGAGTTCTCAGACTCCTGGCGATGTCATGCTTCATGTCAAAGCGTTCTGCTAATTGCAGTGCCTGTTGTGCTGCTGCCTTTGACCGTAAATAATCTCCACGACTCTGATAAGATTGGGCCTGCCAGCTCAGCAACGACCCACGCCGGACGTCATCATTTGCCAGCATATTCAGTCCACGCTCCAGCAATTTCTCCGCATGTATATAATCAGCAGAGATCATAATGAGACGTTCCGCCACCGGATTCAGATAGTGGATTTCCCGGTCAAGGTCCCCGGCCCGATGCCAGTGGTCGAGTAGAACTTCATAGTAATTCTCGTCATCGGGATAGACCTGCTCTATTACCTGAGCTACCCGCCGGTGCAGTGCAGGCTTCTGGTCCACGTTTATGTCGTTGACGATGGCGGCACGCAACTTATCATGGGCAAACAGCCACTGGTTCTCATTGACCGTCAGCACCGCCGCATCTGAAGCCCGCTGTAGCCAGCCATCCAGCACCGTGTCTCCGGCCAGCACCTTTAAGACCTGCAAATCCAATTGTCGCCCGGCGATTGCTGCTAATTGTAATAAGGGCTGGTCTCCTTCAGGCACTCTTTGAATTCGACGCTGCAAGATGCGCTGCATACCCCCGGTAATCACCCCTTCAGGAAGCTCCATCTCTCCAATGTGGTCAAGCTGCCCGGCTTCTTCCGCCAGTGCCCGCATGACTTCCACGATGAAAAAGGTGTTGCCTTCGGTTTCGCGGTTCAGAAGCGAAACAATGTGCGGCTGGTTGGCCCGTTCGCCCAGCATAGCCTCGCTCAGTTGTGCGACTTCCTTTTCATTGAGGCGGTCTAATATCACAGCCTGTGCTCCCTTAAGTTCAGTGGCTAATTGAGGGCGCTCGTCATGTCGATAAGTCCCAAGTATCATCAAGCCGGGCAGTTGCTCAATAACTCGGAGCATTTGCTTGAGGACATCCAGACTCTCACCAGTCCATTGCAGGTCTTCTAGCAATAGCAAAGTGGGCTGCGTTAACTCCCTGAAAAGATCAACAATGGCAAAAATCAGCCGTTCTTTCTGCGCTGTGCCGTCAATGGCAGGCACATCCGCAACTTCCCTGCCCACCGGTGCCTCAATATCTGGCACAATCTCCTTCAGAATCCCGGCCTGAAGATCATCAACATCTTTTATCAAGAGCATACGCCGAACGAGATCACGCCACAGTTGAAACGGGAGACCGCCGCCCTCCACTGCATGACCGCGCAGCACGAAGACACCATCAACCAGCGCACGAGTCCGTAGTTCTTCAGCCAGACGCGACTTGCCAACGCCGCTTTCACCACCCAACAACCAGATTGTGGACGGCATTTGCGCGTTTTCGGGTAGGGTGGCAGTCAGTTGCTCAAGCTCTGCTTCCCGCCCCACAAAGCGGGCTGCCTGCAAGTAACTCTCCCGAATGGCTGATGACTCGGCAGGCAGTGGGATTTTCGCCGCCTCACAAATGGCTTCAATAATGTCGTAGGCTGTGTGGTATCGAAGATGTCTCTTTTTGGCAAGCAGACGACCAATCACGGCCTTAAAACCATCATTTACAGGGAGGCTGTCGAGATCAGGCTCGTTGTTCAAGATATTGTTCAGTAAGAAGGCCATATTGCTTGAATAAAAGGGATGCTTGCCAGCAAAAATCTCATACATCATCAAACCCACCGCCCAGAAGTCGGATTCCTTTGTCGCCAGCATATTTTCAAACAACTCAGGAGCCATATAGGCTGTCGTTCCGGCGGTCTTTTCACCGGCCTTATCGACAGTCGCCTCGGTACGCTCTCTGGCAAGCCCGAAATCAAGGACTTTGAGATGACCATTACTGATCATCACGTTCGAGGGTTTCAAATCCTGATGGATGATGCCCCGGCGATGTAAATAATCTAATGCTTGCAGCAGTTGAATGATGAGATTGATTTTTTCTGGCTCATCGATATTTGCTTTGGTGATTGGAATCGGCTGATCGAGCAGTTCCATCGTATAATATGGCAACTGCTCATTGGTGAAGCCGAAATCGTAAACACTGATGATGTGTGGATGGCGCAGCGTGCTTAATACGCGAAATTCCTGTGCCAGTGCCAGACGATAGTCATCCGTATTGGCCTTTGACTGGAAAAATAAGTGCTGGACCGGAACATGCACCTGCTTCAGGGCAACGCTTTTTCCTGTCAGGCGATCTGTCGCCTTATAAACTGCTCCCATGCCGCCCTGTCCCAATCCCGCTGTCAGGACATAGCGACCCGCCATAATTGGGGTCTGGTTTGTCATGATTTCCCTCTGAAAATATCACTTGATGTGGTACATATCGTTATGATGTTGTTTTCAACAGGGCGGTATAACTACCGGGGGCTTTTCGCCAAAGATGCGCCTCATCACTTCATCTAATTCTTGACGCGCACCACCCGTTTTAACCTGCTCAAACCGTTCAGCATCAACAGCCTCTTCAAGTGTTGGCAGCAGCTCCTCAAGTTTCTCAAACACCTCGATATTGTAGGCGGGATGGGCTTGAATAAATCCGAGTAGTTCCACCGCACCAACTTCATCCCCTTGCCGGGCCAGAATCCACACGAAACACGCCAGTCCCTCCAGCACAATCGGGATCGAATTCGTAGCAAGGGCCAGACTCAGCGATTCGGTCAGCGTCTGCCGGGCATTTTCCCGACCATGTTTCGCCTCCACATAGCCCAGATTGACCAGCGCATTCGCTACCTCTCGCCGCGCTCCAATGTGCCGGTAAATTGACAGGCTCTCATTGAGATACCGGGCGGCCCCCTCGACATCATCCTGCCAGGTTGCAATCAGTCCCATGTTGTTATAAGACCCCGCCATCCCCCATTGATCCCCAAGTCTCTGGCGAATGGTCAGGCTGCGCTGCAAACTGGCGTAGCCTTGCTCATAATCTTTCAGACGAGCATATTCCATCCCCAGATTATTCAACACCATCGCCGCTGCCCATTGATTGCCCGTCTCCTCATGTCTGGCAAGACTGGCTTGATAGCAGCGCATAGCCTCGGCGTTATCGCCCAGCGCCAGATGCACCACACCAAGATTATTCAGAATGTGCCCTATCACATCCGCATCAGCGGCATAACTGAGCGCCTCCTTAAAATATTGAAGCGATTCCTCATATTTCCCCAGCCGCGACAGCGTCATCCCCAGATTTCGCAGGCATTCTGCCAGTCCGTCGGCATCACCCGCCTGCTGCGCCAGTGGCAGAGTTTCCCGTCCTATTGTTTCGGCATGTGCGTAATTCCCCTGCCGCCAGTGCGAGAAAACGAGAATGTTAAGTAACAGGATGCGGCGACTGTCATCAGGGGCCAGTCGGCGCAGCCCGCTTTCCAGCAGCACCCGCGCCTCAAGGTGCTCATCGGTTACACCCACCATTCGATGCGCCACCGGGACCAGATACTGCATTTCTTTATCAAAATCC
The DNA here is from genome assembly GCA_022616515.1 of Chloroflexota bacterium. Taxonomy (GTDB): domain Bacteria; phylum Chloroflexota; class Anaerolineae; order Aggregatilineales; family J027; genus JAKEEQ01. Next base: position 118 of record JAKEEQ010000244.1, on the reverse strand, counting down.
CCGGCAGCCTTCCAGTGCTCCAGCAGCATTCGGTTAAAAGCTTCCTGTCCCGGATAAACGACTTCAATCGCTTCGGCAACTTGTCGATGGAGAGATGGCTCCTTTTCTGGCGCTACAT
>JAKEEQ010000243.1 GCA_022616515.1 Chloroflexota bacterium | reverse complement strand
CCTTGTCGTTTTCCAAGCTAGATTACTACCATGACATGCTGTTCCAGTTGTTTGTTGATCACTATAATCGGCTATGTATCAGTCAATAGTTCACCACTACCAAAATTCGTAGTGGTGGCAAAACAAAAATCCCTCTTCGTGTGGAAGAGGGAAATGTCGGGGTACTCGGACTCGAACCGAGGGCCTCTGCGTCCCAAACACAGCGCGCTACCAACTGCGCCATACCCCGAACAGCATAAGTATACTCAAATTCACCCCGGTAGAGCAAGGGTGACTCATCGCTGTGCGCAAGATAAGAACCTGCTGAGAATCCTGTAAGCAAGTGGGGGATATCCTGTCTAAGCATCAAAGCAAAGAGACTATTTAAGCTGTACTCCTCCTAACATCATCGCGGGAGATCCCCCTGCCCGCGATGATGTTTTTTGTAAGGTACTCTGTCCCGCCAGATACTTTAATGCCTACGAACCGTCCTTGCATATATCGCTTCACCAACCTTCGGGTGAGCGGGGCCAAAATGCCAATAGTAGACTGTATCAGTTTTATCCAGCTTGATAATCAGTTGGAGCAGTTTTCGAATGATGTCAAATAAGACAGAAAATGCACTAAATCTTCCACTATGATCTCTGCGAGATAAAAGTATGAACGGCAAGAAAACCGTGAATCGCAAAAGCAGAGATACCCACGTTATACTAATGTCTCCATTAACAGTGTACGCCTGATAGGATTGGTAATCCAACAGTACCGTCACAAAGACAATGATTGCACCAATGCCGAGAAATTGATACTTTGTGGCAGAGGATTCATTGCGAAAAAGGCCGCTTGCCAAAAGCACCAGGATAATCAAGACAATAATGGTCGAGGAAAGAACACAAACGACACGAGCAACTCGGTGAAAGTTCATTAATTCGTCAGACATAGTTTCCCCTCCAGTTCTTAAAGGTTCATGTTGGTAGGTTTCACTAACCTTAAGTGGAGCCCCAGAGATAAATCAAGTATAGATTGGTAGGGATTTTGCCACAAATTGTAATGATGTTTTTTGCATGAATTGTGCTCCGTGTTATGCTTTCGGGCAGCAGAAGAAAGTGAATCCCTATGCACAAGCTAATCGTGACCTGTATTGTCATCCTCCTGACCCTAACTGCCTGTGGTCTTGAGCCGGATGTTGATCCGGTAAGCCTCGCCGCCGACAATGGCGCGTTTATCGAGGTGGATGGCGTGACGCTGTATTATGAGACGGCAGGCGACCCGGCGAACCCGGCGGTGATCTTGATTCATGGTTTTGGTGCATCTCATTTTTCCTATCGCCTGACACTGCCTGCGTTGGCGGATGCGGGATATTACGCCATCGCGGTGGATCGTCCCGGTTTTGGCCTGTCCGATAAACCCTTCAATTTTGACTACTCACACGCCAATCAAGCTGCACAGATTGTTCACTTCATGGATGCACTCGGCATCGACACGGCAACCGTCGTGGGACACAGTCAGGGCGGCAATATCGCGGCGCATTTTGCCCTGAATTACCCGGAGCGGCTGGATAAGCTGGTGATTGTGGCAGGCGCGGTTATCCCCAATGAAGACGGCGGAGGCGGTGATTTTGGCGGGAGTACCATTGCTGGACTGGCGCTGGGAGCACCGGAACTGCTGGGCGATTTTGCCGACAATTCCGTGATCGTTTTCTTGCTGGAAATCGTGCTCGGCGCAACCTTTGACCGGGATATGGTGCGTGAACTTGCCATCAGCGCCTATGGGGATGAAGCGCTGGTCACCGATGAGGTTTTCGAGGGATACTACGAGGCATTCCGCACCCCGCACTGGGAACGTGGCCTGATCGCTATGACCCTGCAAACCGAGGGCAATGTCCTGACCGAAGACGAATTGGCATCTATCGAGGCTGAAACGCTGCTGGTATGGGGCAGCGCGGATGCATGGGTTTCCGTAACAGGTGGCGAAACATTGGTAGAACTGCTGCCCAATGTCGAACTCGTTGTGTATGATGGCATTGGGCACTCACCGATGGATACAGTCCCAGAGGCGTTTAATGCTGATTTGCTGGAGTTTATTGAACGCTAGATCAAAAAAACTGACCGTACCGGGTACGGTCACTACATTTCTGCTGGTGTCTGGTAATCGTCCGTGAGAAAAACGATAATTTCGTTATCTTTTTTCAGCGCCCCACAAACGACCTGAAACAGGCCGTTGAAGAAGCCCATCAATTCGCGTTCGATTTTGATTTCGGTCGTATGCCCGGCCATTTCCAGCGTTTCCGAGCCGTCATTGGCCGACAACAGGAATCCCCGAAAATCGCCTTCTTTCTCAATGGCTGGAATGTGATATTCCTGAAGGGGCACCAGATTGCCTTCAATGTCCTTAAGGCCAAAGCACAGATTCTTGCCGCCATTTTTCTCAATAACTTCGTGGATGCCGCCGCGAACAACGGCGTCAATAAACGTACTGACGTGAATCTGCTCTTTCGGATTTCGTACGATGTGGCGCAGCTTATTGATTTCACTCGACAAATGTGTAACCGGCACGTTCTTGGTTTGTGCTGTCATCTGCCATCTCCCCGTCATTGTTGGTAGCCTCTGTTATACATCGGGATAGAGAATTCGTCGAGTCATGTTATACATTTTTCAGGAATGCCACCACTTCACACCCATTGCGCAGGGCATGAATTACCGCTACATAAAGCCCTGAAAAGAACCCCAACAACTCCTGTTCAATCTTGATGTTTTCGACCTGACCCGCCAGATCAATAGTCTCGCTGCCATCATTTGCCGCCAGCAGAAAGCCGCGAAAATTTCCATTCTCAGGAATATGGTACTCCTGAAGTGTATGAATAGTATGATCGATGTCACGAATGCCAAAGCACAGCGTCTGGCCGCCGTTGTGGGCGATAATTTCATGCAATCCGCCCCGAATCACGGCCCGCATGAAGCTATCCGGGGAGATGGAGTCTTTGGGATTTCGGATGGTGAAGCTGAGTTTGTTGATTTCACTGGTTAAAGGATAAATTTCCGTTTTTATGTTTCCTGGTGATTCTTTTAAGCTTAATTATCATACGAATAATCCTGCCCGTTGTCATTAAACCAAAGACATAATCCAGTGCGCTGAATGATGCGATTGGCCTTCGCGATTTGTACGCTGGGCTTACTGATGGGCGTGGTGCTGTGGGTCGTGAACAGTGCCTGTTAATGAGACAAGGGGTTCAATCACTTATGTGCGCAGCGCTTCAAACAACCGTGCTTCGAGTTCCATCATTTCCGGTGAGAAGCGTTTCACTGTTTCCAACCGGGGTCGCGCAAAGGGCACACTCAGTTCGAACTTGACGGTGCCGGGCCGCTCACTGAGCACCACCACACGATCCCCCAGATAAATCGCCTCCTCAACATCGTGTGTCACGAACAGAATCGTGTAGCTAAAATGCTGCCAGATGTCGAGCAGCCATTCATGCAAATCGCGCCGCGTCTGGGCATCCAATGCGCCGAATGGTTCATCCAGCAGGATAATATCCTGCCCCGCCATAAATGTGCGCAAAAAGGCCGCTCGCTGGCGCATCCCGCCCGATAGCTGAGTGGGGAAAGCGCCGTCAAATCCCTCAAGGCCAAACAGGGGCAGCAGCTCACGGGCGCGTTTGACAGCCTCGCGTCGATTCTGCCCGCGCACTTCTGGCCCCAGCACCACATTGTCAACAACGGTTCGCCACGGCAGCAGCGCATCGTCCTGTGGCATATAGGCGACATGGCCCAATCGGGACTGCATGACCTTGTCGTTGATGGCGATAGTGCCTTTATCCGGCTGCTGCAAGCCCACGATCACTTCCAGCAGTGTCGTTTTGCCGCTGCCGCTTGGCCCGATGATGGTTACAAATTCGCCATCCTGCACCGTCAGGTTGACATCTTGCAGGGCAGTTAATTTATGACCGGCCTCGCGATAGGTCTGGGTGATGTTTTTGATGTCGAGTTTGGGCGACATGGTGAGTCCTTTGTTTCTGGGATGTTGTTATATTGTAACGCTTATTTCGGGCCGACAGGTCGGTCGGCCCTTACGGAACCGCTTAACTAAGACGGAATCGCCATCTCAGGAAATGTCCGTCGGGACAACCTGGTGGGGTTGTCCTTTAATGCCACAACCTTACACGCTCACCTAACGGCGACTATACCTCATTGGTAAGCCGCAAAGTTCCTCACCTGTTCTCCCCATTATGCAATTTGAAAAAATAAACGGGTCAAGGTTGATAAGTCCGGTGCGTTGGCAGGCGGACGCCCCGTTTGGCGTCCCTACGAAAACCCACGTCACCCGTAGGGACACAGCACTGCTGTGTCCGCCACTGTCAACAGACAGTCAATGCAATGTGGCGATAGCACGCCGTTTACCATTACCCGATTAATTCGGCAAGCTGCATTATGGGGAGATGTCTGAAGGACAGAGGGGAAGGGTGTTGTCGTCACCATTTATTCTCGCAGTGTGAGCAAATACGCAATCAGGTCCAGCAACTGTTGATCGCTCAACACATCGCCGAATTTAGTGGGCATGATATTGGAATAACCGTCAACGACATATTTACCCGGCTCCACAATACTCGACAGCAAATACTGCTCCGCCGATTGCCCGGAGACACGCTCACCCGCTGTTGTGCCGATATTGCCCAGTCCCGGACCCACTCGCCGTGAGTTGTCGGTGGTATGGCAGGTTTCGCAGGAGGGTTGGCCGTCAATGGACTCGCGGAATATGTTTTTACCATTGTCCGCGTCGCCTTCGCCTTCCAGTTGGGAAATGTCGGTAATGCGTGAATCGGATTCCGAGTCAAGGTTGAGGGAACGGGCTATTGGCCGCCACCAGGGAATCATCATCAGGATAATGAGGGCGGCAATGGTATAGGCTCCGGCAGCCCAGCGACGCTTCCCTTTTTGCGAGTCAGCCTCTTTGGAGCGCTGCCAGCCTGTGTTAATTAATCCAATCGCGATAAACATCGCCAGCGGATGCTCAAACCCGAAAAACCGAAGTTCTTCAACCTCCATTGCCGCGCCGAGATCGCGCCACGCCCCACGAGCCAGTCCCTGTGGCAGCAGATAGAGCGCAAGCCCCAGCAAGAATTGCAGATTGGCAGTCATCCTGAAGCCCGTTCCCGGCAGTGCATCACGCTCGGTCCACTCGGTTTGCCGGTACATCCGCCACCACGCATGACCGACCGCGGCCACCATGAAAAACAGTACCAGCCAGCGATTATAACTGTGCAAAAACAATGCAATATCGTACACGTTGCTAATCCTCCCTGTAATCAGTTGGTACTCGCATGACAACTGATACGATGGTGAGCACGATTGGTTGCATATGGACAGCACCATCAGGCAACGAAGTACTCCAGAAACACCAACGATTTTAGGGGCGGACACGGGGTTCTGGTGCCTTAACAATGGAAGGTTGAGAAGGGTATCGATCCGAACACATCGGTCGGACCCTACCGGTTGCATCTGGTGTAATGGCCTGGTGTAAAGCTTTGCCGACGAGCAAGAGGAGGCCGATTACGGTGGCGCTTGCTGTCTGCGCCTCGCGGTGCGTACCGTCGGAGCGACGGGACTCCATGCGAACCAGCGAGGGAAAGCGCGTATGTAAGCGGGAATTCCATCGATTCTGACGCCGTGTTCACTGATCGCTTCACGGTAGCTCAGACGGCCCAACCAAAGCTGGTAAAATACGGACAGGTCCGCCGTGACGAGAACGTTGACCTCGAAACCAGGATAAGTCAGGCATACCGATACGTCATCGTCTGCAATGAGCAACCAGAAAGACTCTCTTCGCGGGCCAGAAAAATCGAACTCAATCAGGATTCGCTGATCGGGGAGATGCTCCATAATGACCCGATCTCGCATCCACCACAACAGCAATACCGGATCAAGCTCCTCCGTTCTGGGACCACCGAAAGCCCATGTTGCACCCCAGGTCAGCAGCGCGTTGATCACGGATTGGAGTTCTGCACCAGCCTCGGTCAGAACATACTCTGTTGTTCTGCGGCCATTATGGGTCGCTCGCTTTTCAAGCAGCCCCATCCTCTCTAACCGCTGTAACCGCTCAGACAGCACCGAGCGAGAAATACCGGGCAAACCACGCTCTAGGTCGTTGAAGTGTCGTATGCCCAGCAGCAGATCACGGACGATGAGCAATGTCCAGCGGTCTCCGAGAATTTCTGATGCTCTGGCAATTGGGCAGTACTGACCATACTGATACATAGTAGCTTTCGACCTTATATTCTAACTTTCTCTAAAGACTAACTGAAATCGCCTCCAACAACCAGTTCGTTTCTAGAACTAGTCCAATGCCCCTGGGCTGCTTATCATAACCTACAAACAATAGCGATGCCTGTAACCCACACAGTGGGGAACGAGAAAAGGATGTAATCACCATGGATACGACTTTAACGAGTAGGAGCATCGAGCGAGTGGACATTGAGGCATTGCGGGTACACTTTCAAGGTCAATTGATCAGTCCTCACGACCCTGCTTATGATGAAACACGCCGAATCTGGAACGCGATGATCAACCGCCAACCGGGATTGATTGCCGTCTGTTCGGGTGTTGCCGATGTGATGGCGGCGGTGCGCTTTGCGCGCAAACGAGACCTGCTCGTCTCAGTGCGTGGCGGGGGTCACAACGTCGCAGGCTCGGCTGTGTGCGATGAGGGGCTGATGATTGACCTCTCACGTATGAAAGGGATGCATGTGGATCCTGATAGGCGAACGGCGCACGCTGAAGCAGGGCTGCTGTGGGGTGAATTCGACCATGAAACGCAGGCGTTTGGATTGGCGACAACCGGCGGTATTGTGACACATACCGGGATTGCCGGGCTAACACTTGGCGGCGGTTTTGGCTGGCTGATGCGCAAGCATGGCTTATCCAGCGACAATTTGCTGTCAGTTGACATTATGACTGCCGATGGGGAACTTGTGAGGGCAAGTGAGACCAGGAACGCTGATCTGTTCTGGGGCATTCGCGGAGGGGGCGGCAACTTTGGCATTATCACATCGTTTGAGTTCGCGCTGCACCCGCTCGGACCTGAGATTCTGGCAGGGCCAGTTGTGTATCCAGCGGATCAGGCTGAAACCGTGATGCGTGCTTATCGCGATTATATCGCCACCGCTCCAAACGAGCTTGGGACTATTGTCATCCTGCACCACGCGCCCGCCGCATCCTGGCTACCCGAAGATATACATGGGCAACCGATTGTGAGCATCGGTGTATGCTACGCTGGGCCAATCGCGGATGCGGAGAGTGTTGTTAGGCCACTGCACAGCTTGGGCGATCCGCTAGCGGACAACGTGCGCCCGACGACCTACAAGGCAAACCAGGCAATGTTCGACCCTGGCGCGCCGCACGGGTGGAATTATTACTGGAAATCACACTATATAGGTGTTTTAAGCGACGACGCTATCCGCACGATGATCGATAAGGCGTGGCAAACGCATTCACCGAAGTCGTACACCATCATGTTCCACCTGGGGGGCGCAGTGCGGCATTTGAACGATGATGCGACGGCGTTCGGCGGACGTGGTGCCGAGCACGCAATCAACATCGACGCAGCATGGCCGACGGAACTTGAGGGAGGAAGTGAGGACATCGAATGGGTACACGCAATGTGGTCAGCACTTGCGTCCTATTCCACGGGAGGAGTCTATATGAATTTCCTCGGCGATGAGGGGCAGGAACGGGTGAAAGCAGCTTATGGCCGGAGAAATATGAACAATTGGTGGCGCTCAAGGATAGTTATGACCCGACCAACTTCTTCCGTTTGAATCAGAACATCAAGCCGAGTGGCAACTCACGCCAGGCTCCAATTTAGCCTGTATAGATCAAGCAGGACGTTGAGCAAAGGCAGTCTATATCCACACCAGTCCTGCTGGATGAGGGTCCGTAGGGGCGCACCGATGTGTGCGCCCACTTTGTATGATCTGTCCACCCCTGAAACACCAACGTTCCAGGGGTATAATGCCGCCACAGATGTGGGATATTTAGTTCAGGGCTTCACGAATCTGATCAACCAACTCCTTTTTTAATTCTGTGTCATATGGCTATATGTCCAAATTCAAGCGCACTTCGCTCAGTTCACCAGTGGCGATGTCCACAATCCACAGGCTGTCTACTTCATTCGATTCAGACACAAATATCAGGCGCTGGCTGTCCGGCGACCATGCGGGATACTGGTCATATCTGTGAATCCCTTCGCCGGTGAGGTCGGTTATGGCGTTCGTTTCCAGTTCTAGTACATAAATATCTGATTCGTAGACAACGGGCGGGCTGGACGTAAAGGCAAGATAGTTGCCATCTGGTGACCAGCGTGGGGAGCCGTTCAATCGTCCCAATTCCTCGGTCGGGCTGCTGGTTTCACCGTCCAGATTGACTATATATAATTCGGCAGAGTCCACACCCAATGTACTGACCACGATCTGGTCCCCGTCCGGTGACCAATATGCCTCCCGAATGAAATCTTCGCTTTCGAAGATGGTTTCAATATCACCAATCTCGTTTTCCTGTAGATCGGCTATCAGGAGTTCCGAAAGGCCGCTGATCACGTCATCAGATTTGAAGCTTACCTGTGAACCATCTGGTGACAATGTTGGATTGCTGTACAGGAGATATTCTTCGCCAGATCCGGGTTCGGCCTCGACAAGCTGCGTTAGCTGAAAGGATTCCACGTCCAACATCCAGATAGCACTGCCCGTTGCCGTTTCAGGGTCGATGACACTGAAGATGATCTGCGTGCTGTCGAATGACCACTGGAAATCGAGCACCGTACTGTCGAGACCTATCGTGAGATTCTGGGGTTCTGAACCATCGGGCTGCATGATCCACAGGTCGGCTGCGTCTTCCAGCGCGAGATACGCCACAAACTGCCCATCCGGTGACCATGCCGCCAGATTTTCATAGGTTGTGGGGGTGTTGGTGAGATTGGTTGCTGCAAAAGTCTCAAGATCAACGCTCCACAGATCGGCGCTGCCCTCGATAGTTATCGACGCAATGACCGTGTTCCCATCGGGAGACCATGCCAGAGTATTAATCGCCCGGTTAGTTCCCTGCACCGCAGTAGTCCGCTCGGAGGATGCACTTATCATCAAGAGAATAAGAACGATTTTTGTCCAACTTTTTACCATATTAGTCATTTTCCTATAACACCGATCTGTTAATCAATCGGCTGCCAGTCGGGCAGGTAACCTTCACGGACCAGCGTTAATGATTCATCTATCAGCGAGTAGCGATAAATGGTGCGCACCTCATCTTCGACCCGTTGGAAGATAATGGACTGCCCATCTGCCGACCAATCGGGGAACTGGTCATTCACATACAATTCCATCAAAGAGCGGACATTCGAGCCGTCGGCATCCATGATATACACCTGAAAAACACGCGGCTGCATCTGCACGTGGAAGGTAATTTGCGAGCCATCAGGCGACCACGCCGGATAGGATGCGCCGCCGGGTAGATCGTCCGGGGAAATCTGGGTCCGTTCCTCCCCCTCCGGGGTCATGGTATAAATTACTGCTTCGTTGCCGATGTAACTGAAGAAAGCAATAAGATCACCATCGGGTGACCAGTCCGGGCCATAATCAGGCAGGTTGTTGAAGGTAAGCTGCGTCAACTCGCCATTGTTCACATCGACCGTGTAAATTTCGTAGTCACGCGAACCGTCCTGTCCGGGGCGGTTACTGTGAAAAACGACCTTGTCCCCATTGGGTGACCACGAGACATAACGGTCGTTATACTCTGCTGAATTGGTCAGGTTACGCAGATTCGAGCCGTCGGCGTTCATCACGTAAATATCACCCGGCGCGGCGGCATCTCCCTGAAATCCATAGAAGGCAATCTGGGAGCCATCGGGTGACCAGGCTGGCCCCTGCTGCTGCAAATCCTCGTTATCAAGCAGGCGCTGGGGGTCGTTGCCGTTTACATCGGATACGTAGACCGCCAGCGGGCCTTCAATACGCGCCGAAAAGGCGATTTGCGAGCCATTTGCACCGCCGACCGTTACATCGTCATCGGTGGGTACGCTGGCAATCTCGGTCAGGTTCAGCGTGGGTTCGGTATCCGTGCCGTTGTCTGCCAGATTATCGCTATCACCATTGCCACCCAGCGGCACAAAAGTATAGATACCCAGCGCGATACAGGCCAGAATCGCCAGTGCAACCCCAACCAGCAAAAAGCGCATGGGGTCGAAGCCCTGACGTTCAAAGGCTTCGCCATAGCCATAACCGGGTGGTGGCGTCGAGCCGACAGAATGGGGTTGGGGGATGCGGTCCTGTACACGGGGCGGGGTAAATGGCTCAGATTTGAGAGTCTTACCGGGATCGTCTAACGCCTTACTTTCAAGGCTGGGCTGGGTCTGTGGAACTGCCTCCGGTTCGGGCTGTGGTACAGTAAATTGGGACACTTCGGGCAGTTTTACATCGGGTGGAGCTACCGCCTGATACTGGTCTGTGCTCAGATCGACAGCGACCGTGCCGACGGCTTCTGCCCACAGATCATAGATGGTGCGGACGCCATCCGGTCGGCGCTCCGGCTCTTTACGCAGGCACTGCATGACGATGACTTCAACGCTCTCGTCAACGCGCTCATTTAATTTACTGACCGGAGTGGGCGTGATATGCAGGTGTTCGTAAGTGACGCGCTCTGAGGTGGTTTCGCCTTTGGCTTCAGGGTGAGTGCCATCAAAAGGCACTTTCTGAGTCAGCATCTGGTAGAGCATGACCCCCAGCGCATAGATGTCAGTGGCGGCGCTGATTTCCTTGCCGGTAATCTGCTCCGGGGCCATATACAGCGGCGT
>JAKEEQ010000242.1 GCA_022616515.1 Chloroflexota bacterium | reverse complement strand
CGGCTTGTGTGATGTGATCGCCGCTTGCCCAGATTTGAGCAATGCCAAGCCAACCGTTGTTGCCATAGGTGTCGTTGCAGACCTCAATGCGACCTGCTGTTGGACGGCATTTGCCTGAAGCTTGCCCACCAGCGATGGTCAGGTCAATCACGTTGGACTGGTTCCAGTCAGAAACCGCAGTCGACAAATGGCCGCCCCACGGGCCGGTCAGGTTATTACCGACTTCAAGACTTAGTGGGTTTTCTGAGCGTGCCCAGTGATAGTTGCCCCACGAGTGATCGGCACTGACAGGTGCTGCATGCGGAACGGTTAAACTGGCGATAAGCAGGACAATCGAAACAAAGCCAAGCAAATGAAGTTTGTTGTTCATGTTGTGTTCTATCCTAAACAGTTGTTTGATGTAAAAAGAAAATAGGGTAAAACGGTTCAATAGTTTTTGATAGGCGTGCCTCCCTCGCATCCCTCGCGAACTCTGCCACAAGTCAGAGTCTTTACAAAATTAATTTTCAAACCTCCACAGATGAGTGTAGGATTAATAATTTGAGATTGCAAATGAGAAAATATCTGCCTGCATGTACTGGCAGAGGTAACCCCGCTGATTATGCGTAATTGAGGTACGGCGATACAGTAAAATTTTTACAAATTTCACGCTGGTGAGGATGGCTTTGTGAAGCGCTTCACAACAGTTAAAGGCTTAACGAAGAACTTACAGCCACTCATTCCCATCAGATGGTGAAGTTGTTTGCTCATCATCGGGTGGCAGTTCAGGGGGAGCGGGTGGTGATGCTTCAGGTTCGGCGTCTTTGGGGGGCATGACCATCATGGCGCGGGTTTTGCCGAAGCCGGGTTCCCACTCATCATCCAATGCCCCGATGGCGCGGGTAAATTCCAGCCCGCCAACATTCCGTGCGACAATTTCCACCGCATAAGGCGCAACCCACAGCAGCGTATCGACCTGCACGGCGACCGCCCCGGCCTCCATAAAATCACGGGCATCATCGGGATGGTGGATGCCCCCGCAGCCGATAATCGGAATCTTGAGGAACGAGGCAGTCTGACCAATGGCCCGCATCACCATCGGCTTCAAAAACGGGCCATACATGCGCCCGCCCACCAGAAAACCACTGTGTGGGTCGCGTTCGGTGCCGCGCGGCGGAGAGGCAATCGTCACGGCGTCGGCTCCGGCCTGCTGGGCAATGTCAGCCATCCAGGGCGCATCGAAGAGGGGGAGTTTGACAAGGAGCGGTAGTTCACTTCCTGATTTGGCGGCTTCGACTAGCGCCTCAATTTCTTCGGGTAATGCCTCCTCGCGGATGCCAAGCTCGATGCCGACCACATTTTCCACCCCCTCCAACTCACGGGCGGAGTTGAACAGGTAGTCTTCATCGGTGTCAATGAGATGGGCGATGATGGGGATAGGGCTGTTGCGCCACGCGGTACTATATTCTTTGACGACTTTGCGAATGCCTGCATTGGGCAGCCCGGTATGCAGCAGCAGCCCGGAGGCCAGTGGCACAGCACGGGTCCCTCGCGACGGGCCACGCGGCTTCCAACTCAGGGGAGCCGTCACCATTGCCCCTAATTTTTCGAGTTTGACAAGATTTTTATAGGTGTTGGGGTCAAAGCCCATCATGCCGGATGCGATGATTACCGGGTTTTCTAATGACAGGGTATTCTTGCCGGGGCGGCTGACTTCAATCATACAAGATCGCCTCCCTCCGCCAGTAAGAAGCGGGCAAATACATCGTCAGGCTCGCTGCCATCAAGGGGCGGATAGTGGCGGTGGAAGGGTTCAACAGGGCGTTTTTGCAGAGCCTCACGTACGCTGGTGGTTTCAGTGGCGCGGATAAACAGTGCATTTTGCGAGAGGTGGCATTCGGCGGCCTGTAACTTCACGTCCAGCCACGGCTCAATGTTCAGCACAATATGGGCCGGGTCGTCCTGATTCATGATGCGGTCTTCGACACCGGGCAGTTGGGCAGCGGTCGTATACACCACGCCCTCAAACTCTGGCAGGTTGTTTACTACATCCATCACGGTCTGATGGACCATGATATGCGCGGGGTGCCCATATTCACCATTGCTGCCATGTGTCAGGATCACATCTGGTTGTTCCGCGATAATGATAGTGCGGATTTTTTCCTCAAGGACGGTCCTGTCATCGGTGAAGGCGTATAGTTCATCACCTTCGCCAATGGTGGGGTCAATGTAATCCAGAAATGTCAGGTCTTGAATACCCAATACATCACAGGCATCGTGCAGTTCCGATTCACGTGCTGCTCCAAGCAGGCTGCGGTCCTTAACCACCGGCGGTTCCCCTAATTCGCCGCCTTCACCGCGTGTTGCGCTCACTACATGCACATGATGGCCCAGATGCGTCAGGAGGTAGAGGGTTGCGCCTGCCAGCATGGTTTCGTCGTCGGGATGTGCGCCAAAAAACAGTACATTCATGGTAATTTCCGCCCTGTGATTGATGGGTTATAAGACGCAGGATATACCTCTCCCTGACCCTCCTATCCCCTCTGTCGCTAGCGCGACATCTCCCCATAAATGGGGAGAATTGGGGAGGGAACGCCTGTCTCCCCCATATTTGGGGGAGATGTCCGAAGGACAGAGGGGGTCTACATATCGCGTACCCGTTGATATTGACATTTGACGGCTAAACTTGCAAGCGCAGTTTTACCCGCCCTTGCGCGAAATCAAACTGCGCAGCGTATAAATCAGCAGTTGGTGTTCGGTGGCGTGCATCCGCTTTTCAAAGTCTTCCAGCGAATCCGAGTCGAGGATAGGCACTTCAGCGGTGGCGATGGCTGCGCCTGCATCCACTTCCGGGATGACGTAGTGAATCATGCAGCCGCTGAAGGCGATTTTGCGCTCCTGATAGGCGTCATAGGCACGTTCGATGGCATACATCCCGGCAAATTCACCGGGCAAGGCAGGATGCAGGTTGATAACCTGTCGCGGGAACTTGTCTAAAAAGGCGGCGCTCAAAATGTGCATCCATCCGGCCAACACAATGAACGTTGGCGCGTAAACCGCAATGCGCTCTGCCAGATCAGCATCGTACTGTTCACGGGATTTTTCGTCGTCAGTATAGGGCTTCAGGGGAAAATAGAGGGTTTTGACTCCGGCATTGCGGGCGCGTTCCAGCCCATAAGCGTTCTTGCGGTTAGAGACGACCAGCACCACTTCAGCGGGCAGTGTCTTGTTGGCGATGGCGTCGAGGATAGCCTGCAAATTGGAGCCATTGCCGCTAATCATCACCACGAGTCGGGCGGTCATCGAATCGTTACTCCCGAACTATCCGCGAAAATTCTACCGACTCGGCGGGCATCGGGTAATGCTGCTAATGCTTGATGAACCTGTGCTTCTGGTAATACAACCAGCATCCCCATGCCCATGTTGAAAACACGGTACATTTCCATTTCATCTACCTCGCCCAATGATTGAATGAGTTCAAACAGATGCGGGATGTTCCAGTTTCCTCGCTCGATTATTGCGCCGAGACCATCAGGCAAAATGCGCGGCAAGTTATCAATCACACCCCCGCCCGTGATATGAGCGAATCCGTGAATCGTGACGTCCGCTTCGCGCATTGCCTGAATATCCGGCAAATAACAATGGTGCACCGCCAGCAGCGCGTCCCCAATCGATTCGCCGAGAGCGTCATGCGTAGAATGCCAGTTGAGGTCACGCAGAATGTGCCGGGCCAGTGAATAGCCGTTGGTATGCAGGCCGGTTGAGGGCAAGCTGAGAATGGCATCGCCGGGCTGGATGCGGCTCCCATCTAGCAACATGGATTTATCCACCACACCGATGATGGTTCCGACAACATCTACCTCACCCTCAACATAAACACCCGGCATTTCCGCCGTCTCGCCGCCCAACAGTGCACAGCCCGCCGCTGTGCAGGCGACTGCCACGCCCTGCACAATGGCCGCGATTGGTTCCGGTTCGAGTTTTGACGAGGCCACGTAATCGAGAAAAAACAGAGGCTGTGCGCCCTGCACCAGAATGTCGTTGATGCAGTGATTGACCAAATCCTGCCCGATGGTGTCCCAGCGACCAAGCGCAGCAGCGACTTTTGTTTTCGTGCCGACGCCATCGGTGGAGGCGACCAGCACCGGGGCATCCATCGTTTTCAAAGCGGAGATGTCGAACAGCCCGCCGAAATTGCCCGTATTGGATAGTACTGCCGCAGTATAGGTGGCTTTGATGGCGTCCTTCATCAAATTGACGGCCCGCTGCCCGGCATCAATATCGACCCCGGCAGCGGCGTACTGGTTATGTTTGTTGGCTTCATGTAAAATGGATTTCAATTTGTGGTCCTTTCTGACCCCTCCCTAAATCCCTCCCCGCTAATGCGGGGAGGGACTTTGCACCTTAACGATGCGAGATTATCGCCACTGCGCTTGCGTTTTGGTGACTCATAAAAATGAGCACCCGCTGCCCCTCCTCCGCAGGGCGGGGGAGGGGGCCGAAGGCCGGAGGGGGTGGGTTCGTGATGCAAAATTGCCTGCTCCTCAGCAATGCTTGGTGGTCATGCGCCTATATCCGTGCGGTAATGTTTGCCGTCAAACTGGATCGTTTCAACGGCATCGTACACTTTCTTGAGGGCTACATTATGATCTTGTTGATGGGAGACGACCGTCATCACCCGCCCGCCAGACGTCACCAGCAGGTCTTCATCCTCACGATGGGTGCCTGCGTGGAAAACGATAATGTCGTCGGCGAGTTTGTCCAGCCCGGTAACGGGTTTTCCGGTTTCGTATTTATCGGGATAACCGCCCGATGCCAGCACTACACCAGCCGCTGCTCCATCGTGCCACTGTAGATCAATCTCGTGCAGTGTGCCGCTCATGCAGGCCATCAAAATATCGTACAGGTCGGTTTTCAGCAGGGGCAAAATGACCTGCGTTTCCGGGTCGCCAAAACGCACATTATATTCCAGCACCTGCGGCTCGTCGCCAGTGAGCATCATGCCTGCATATAAAACGCCTTTATAGGGCGTTCCTCGTTTTGCCATGCCATCAATAACCGGCTGCAAAGCAGTGGCGCGAATGTAGTCGAGCATCTCCGGTGAGAGATCATCGACCGGGGCGATGGCTCCCATACCACCTGTGTTACTGCCCTGATCTTCATCAAAGGCGCGTTTATAATCACGGGCGACCAGCATGGTCTTGAGGGTCGCCCCATCAGAAAAGGCCAGCACCGAGGCTTCCTTACCCGTCAGGCGGTCCTCAATGACGACGGTATCACCCGCCGCGCCAAAGACTTTCTCGTGGAATATTTTATGCAGGCCGTTTTCAGCCTCTTCCACATTATCTGCCACAATGACGCCCTTGCCCGCTGCCAACCCGCTGGCCTTCACCACCACCTGCGCGGGACGATTCTTAACATAATCCAGAGCCGCATCGTAATCCTGAAAAATGGCGTAATCTGAAGTGGGGATGCCGTGCTCCCGCATAAAATCTTTGGCAAAGGCTTTTGAACCTTCCAGACGCGCGACAGCCTTTGACGGGCCAAAGATGGTTAGTCCTTCGTCTTGAAACGCATCGACAATGCCATCCACCAGCGGCACTTCAGGGCCAACAACCGTCAGATGGATGTCGAGTTTACGGGCGAAGTGAATCAGGTCTTCAACCTCATTTACGTTCAGCGGCACCGACTCACATGGAGCCAGTGTGCCCGATGCATCCCAATCCATGCCGCCATTCCCCGGTGCAGCATACACCTGCTTCACCTGCGGCGATTGGGCCAGTTTCCAGGCCAGGGCATGCTCGCGCCCGCCGGACCCAATGACCAGTACATTTTTGTCCCACATCTAGCCCAAAGCCCCCTCAAACATGAACTTGTCACGGTCAGTGGCGAACAGCCATTCGGGAATATCAATTGGGTATATGCCTGAAAAACAGGCTGTGCAGTAGGTATTGTCCATCTGCACCGCCTCACGAATAGCGTCAATCATGCCTTTGAGACTCAAGTATTCGAGGCTGTCCGCCCCGATTTTCGCGCAAATTTCGGGGGTATCGAAATTGTTGGCGATCAATTCGCGGTAGGTTGCCATATCCACCCCCATGAAACACGGATGCCTGACGGGGGGTGATGAGACACGCATATGGACCTGTACCGCGCCGCCTTCGCGCAGCAGTTGGACCAGTGGCCCCGCCGTATTACCCCGCACAATCGAATCGTCAATCAACACGACACGTTTGCCTTCGAGGTTAGAGGTCAGTGCGTTGTATTTCAGGGTAATACTTTGCTGGCGCAGGGTATCATCCGGCTGGATGAAGGTGCGCCCGATATAACGGTTCTTGGTGAGGCCCTCGCTAAACGGGATGCCGGATTCCTGAGCATAACCAATCGCCGCCGGGGTTGCCGAGTCGGGGACACCCACCACCAAATCAGCATCAACGGGTGATTCCTGAGCCAGTTTGCGGCCCATATTCTGGCGTACTTTGTGAATCACCTGCCCGTCCATAAACGAATCGGGCCGGGCGAAATAGACATACTCAAAGGAACACAGCGCATTTTTCTGGCGTTCGATGCCTTTGAAGGAGGTGAGTCCGTGCCCGTTGATGCGCACAATCTCGCCGGGTTCCACATAACGCACATATTCAGCGCCGATGGTGCTCAAGGCGCATGATTCGGAGGCCACGACATAACCCTCTTTGAGTTTGCCGATGCTCAGGGGACGCAGGCCGTGCGGGTCACGGAAGGCGTAAATGGCGTTGCTGGTCAGCATCGTCACCGAATAGGCACCCTGCGCAATTTGCATCAGGGCACAGATGCGGTTGATCCAGCCATCATCGACTTTTTCCCAACCGCTGCCCACCCATGTGTCGGAAGGGGCAGCCAGAATCTGGGTCATCAATTCAGTGTCGCTGGTCGAAGCCAATCCAACGCCGTGTTCCAGCAGCATCTGGCGCAATCCAACGGCATTCGTCAGGTTGCCGTTATGGGCAATCCCCAGTGGACCAAGCAGTGTTTCAATCAGATAGGGCTGGGCGTTGCGCTGGTGGACGCCGCCAGTGGTTGAGTAGCGAGTCTGCCCGATGGCGAGATAGCCTTCCAGCGGGGCGAGGTTGGTCTCGTTGAACACCTGCGACACCAGCCCCAGATTCTTGTGGATGTAGGCGCGTTTGCCATCGGCGGTGGCGATGCCTGCCGCTTCCTGCCCCCGATGTTGGAGGGCGTACAATCCAAAAAACGTCAAACGAGCGACGTCACGACCGGGCGCATAAATCCCGAAAATTCCGCACATGTTATCCCTCAGTAAGCTCTTTATCGGCGTTGATAACCTTGCTGGCGTAATCGTCCTGCAAGGCTTTGATGCTGTCTTTCAATTCTGGAAATGCAACAGCTAAAATCTTGGCGGCCAGCAGTGCCCCGCCTGGCGGGTCAATCACCACGCCCGGCGCGACTCCGCTCGGCATGCGCAGCGAGGAATAAATATCAGCCCCGCCAAAGGTGCTGGACAGCGGCGGGCAGGCAATCACCGGAGCGGTCACCTGCGTATCGACAAAAGCACTCAGCGCGTTGGAGCGCCCGGCAATCGTAATATACACTTTGGGACGGGGGTCGGCCTCGTATGTTTCCAACAATTCAAGTACATGTCGCGGCGTTTTGTGGGCCGAACCAATCCGCATCTCGTGCGGTACACTCAATTTTTCGAGCACATCCGCTGCTTTGCGAGCATGATCGAGATCAGAGTCAGACCCCATCAAAATAACGACGAGGGCATCCATCAGCGTTCAACCTCCGCCAATGCCTGTTGAATGCGTTCAGCGGCGGGCTGCTCACCCGGCACGAACGTTTTATCAGTCAGGCTTTCATAGGCCCGGATGTAGCGTTCGGCAACGGTGGCAATGAAATCAACCGGCATTTGCGGTGGTGCTCCTTCGCCTTTGTAGCCACGCTCGGCAAACCATTTACGAAGGAATTCCTTGTCCAGATTTTCCGGTTCTGAAGCTTTGCCATAAGTGTCTTGAATCCAGTAACGACTGGAATCGGGCGTATGGATTTCATCAATCAGGGCCAACTCGCCATCAATCAGGCCGAATTCGTACTTGGTATCGACCAGAATCAGACCGCCTTTTTGGGCAATTTCCTGACCTCGTGCAAAAACGGCCAGTGCCGCGTGCTCAACCTGTTTGTAGAGATTTTCCGGCACGATTTCACGCTCGATGATTTCGTCACGGGTCAGGCGTTCGTCGTGCCCGCCGCCAGTGGCTTTGGTGGTGGGTGTGATGATTGGCTGCGGCAGGGGGTCATCTTTTTGCAGGCCGTCTGGTAATTCGATGCCATAAGGTTGGCGGTTGCCCTGTGCATAGAGTGTCCACAGCGACGTACTGGTTACACCCGTGATG
>JAKEEQ010000241.1 GCA_022616515.1 Chloroflexota bacterium | reverse complement strand
TCACCTCAAAGATTCTAGGTGGCAACACCGCGATTGACCCGATTACATCCCGCACAGTTAACGGCTGGCAGAAAATCCACCCCCCGGTTGACGTGGCTATCAGCGGCAAGAATGCGCGGATGGTGGCGGACGAATTGGCGCTGCGCTTTGATGAGATCATCCCGCTGCCGTATATGGACTTCAACGACATCCGCGCCGCGATGACCAACGGCATATTGCGCCTGATGGCTCCTGGTTATGATGTGTCGCGCGACCAACTGTATGCCGACATGCGGACCATTGAGCGCATCATGCGCCGGGTATCGTCGATGCTGCTGCGGCATTTCATTGATGATGAGGAGGGCATTCGTCACCTGCTGGCCTCGGATGATGTTGCGCGTACACAGGAAGAGGCTGCTGCTTTTTTTGATCATCTCTACCAGTTTTACAAACCCGGTGACGGCGGCATTATCGACTTTATTGCGAGTAACGATGCCTTTGACCGGGGCACAGCCATCTCAAATGCGTTTGTGTTGTTCGAAGCATCTTCTAAGTCGCTGGCAAAGATTGCCTCCAATCTACTCATTCAAGCCGCTCACAATCCGGGTTTGTTTCGAGACCTCAAAGAGCGCAACGTGACGCTACATAATGCGATTCTGGCCTCCGGTATTTACAGCACATCCAACGACATCACCTTTCGTGAGGCGACAGAGGATTTCAAGTTTGAGAACGGGCAGGTTATCCCGGCGGGGTCTACTATTGTGCTCAATCTGGGCTATGCGCTGAGACCCTACGCGAAACATCTGTTCATCTCGCCAACTGACCACAACATCAGCGTGCTGGAGAGCTTTCCACATCATCACCGCTATCTGCCCTGGTTATTTCGGGGAAATTTCCCGAAGGATGTGCCGGACCGGGGATGCAGCGGGATGGCCTATTCATTTCAAGTCATATCGCGTATTATCGACATCATTACGTCACGTTTTGAGGGCATCGAGATTGTATCGCGCCCGATTGATGACATCAGCGCTACGCGGGGTTATGCAGTGAAGTTTTGTCTGTATTGAGTCGCTAGCGCACGGCGAAAATATCTACCCCCGATGCAAGTTGATTGGGGCAGATGGTTGTGTAGAACATAGTGTGCCGCGCATAAAAGCAAATGGCGGCGTTGGCCCCGCCCGTACCTTCATCACCGGACTGCATCTTCGAGCCTTCGATGTGACGGATATTTGGAAATCTCGCGGTTGTGGTGTGATGACGTGTTTACCCCCTCTATGTCGTGCCAGCGAGAGGGGGGAAGGAGGATCAGGGTGGGGTAATTAGTCCCCAATCTTGAACACCTTACCCGTCGTGGGAAAGGGCAGGTGTTTGCCCGCCGGAATCAAGAACGCATATTCACGCGGCTGCTGGACGGTAATCCGGTCGCATTCGGTATCGGTGATAATCAGAATCGGGCCGTCAGCCGGAAAATCATCAGCGTTTTCCAGCAACCGAATCCCCGGCATTAAAATCGTCCCGCCCCGCCCTTTCACCCGGACACGTCCGGCGATGTCCTCCGGGGCCATGTAGCCCTCATCGTAGGGATGGGCATCGCAGAAAACGACTCGTGCCGCCATAACATCCCGCGACATACAGTAGCTGGCAATCGCGCCCAATGCCTTCGCCAGCAGCGTGCGGTCCATCGACCCGGACGTATCGAGCACCACGCCAAAGGTCCGGTCCATCAAATCCGTTTCCTGCAAGACATAGCGCGGGCGCGGAATATCCGGCGTGGAGGATTGGCGGCGGCTTGGCCTTGCATAAGACCGCACTTTTTCCAGCGGCGGGAACTGCGCGTCAAACCACTGTGCGAGTTCCACATCCCACGGAATCGGCGGCTGGAGCAGTGCCCGAATCTCTTCAATGAGGCCCGCCGGGAGAAATCCTCGCCCGTGCATCTCAGTGTACTGGTAGCCGTTTTGCAGTGCCCGGCGATAAAATTCATCCAGCCGCAAACCTTCGCCCGTCTTCCACCAATCCGCCGATGGACCATCCAGAATATCACACTGCCCGCGCCCTTTGAGCGTTGCCAGTTTGCGATATTTGCGCAGGTCGTTGACGATGAGATCATAAACCGCTTCGGCGTTCAGGCCCTTGAGTTCCGGGTCATACAACACGCCATAGGACGGCATCTGCCCGACATTCATCTCGACCAGCCACTCGTTGATGACATAATCGCAGGCCACATTCCAGAAATAGGGATCGCGCCCCTGACGCCGAGCCTCATGGCGCAGCGCCACATGCAGCAGTTCGTGGGCCATCACGAAGATGTACTCCTCAAACAAATGAAAGGCCGCTGGCTTCATGTAAATTTCGCCCACCGACGGATTCACCGCCGCCACGCTGATGTCCATGCGAGTGCAAAGCTGGTTATCCTCGATGATTTTGAAGCCAGCCGCCAATCCGCCCAGCAGTGGAAAGTGATTCATGAACCATTTGCGTGCCTTGCCCGACATGCTGCCATCGTCAGCATCATAGTAGCCAAACAAATCGTCGGCTTCGCCACCGGCTATCGCCACCGCTCCTGTGACAGCACTTGCCAGCCCCTGAGCAAACAGCACATGCCAGTCCGGCGGTTTGCTGTGGTAATACTGGATTGGCTGCTCGAAGATCATATCTACAGTGTAGAGACCTGCTGTGCTGTAATGCCACAGGTGCTCCGGGATGTTGGATTTGCGTAGCTGGCGATAGACTTTTTCCTCGTCGCGCACACTGCCGTCAATGGGCGTGTTCATTGGCTCCGGCGGCGTCCCAAAGCGGAATTCTTGCAAGAATGAGGCCACCACATGATCACAGGCGATATTCCAGACATCGGGTGATTCTGCTTCTTTGAAATGCCCCAGCCCCAGATGTAGCAGGCAGTGAGCCAGCACATAGGCCCATTCTTCCGGCTCACCGAGTCGCGTTGGATGGGCGTGAACGTGGCCGTTGCTGGTCACGACCGCCCATCCATCCGGCGGACACAGGTTGTCTTTGTGGCGATAGAAGCCAACATGATACATCATCGACGAAAACATCGGATGTCCGTAGAGCCGCGATGTGCCAAGACGGAAGTTATGGTCCGAAGCCTGCGCCGCTGACTGGCTTTTGCTCTTCGGGCGATTGGTTGGCCTACTTCGTTTTCTGCCCATTGTCGTTCCTTACCAGTCGCGGCAAATCGCGTACGATTTCCACGACAAACCAGTTTGGCAGTGTCTCCATGTCGTTGTCACCGCTGACCACCATCTGCGCCAATTCGAGATTAATGCGCGACAGTTGGATCAGGGCGCGTTTGGCGTTATAGGCCAGATCTTTCTGCACACGAGTCGCCTTGCGCTCATCGGGTGGCAGTTCGCGCACCAGATGTGCCCGGAATGACTGTGCCAGAAAATACAGGATGTCGCGATCTTCCGGCTTATCGGGCCAGTTACGCTCTCCGCTGATGATCTTCGTAACGTGAAAATCCTCGCGGACCTGCTTCACGAAGGCACGAAATTGGGTGGCGTGCTGCGGTGTCAGGCAGCCCGTCGCCAGAATCTCCAGCCACTCGTCGTTGAGATTATCCTCGCCAAATTCATGCAGCGCATCACTCAGCATATGCCATGAACGCGGTGTGGAAAACGGCTCTTCATGCTTGGGCGGCTTGCTCCACAGATGGTCTGGTCGAATTTCGATATACTTCGTGACCAGCGGGTGAATGCCACAGCCATACGCCCAATTCAGCCAGTCGCGGTGGGATGGCTTCAACTGCACATGCACCATCCGGTTGAGCAGTGCCGATGACATCGGGCGCACAATGGCGCTGTCCTGTGCACGATTTCCCGCTCCGATAACGATGCTGCCCGGCGGCAGAAATATTCCCCGATGCGGCGGCCATGAATCAGGCTGTAGAAAGCTTTCTGCACTTCGGTCGAGCAGGCGTTCAGTTCGTCCAGAAACAGACAGTACGGCTTGTCACGCGCAATCTGGCTGGGCGGGCAGAAGCGGCTGACACCATCAGTGATCTGGGGGACGCCAATAATATCCTCCGGGGCAAGCTGACTCCCCAGCAAGGACACACAATCCAATCCCACGCTGTAGGCAAATTCTTCAACCAGCGCCGATTTGCCGATGCCGGGCGGTCCCCAGATAAACACCGGGCGCACAATCGCGACATTCAGCAGAAAATCGACAAGTTGAGTCTGGGTGACGGTGCGTACCGCATCCATTATTTTGAACCTTTATGGCCTTTTATTATTTCAAGATAACCTATAAAATAGTATATGAAACTTTCTGAACATGCAAGCACGGAAGCATAAAGAACTTGTTAGCAAATGAGAGTGGTGGTTGAATATGAACGTAATGTAGAGTAAATGTTGTACATCTCAGTTCTGGTCGTGGTAATGTTTTAACTGATAAGGCAAGTTATCTGTCGGACGCCATGATGTGTTTAAAGAAAATAATACGGGTTATCAACGAACCGGGATCGGGTCTACCCGACGCCTGTGGTGGGGTGTTCTTCGGAGGGGCACGGTACACCGCGTCCCGTATCAAAAAAGCCATAACACGCATTTAAATGTTAAACTGCATGATGCTGTCCGAAAAAAGAAAATCTCTCATCAGTCAATATGTGACCACTACCTCAAATTCTAACCAGAATTTACGAATCATGCGGTATTCTCTGCTTTGCAAGCGGGCGGATTCGCTGTATAATAGTTGAACATCCGTTCTATGGTTGACAAATTATCGGGCAATATCTTATAGTTTGCCCCGCATTCTACGTTCATTTGAGGAAACATATGTCTTCGACAATTCGGCAACGACAAATCACAGAGGAAATGCGCGAATCCTATCTCGATTATGCGATGAGTGTCATCGTGTCGCGTGCTCTGCCGGATGCCAGAGACGGCTTGAAGCCAGTGCACCGCCGGATTTTGTATGCGATGTACCGGATGGGTTCTGGAGCAGATGCCCCCTACCGCAAAAGCGCACGTATTGTCGGTGAGGTACTGGGTAAATATCATCCGCATGGCGATTCATCGGTATATGACGCAATGGTTCGTATGGCTCAACCGTTCTCGCAGCGTTATGTACTGGTAGACGGGCAGGGAAATTTCGGCAGCATTGATGGTGATGCAGCGGCGGCGATGCGCTATACAGAGGCGCGAATGTCCTTGGTGGGCGGTCATCTGCTCGACGATATTGGTAAAGATACCGTCGATTTCAGCGACAATTTTGACGGCTCTTTGACGGAGCCAGATGTGCTGCCAGCCAGCCTGCCGAACCTGCTGGTGAATGGCTCATCGGGTATCGCGGTCGGCATGAGCACCAGCATCCCGCCCCATAACCTCAACGAGGTATGTGATGCGCTCATGTATATGCTGGACAACTGGAAGCATCTGGACGACATCAGCGTCAGTGATCTGATGGAATTCATCAAGGGGCCAGACTTCCCGACGGGTGGCGTGGTCTACCGCAAATATGAGGAAGACGGCGAGGATATGCTGCGCAAGGCGTATGCCACCGGGCGCGGCAAGGTCATTGTACGTTCAAAAGTGCATCTGGAAGAGGTCGGACGCGGGCGTCGCCAGCTCATCGTCACCGAAATCCCCTTCCAGATTAACAAAAACAGCCTGATTGAGCGTATTGCCGACCTCGTGCAGAAGGGCAAGGTTGGCGGCATCATTGATCTGCGCGATGAATCGGACCGGGCCGGGCTGCGCATTGTCATCGAACTGGATAAAGAAGCCGATTCATCCGAGGTGCTCGAAAACCTCTTCAAATATTCGCCGCTGCAATCCACCATTAGCTACATCATGCTGGCGCTGGCCTATGGCGAACCACGTATGCTCAGCCTCAAACAGGCACTGCGCATTTATATCGAGCACCGCATGGAAGTCATCCAGCGGCGCAGCACCTACGACCTGTCCCGGGCCGAACAGCGTGCCCATATTGTCGAAGGGCTGTTGACAGCACTGGATGATATTGACCGGGCCATCAAGATTATTCGCGACTCGGACTCGGTGCAGGATGCGCGTGATAACCTGATGGAACACTTCAAAATGACGGATGCACAGGCGCAGGCCATTCTGGATATGCAGTTGCGCCGATTGGCGGCTCTGGAACGCCAGAAATTGCAGGAAGAATACGAAGAATTAACCAACCTTATCCGCGATTTGACCGCGCTGCTATCCAGCGAGGCGCTGGTGCGGTTGGAGGTCAAGCGCGAAATCAAGCGGATCCTGAAAGATTATCCCGATACCCGCCAGACTGAGGTTATCGACGGGGCACCGGAGGAAATCAACCTTGATTATCTGACCCTGCCCAAAGAAGAGACATTTATATGTATGACAGCTTCCGGTTATATCTGCCGCACGCCGGAAGGTGAGGAACCACATATCAGTAAACGTGACAAGGAGCCGCCGGTCTTCGTGACAAGGGCCACCACACAGGACACGCTGTATCTGTTTACGACAGAAGGCATGTGCGGGACCCTGTCGGTGGCGCAGTTGCCAGAGGCGGTGAATGCCAGAGACGGCATCGAGTTCAACCGATTATGCGGTCTGAGCAGCGACGCGCCCGTCATCGGGATCATCAGCCTGCCGGTCGATATTGAGGATGGCTATATCTTCTTTACAACTGAGCTGGGTGAGGTCAAACGCATCCGGATTCAGGATTTGCCGGGGCTTGGGCATAACGTTTTCAGCGTCTTCAATGTGGAAGCTGGCGACGCCATCATGAAGGTTGATTTCGTGGCCGATGGTGATGAAGTCGTCATTATCACGCATCACGCACAGGCCATTCGCTTCGTGATAGATGACGTGCGCCCGATGGGCCTCAATGCCGGGGGCGTGATTGGAATCAAACTCAAGGATGATGACTTTGTGGTGGGGGCAGGCATTGCCCGCGAAGGGACCGAGGTTATCGTCGTGACGCCGGATGGACGCGGCAAACGCACTGATCTGGAAGAATACACGCTGCAAAATCGCGCAGGATTGGGCTTGCGAACGTTGAAGAAAACCAAGGGTCAAAATAATCTGCTGGCGGGTGCGGAAGTCGTGCGGCCTGAGCAGACGATTCTGGTGTTCACCAGAAAGGGGCGGATTATCCCGCTGGAAGCCGAACGAGCACCGCTGTATAAACGCGATTACAAGGGTGAAGTGTTCTTTGCGATGAATGTCGGGGATGCAGCGGTTCGGGTCGGGAAACTTCGCCAGAAGCTTGAAAAGCTCGCCCCGGCAGAGTATTTTGAAAACGGGCATCTATCTGGTGACAGCGCGGTTGAGGATGCCAGTGGCGACGATGAGTAATCGAGCCGGAAAAATAGGGCGAGTGCTGCACTCGCCCGTTTTCAAATCAATCTTCAGCGTTTAAACTCGGTAGCGAAGCAGCACATTACCCGAAGCAAAACTCCGCGTTTCCACCAGTTCAAGGGACAGACTTGTACCATCACTGAACAGCCGTTTTCCCGCTCCCAGCACCACCGGCGTCATTATGAGGATATACTCGTCAACCAGTCTGGCATCTGTAAGCTGCTGGACAATTGTACCGCTGCCGAATATGGTGATGTCCGGGCCTTCGCCCTGTTTGAGTTCCTTGACGGTCTGGACAACCCCATCCTTCACCAACCGGGAATTCATCCATGTAACATCTTCAAGAGTCGATTTTGAGAACACCACCTTGTTCATCTCATCCAATTCGCGGGCAATCCTCCGCGCTTCTTGCGGAGCGCTGGGGTCCTTCCCGACAGCAGGCCAGTAGTTTTCAAACATCTGGTAGGTGCGGCTGCCAAACAGTATGGTATCAGGGTTCATCATTTCGTGAGCGGCGGCATCCACTTCGGGGTCGTGAATGAACCAGTCAATTTCACCGTCTATCCCCGCAAAATAACCATCAAGTGATACCCGGTTGAGCATAACGATTTTTCGCATTTAGTTCTCCTCAGACAGGCTCGTAGGTCGCCACCACGACGCCGTTAGGGGTTGCTTTAGCGCTGACGAGTTGAATCGACGCTGGTTCGCCTCCATCCGGGAAGAGCCGCCGTCCCGATCCCAAAACCAGCGGGTGGATCAAGAGTACGTAGCGGTCAATGAGGTTATGTTTGATGAGGGTCTGGATGAGGTCACCACTGCCCATCACCACAATATCGGAACCCGACCCGTTTTTGAGTTCAGCGAGTGCTTTCGGCAAATCGTCACCAAGCAGTGTGGAGTTCATCCAGGGCAGCGGTTCGCCCAGGGTCCTTGAGGCGACATATTTCGGCATGTTGTTGAGTATTTCGGTGAAGGGACTGTCAGTTTGTTTGGGCCAGTAGTCGTAGAAGTTTTCGTAGGTACGTCGTCCCAGCAGCAATGCTCCAAAATTGCCCAGATTTTCGGCAGCCTCGCTGCTCTGCATCGCGCCATAGGGAGCTCCCCAGCCGCCATGCTCAAACCCGCCGCGACGGTCTTCGTCCGGTTGGCCCGGAGCCTGCATCACGCCGTCGAGAGTCAGATTGGTGAAGACAATAATCTTGCGCATTTGAGAGTCCTTCCTTGTGTTCAGTGTGCTTACCAGTATGCCCCACACAAGCGCCCAACAATTGTAAAAAACCGTCACGTTCACACGAACGCGATGATTCGTTGGGTAGGATCGAAATCATTTACCTTTTGCGAGAGACTCTTAGGGGTAATGCCCGAAAATGCTTTGATGTCGCGAATGAAGTGGGATTGGTCGTAGAAGTTCAGGGCGTGGGCAACATCCGTCAAACGCTCGAATCGCCCCGTTTTCATCAACCGGACTGCTTCATTGAAGCGCTTCACGCGGATATAGAATTGGGGAGCGAGACCGACAGTCTGTATGAATCGCCTTTCAAACTGGCGTTCGGATAGGTTCAGGTGGGCAAGCAAGCTGCATACGGTGATTGAAACGGCGTTTTTGTGGATGGCACGCAGACTTTCTTCGACCAACTTATCCCTCGATTGTGCCCTCGCTCGGCTGTCCAGCAAGAATTTCGTCAACAAGGCGATGTGGTCTTGCTGATTGTCAGCTTCCAACAATTGATCGTTGAGATCGCCTGCGTACAAATCGTCCAGCGGGAGTAGGCCAGTATTGGTCAACTCGGCGGCGTTCAGGCTAAGCAGCGTATTCAGCGCGTGGGGCTTCAAAACGACCTGCGTCATGGTATACGGCCCGGCTTTGTGCTTCATGATACCCGGCTGTGTGATTTGTCCGTAGATATACAGCGTTGGAACGTCCGAAATAGAACCAGACGGTGTGACAATACGTTCAATTGGCGAGCAGCCGTGGTGGTGTTGAAAAACGATGCCCGGCAAACCAGATATACACACATTGATGGAAGGTCCCTCATCGCCGCTGTATTCTATAGCCCGGAAACATTCTACATCGTTTTTGAGCGCTGCCGGGGGTGGCAGAATGTCAAATTTGATGGCGGTCATGAATCGCTACACAGACTGATTTACGCGGGCGATTTCAGCCGGGGTTTGCCCGATAAACCGCTTGAGCGAGCGTGTCATATGTGGCTGGTCGGCATAACCCGCTTCGTAAACGGCGTCAAGGATAGAAACGCCCTGTTCGAGCATCGCTGACGCCTTCTGGGCACGTTCGATCTGCTCAATTGATTTGGGGGTTAAGCCCGTCGTATATAAGAAGCGACGCCGCACCGTGCGTGACGACACATCGACAGGCTGATTTTGAACGACAGACTGGACGACAGGGTCTACGACGAGGACTTCCTCGCGGGCCAGCCGTTCCACAAACGTCTCCACGTTTTCAAAATCTGGAAACTGCCACGAGAAGCCGTTCAGCCAGAACGTTCTGCTGGATGCATCGGGCAGGATGGCATCGGTGTCCCGCAGGTCGCCTGCCGGGAGATAGGGCAGATAGACGCCTAGCTTGAATTTGATGACCAGAAATTCGGCCCCTTTGAAGTTTTGTTTGGGGACGTGCTGTGAAGTTGCGCCCTCAGCCGACACCTGAATCTTGCCGTTGTGTTTCGTGAAAAGCAGGTTCCAGCGCACATCGGCGGGGCAAACCGGCGAATAATCCTGAAGCACCCGGCCTCGCCAGATGAATTCAACATACGGTGAGTCGGATGTTCTGCCTTCAAAAATGGCGCTCATGTGTCACTCCTTCGGTCAACTTAACGGCGTACGATCACTCAACCGTCGATTCTGACGCTGTAGCATAATAAGCCCCGCCGACATGATGAACCCGGCACCGATTAGCGTCGTTATCGTCGGAATTTCATTGAAAGCAAGATAACCGATTAAAGATGCACTTATCAGTTCAACGTAAACAAGTGGCGCGAGTGTCGATGCGTCCGTCAGACGGAAAGCGGCTATCGACAGGAAATGACTGGCGGCAGACAACAGCCCCAATCCTGCGAAAAGGAGAATGTCTTCTGAACCTATGCTAGACCACGACAGCAGAGCCTGTGGTGTTAAAATCACCATCCCAACAACACATTGGAATACCAGCGTCTTTACCGGGTCACTCTCCTGCGCCGCTTGACGGGTGGTAATCAGATATAGTGCAAAAAAAGTGCCTGCCCCAAGCGCCAGAAAGATACCGGGGTCGATTTGACCACTGGGCCGCACAATGATGATGGACCCTGTAAATCCCAGAATGAGACACAATATTTTCCAGGATGTTACCTGCTCTTTGAGAAGTATCACCGAAAATACAACAGCGATAATCGGCCCCACAAAATATGCACTCACTGCTGTAGATAGGGGTATCCGGGCGATTGCAAGAAAATACAGTGTCATCGCTGTTACCAGAAAAACAGTGCGCAAGAGGTGCGAGACGCGCCGGTCCGATGGGAATACATTTCGACCATGCAATGCGACCGCAATTGGCAAAACAACCGCACATGCAACAGCATATCTGGCCCAACTGATGAAGAGGGGGGAGTAGTCGATGCTTAAGTGTTTCGCCAATGCATCCACAAACGTGATGGAGAACATGGCGATCACCATAAGGACGATTCCCTGTGTCGCACCAAATGAGCTAACCGAGGCAAGAACTGCCGATTTGCCGTATTGTTTGTTTATCATATTTCCTTACATTCGCTTGATATGAATGCAAAAACAAAGAACAGGGTAGACTACTCCACTTTGGTCGCAATCCACCATGTCGTACCGCCCGCATCTTTGATGCCGCCGCGTTTATCCGGGTCATCTTTCTTTACGGGTTCCTGCACCGGTTCTGCCCCTGCTTCCAGTGCCCGCCGGTAGGTGGCATCCACATCGCGCACATAGATATGCACATAGGCAGGCATCGGGGGCCAGTCATCGGACTTATCCGCGAGCATCAGAACGCTGTCGTCTATTTTTACCTCAGAGTGCATGATTTTCCCATTGTTGCCGGGAAAGCGGCGTATTTCTTCGGCGTCGAATACGCGGGTGAGAAACTGGATGGTGGCGTCCGCCCCATCAACAATCAGATAGGGCGAAACAGTGGTGTAGTTGTTGGGTTTGTACGACATGCTGCCTCCCTGCAATTCAAGCGGTGTTGTTACACATTATTAGCACATTTGTTCGAATTCTGCAAGCAGGAAGTAGGCCGTTTACGCCGGTGGAAGGGCATACAGATGTGGGCCGAGACCCCACTGCATCAGAATAGCGCGGACCGCCTCATTTTGCGGGAAGGTAAATGCCTGCCAGCCCGTGATGATTTCGTCGCGGCTGGCATTGTGGCTGTCGAGATCATCCTTCACTTCAATGGTGAGGAAGGGTTCTTTCCACTGCCGCCCGGCTTGATCGATCAACCAGAAACTTGTTAATGCCAATCGGGTGTTACACTCCTGAGTTTTGCAGCGTATTTCAAACTGCACCAGCACATACTGTTCGCCCGCTGGTGGCGGATTCTGGCGCGTAGTCAGATCAGTAAACTCGGCATCCGGCGCGTACACAACTTGAATAGGCCGCATGTCCACATCATCAAAAATCGCCCACTCACCCGTCCGAATGGGCCTGTCCTTGGAGCCAAAGCCGTCATTAGCGGCAATGGCTTGTTCCTGAGGGTCATCCGGTTCTGCTTCGTTGTTCAGCGCAAGCAAGACAATCGCGCCGGTGATGACCACACCAACACAGGCAATGGCTGCGCACGCAAAAACACTTAGACCGGCTATTGTCCCAGTGAAGACGGAAAAGAATCCGCCTGACTTCGACTCACTCATCGTTCCTCCCGTCTCTTTGCTAGTTGAAACAGGGGAAAGCCGAAAAAGATGCGCTCAGTCCGGATATGCGGTCATGCTACTGTCGCGTTGAGTTCCGCAACCAAATTGGGAATTGCCCTGTCTAGATTCCGGTTATAAATCATTTTGAACAAGCGGCCAAAGATTGACACAGCAAATCCTTTTGCGTCAACAACCCAGATCAACCGAGTCCGTTGATCGTTGATTGGCTCGAAGATATGGTCGTAATGCACGGTTATCCATAAAAATTGTCCGACCCATTTCCAGTGATGGGG